>DASQOU010000129.1:0-30029 GCA_035644295.1 Bradyrhizobium sp.
TCATCGATGTTCTGGATCGCCACCGTTTCGGTGATCTCAACGATCAGCCGCTCGGCGACGCCGGGATGCGCGCGCATCAGCGATTCGATGGAAGCCCACCAGTCCGGATCCATCGTGGTGTCGGGCGAAATGTTGAGGCTGAGTTGCACCTTCGGCGAGGCCGCGAGTTCAGCCACCACGAGTTCGAGCACGCGGTGGTCAACCAGGCGTATCAGGCCAAGCTTCTCGGCCACGGGGACGATATCCGGCGCCAGCAGAATCTGCCCGTCATGCTGCTCCATGCGAACCAGACACTCGTAGAACGATGGCTTGCGCGAGTGGGTCTCCACCACCGGCTCAAACGCCATGGCGATGCGGCGCTCATTGAGCGCCGTGACGATTTCGTCGGTGACGCGAATATTGACGCGGCGCTGGGCGTCGCGCTCGACATTCGGACGCCACAGCGAAAACGATCCGGCACGGCGGCGCTTCGACATATCGAGCGTTTCCTGGGCGCGGTTGATCGCCTCGTCGGCGTTGCGCGCATAGCGCGGCACGCTGACAGCGCCAATCGATGCCGTCACCGAGACCGGGCCGGATTTGGTCGGCACCACTTCGTCACGAATGCCGGCGAGAAACCGCTCGGCGGCGACGTGCATGTCGTCGACAGTGCAGTGCTTCAGGATCAACCCGAATTTATTGCCGGAGAAGCGGCCGAGGATGTCGCCGCCGCGCAGGCGGATGCGAATGCGCTTCGCCACTTCCGATATCACTGCGTCCGCCACATCGAAGCCGAAGGCGTCGTTGATGCGCGCCAGATGATCGATGCCGATCAGCATGAACGCGCAGGAAGCGCGGAAGCGGGAGGCTTCCTCGATGGCTTCGGCCAGCGATGCAACAAGGTGCGTGCGATTAAGTTCGCCGGTCAGCGGGTCGTGCCGCGACAACCTCACGAGCTGTTCGTCACGGGCGTGGGCTTCGTTGTTGACGCGGACTATGCCCTGTACGTGCGCCGGTTTGCCGTCGGCGCCGGCAGACCAACAGCCGGTTTCCTCGACCCATTGCACGGGGGCAGAGGTGTTGGCGCGGACACCATATTCAATGCGGTACGACGCGCCCTCTCCGCCGTACGCCGGCTGGGAGTGGCCAAGTGCATCAGTCCGAACCGAGCGCAAGGGCTCGATCAGATTCGAAAACCCCGCCCCGCTCGCGAGCTGCTCGATCGGAATGTCCGGAAAGACCGAGATCACATGGTCGCTCCAGACAATCTCGTCTGTTGCGACGTCCCACACGAAGGCCGCCTGGCCGAGCGAAGCGAGGATGGCGGAAGCCGGGGGAGGAACGGATGTCAAGTTCGCCTCGTTTCGGGACAAAGTCTTGCGTGATTCTCAGACCTCAAACATAGGGCCACTTTCGGCCTGAGCTTATGAAAAGTTCATAAATATTTTGGAAACCACGTCGCGCGATGACGCGGAACAAGCTGGCACAATCGGCATAGTCCTTGCGAGGATGAACCTAGCAAGGGGCGGAATGTCCCAAAATGCGACAGTTCAGCCCCAGATCGTGACTTCCGATGTCAAGTATTGATCGACCAGAGCCTGCGATAGATGACGGCGTCGTTTTGGAGGCACATCCGGCCTGTGTCGCGCTGGTGCCGGTGATCCCCTCGACGCAGTGGTCGCACGGTCCCGGTTTGCGGTGGTCGTCAAACTCGATTTTTATCACGCAATTGATCGCCACCGCCGAGCAGGTACCGCAGACACGCGGCCTGCGGCGAGCAACACTTGCCGATGCTGAGACCGCCTACCATGCAAGCCAAGGACCGGTCCGCGGCGCCAGCCGGACACGGCAAATCATCTGAGACTAGCTAGCGCCGCGGCGCCTCGGGCGGCCGCGGCAAACCGTTGCCGGGTTGCAGCTCTGGAGAGGGCACCTCCGGCGACAGCCATGCTGCCGCGGGGTGGTCGGCTTGCGGCTGGGGGTGGTCGAGCAGTACCGAGTCGGCGGTCGAGGCCGCTGCCGGCACCGACGGCGCGGGTGGGGGATCGACGAATGTGGGTTCGGGTTTGGACTCGGGCGTGACCGAGGCGGGTCGCCTTGCACCCCGCGAAGCGGCGGACGCCAGCTGTCTCCCACGGCCCGCGCGCAACGCAATCCCCGACAGGAAATCCACCAGCGAGAGCAGCGCGAGCAGGAAATAGGTCGAGCTGGCGAACCGCGGCCACAGCAGAAACTCGGCCGCGGCGCCGCCGAATATGATCAACGACAGCAGATGATCGGTGAGATATTTCGCACCGGGGCGTGCGCCTCTGATCACTTCAAACAGCAACAGGAGAATGCCCAGCGCCAGCAGCATATCGCTGAGCGTCAGTGTCCATTCGGCGCCTGAGATCAGCGTCAGCTTCAGAAGCGGCTCGGCAAGGGAAACGCCGGGCATCAGGAAGGCGAGGATGTTGTAGATCGCGAGCGGAATCAGAAGAAGCGGAAAACCGACCATGGACATAGGCGAGGCCTTGCTAAGGAAAACCGGAACATTCCCGGGCGAAGCGCCACTCGCTTCACCGTCGGTAACCGTCTTACCCCACTCGTTGGCCGAATTCAGGCATGGCCGGAAGCCGCCCTGCCCGATGCCCGATCAGGATTCCTTCTTGGCCTTGAGAACCTGCCGGCCCTTGTACATGCCGGTCTTCAGGTCGAGGTGATGCGGGCGGCGAAGCTCGCCGGAATCCTTGTCCTCGGCATAGGTCGGCTTCTTCAGCGCGTCCGCCGAACGGCGCATGCCACGCCGCGAGGGCGATGTTTTTCTACGGGGAACGGCCATGTCGGTGTCCTCTAGGGATGTTGTCGCAAGGCATCGTCCCAAGCGGACGGCCGGCTTTTGGCACGAGCTGAATGCCGATAAGGCCGCGCTTATAGTGGATGGAATGGCCGAAGGCTAGGTTCAAAATAAGCCAAAATGGCTCAAAACCCGCGATTTTCGCTCCAGCATCGCTGCAATTCCGCCGCCTGCCCCCGGGCGACATAGATCCCGGCCAGACGGCGTACGCCGGGGCCGGGGTTGCGGGCGCTGCGCCGGATAGGATTGGGCAGGATCGCCGCCAAAAGCGCCGCCTCGCGCGGCGACAGGGACGAAGCCGGATGGCCGAAGGCATAGATGGCGCCACTTTGCGCGCCGAACTGGCCTGACGGGCCTAGCTCGGCGATGTTGAGGTAGATTTCGAGAATCCTGGGCTTCGGCAGTACCAGGTCGATCCACAGCGCGAGCGGAAACTCCAGCGCCTTGCGGACCACGCTGCGGCCCGGCCACAGGAACAGGTTCTTTACCACCTGCTGGGTGATGGTCGAGCCGCCGCGGGCTACCTCGCCGTCTTCGGCGTCGTCGATCACCTCGCGCAGCGCGGTCCAGTCGATGCCATGGTGGCTGCAAAATTTCGCGTCCTCCGAGGCGACCACCGAACGCGGCAGCGCTGGCGACATCGCATTCAGATCGATCCACTGCCGCGACATCGGTGCGCCGGTCAAATAGCGCCAGGCCATCAGCGTCGAGACCGGATGGCCGGCGCGATAAAGTATTGCCAGCAGATACGGCAGCAACAGCACGACCAGCACGATCAGCAGCAAATTTCGGGCAATGCGCAAATTCTGGGGTTTTCTGGCTCAAAGCATGATCCGGACCCGAAAGGCCGCGTTAGCGCAAAGTGGATATCGGTTTTTCCGAAAAAGATCATGCTCAAACAAAGGGATAAAGCGGAAGACGATTCGAAGAAAAGTCATCCCGCTTTTGGCTGCGGGCTCGACCGATATCTCACTGATAGTTCCCGCATTTTTCAACCGTTTCAAGACACCCTGAATGGCTGCAAGCGGAATTGACGAAGCCTGCGCCATAACCGATTGTCCGGCCAACTTGATCAGGAGCTGTTTTTGATGATGATCGGCACAGCACACCCAGACTTTGCGAAGCGCCTGGACCAGACCGCGGAGGATACCGAAGCGCTGCTTGCGAAGCTTTTGTCCGATACGCTTTTGCCTGACGAGATCGCGCGGCCGAAGCGGCTGATGGACGCCATGCGTTATTCGAGCCTGGGCGGCGGAAAGCGCTTAAGGCCGTTTCTGGTGGTGGAAAGTTCGGCCGTGTTCGGCGTCGCGCGCGAGGCCGCGCTTTTGGCCGGGGCCGCGCTCGAATGCATCCACTGCTACTCGCTGGTGCATGACGATCTGCCCGCGATGGACAACAGCGATCTGCGCCGCGGCCGGCCTACGCTGCACAAGAAGACCGACGACGCCACAGCCATCCTTGCCGGTGACGGGCTTTTGACGCTCGCCTTCGACATCGTCACCCGCGACGAGATCCACAAGGACCCCACTGTGCGGCTGTTGCTGACCCGCGCGCTGGCGCGCGCCTCTGGGATCGGCGGCATGGTCGGCGGCCAGATGCTCGACCTCGCCGGCGAAGGCCGGTTCGGCGACCGAGAGCCGGTCGATGTCGCGCGCCTGCAGCAGATGAAGACCGGCGCGCTGTTGCGCTATGGCTGCATTGCCGGCGCCATCCTCGGTCAGTCCTCGCCCAAGGAATATCAGGCGCTCGACGATTACGGCCGCGCACTCGGCGAAGCCTTCCAGATCGCCGACGATCTGCTCGACGTCGAAGGTGACGCGGCGGCGCTCGGCAAGCAGACCGGACAGGACGCGGCCTTGGGCAAAACCACCTTCGTCACCCAGCTCGGAATCGATGGCGCCAAGAAGCGCGTTCGCGACCTGTTGGCGCGCGCCGATTCGGCATTGTCGATTTTCGGCGCCAGGGGCGACGTGCTGCGCGCGGCCGCGCGTTTCGTCGCCGAGCGCAAGAATTAGATCGTGATGCGATTAGGCTTTGTTCAGCATATCTGTATCAAATCCCTCATCCTGAGGTGCGAGCGAAGCGAGCCTCGAACGATGAACGGCCACAGATCGGCCGTCGTCCTTCGAGACGCGCGTTCCGCGCTCCTCAGGATGACGGGGATAGTTTGAGGACGCCGTTTCAACCCAAACTCATCGCACTCAAGCTAGCACCGCGCAGGAGGGTCTGGCATGGTTGGCGAGGAATTCGAGCAACACCTTGTTCGATTCAGGAAAATGCCGAAGGCGGTCCGCGTGGTCTACGCGCGCCCGCGCACTTTCTTTTCGATTCTGATCGGAATCGTCGCGTTCTTTTTGTTGCCGGGATCGCTGCGACTGGTGACACGCGTGTTGATCGGCTGGGACATCTTCGTCGCGATATATCTTGTTCTCGCCTACATCATGATGTTCCGCTGCGGCTTGGCGCATATCAAGCGCAACGCAGTGCTGCAGGACGATGGCCGCTTTCTGATTCTGCTGGTCACCGGGCTCGGCGCCTTCGCCAGCATCGCCGCGATTGTGCTCGAACTCGGCGCCGAACACCGGGGCGCCGCGCAACTGACGCTGGCGACGGTGACGATCGCGCTGTCCTGGGCGGCGGTGCACACCACCTTCGCGCTGCATTACGCCCATGATTATTACCGCGGCGCCAAACCCGGCGGCCTGCAGTTTCCAAGCGGCGACCAGCACGATCACGCCGACTACTGGGACTTTGTGTATTTCTCGTTCGTGATCGGCATGACCGCGCAGGTCTCCGATGTCGGCATCACCGATAAGACCATCCGCCGCACCGTGACCGCGCACGGCATCGTGTCCTTCATATTCAACACCGCCCTGCTCGCGCTGATGGTCAATATCGCCGCGAGTGCGATTTGAGTCATTGCCGTAGGGCGGATTAGCCAACGGGTCGCGCGAATGCGTGCCCGATTATAAACTCCGCGTAATCCGCCGTTACGTCCGCCGCGGCGGTGGGTTACGCCTTCGGCTCACCCACCCTACGAAAATCTGCCATAGATTTCAGATGATGTTATTCCAATCGTGGACCCTGTTGTTTCTGATCAACCAATAGGAGATATCGCGGTCGGGCAGCGGCACGGTTCCGGAATAGAAACGGATGATCGCGGCGGTGATCACAGAGCCACCAAGCAACGCCAGCGACACCAGGGAGAACAAAATCGCAAGGCCCGCGTCCTTGCCATCGTCCTCGGCATCGCTGGTGAACTTGAAAGGGTCGCCGGCAGAGCTGAGCGCGCCTCCCATGTTCTCGACCGCGCTGGCCGTGTTGCGGACCTGCGCGAAGGTATTCCACGCTGCATTGCTCAACCTGAGCAGGCTGGCGTCCCGATAGACGGCAACCCAGCTTTCGATGGTGACCGAAAGGCCTGCCCCAATGATGGGGAAGATGATTGTCAGATGCCAGAGATTCAGCGCACCCTTGAAATAAACGTCGGTGAAGTAAGCGGGGACGTAATCATGGGCGAGGTAAATCAGGAACAGGAGGACGACCGAACTAAATCCGAGGGCGCTTTGTATGGCCGTACACCACACCACAAGCCAGAGGATGCCGCCGACCGCTTTGCTCTCCTCCCACGATCTGCCGCAGACGTAGGCATTAAAAAACGAGATGCCAACGTTCAGGACGAGGATCAGAATCATCATGCCGCTCCCCGAATTGTGGATGTGGGGCAGCACTAGTCCGCTAAGGACCGCGGATAAATTGTCCATGATCTCTAAATCCCAGCATAGCAATTCGGCCATCACGAGATGCTCGTCATCTCGATGGCCGATTGTATTGGAGTGCCAAACAACCTTAAATTATACAGACTAACGGATATTGAATTGCATCGGCTCAATGCGAAACACTATTCGCGACACAACGGGACGCTTAACGATTTGCAAGAGCGTTAAATCTTGGTTGACATTTGAGTCATTGCTGCAGCGACCGCTGCCGCTGGCGCCGTTGCTCAACCGGCAAATGGAGCGGGACGGCTGCGTTGTGGTCCAAGGTTGACGGCAAGGGCTTGCTTATGATGTAGGCTTAAGCCGTCACGCAACGGGAGCAACACCATGAGTCACGACCGTTCCACCGTCGAAGCCGTCGTCCAGCATTATTTCGACGCGCTGTACGAAGGCGATGCCGACAAGCTGGGCGCGATCTTCCACCCGTCCGCGGATTTGCGCTGGCTGGAAAAGGGCGAACTGCAGGTCCTCACCGTGCCGGACTGGCTCGGTCGCGTCAGGAAGCGGCCTTCCGCCAAGGCCGCTGGCAAGCTGCGCGAGGATTTCATCGTCACCATCGACCGCTCCGACGATTCCACCGCCTTCGTCAAGGTGCGCTGCCAGTTGCCGCCGCGCTATTTCACCGACTATCTGGTGGCGATGAAGCTTGGCGATGGCTGGCAGATCGTCTCCAAATCCTACCGCTACGATTTAAGGGAGTGAGAAGGCGTAGCCCTGACCGAGATCGCGCTCCGAAAGGGTCTGAGAGACCGTGGAAGCCAAATTCCAGATATTTCTAATTCTGCTCGCGGTGCTCGCGGGCACCGCGCTGTTGGCGCGGCGGGTCAACGTCGCCCCGGCGATCCTGCTGCTCCTCGCCGGCGTCGCGCTCGCCTTCGTGCCCGGCATGCCTGCGCTGGAATTGCCGCCGGAGTTGGTGCTGCTCCTGGTATTGCCGCCGCTGATCTATTCGGCCAGCGTCGCCATGAGCTGGCGCGAGTTCCGCTACAATCTGCGCCCGATCATTCTGCTGGCGGTCGGCTGCGTGATTTTCACGGCCTTCGCGGTCGCCGCGGCGACGCATTACCTGATAGGCCTGCCTTGGAATATCGGTTTTCTGTTGGGGGCGATTGTCGCGCCGCCCGACGTGGTGGCGCCGCTTGCGATCGCCCGCAAGCTCGGCATACCCCGCCGCATCCTGGTGGTGCTTGAGGGCGAGGGACTGGCGAACGACGCCACGGCGCTGATCCTGTATCGCTTTGCGGTGGCGGCGATTTCGACCGGCATATTTTCACTGCCGACGGCGATGGGCGAGTTCGCCGCGATCGTCGCCGGCGAGATGCTGTTTGGCGTGGCGGTGGGCTGGCTCTCCTTGCGGGCACGGCACCGCACGCGCGATCCGCAGATCGAGATCACACTGTCGCTGATCACGCCCTACGTGGCCTACTGGGTGCCCGCGCATTTCGGCGGCTCCGGCGTGATCGCAACCGTGGCCTGCGGGCTCTATATCAGCTGGAACGGGCCGCTCTTGATCTCCGCGGCGACCCGGCTGCAGGGCATCTTTTTCTGGGACCTCGTGATTTTCCTGATCGAAGGCCTGTTGTTCCTGCTGACCGGATTCCAGCTGCGGCTGTTGTTCGAAAAGTCGAAGGCGTTTCCGCTCGACGACATCCTGATCGCGACCGCGCTGGTCACCGTCATGATCATCGTCGCGCGTTTTGCCTGGGTCTTTCCCGCGACCTACCTGCCGCGGCTGATCGAGCGCGTGCGCATACGCGATCCCTCACCGCCGTGGCAATGGGTGTTCGTGCTGTCGTTCACCGGCGTCCGCGGCGCGGTTTCGCTGGCGGCGGCGCTGGCGCTACCCTTCGCGCTTCCCGGCGGCGACGCCTTTCCTTATCGCGACCTGATCCTGTTCGTCTCCTTCGGCGTCATTTTCATCACGCTGGTCGGGTTCGGGCTGGGATTGCCGCCGGTGGTGAAGTGGCTCGGCGTCGCGCAGGCCGGCCGCGCCGAGCGCACCGCCGAGCTTGAATCTGAAATCGCGGCCCGACGCGAGGCGATCGGCGCGGCGCTAAAATCGCTCGAGGCCATCACCGACGACCGCGAACTATCCGACGAAGTGGTCCGCCTGTTACGCGCGCGGCATGAGACCCGCACCAACCAGCTGCCGGATTCCCTTGATCCCGAGCAAGATCATGTCTCCGCGGCAGGAACCGCACTGACGCGGGAATTGATTTCAAGCGAGCGGAAATTCATTCACGCGCTGCTGCGCGATGGCAAGATCACCGACGAGACGCGGCGGCGGATCGAACGCGACCTCGATCTGGAAGAGGCAAGCCTCGCCAATCGCGAATACCGCAGGAATTCGCCTTAGAGATTGACTGCAAATCCCCGCCATGCCCGGCCTCGTGCCCACCTTCGCTAAAGCTTCGGCGGACTGGCATCGAGCCCGTCGAAGTCTCGGCGTAGACGGCTGCCGGGCATCCACGGCTTATGACGCCTTGCGCTCCCCGCAACGGGGTGCAAACAATCCCGAGCCTTTCCGAAGGCCGAGAACGGGGAAAACTGATGACAGCTCCCGCCACAACCAGTGTCGCGCCTTCTCAAACGAACGTCCCCGTCATCGAAACCGAGCGTCTTATTTTGCGAGGATGGCGCGAAGGCGACATCGAGCCCAACACCGCAATGCTTGCTGACCCGGCTTCGGGGAGGTTTATCACGTCAGACGGCAAGCCCGTCACCGACGCGTCCGTCGGTTGCCGGAACGCGGCCATCATGGCCGGGCATTGGGCGTTGCATGGCTTCGGGTTGTTCGTGGTCGAGGAAAGGCAGAGCGGCCGCTACGTCGGACGGGTGGGACCGTGGTTGCCGCCTGGTTGGCCGGGCTTTGAGATCGGCTGGGGGATCGCCAGCGGCTTTCGCGGCAAGGGCTACGCGGTCGAGGCCGCGAGTGCCTCAATCGATTGGGCCTTCGCGCGTTTCGAGCGCGACCGGATCATACACTGTATCGACCGTGAAAACGTCGCGTCACAAAAGGTGGCCCGGCGGCTCGGCGCAATCATTGAAGGCGAGTTCGACCTGTTCGGCCACGTCGCCGACGTCTGGGTGACACATCGTGAAGCCTGGATGGCACGACCAAAGCCGTAACGAGGCGCCCTACTGCCGCCCCAGAAGGGTCGCTTTCTCGATCCGATCGAATCGCTCCAGCGACAGGATCGCATCGGCGAGCTGATCGGCACGGCCGTTGAGCACCGGACGTGCAAGGGTCAGGAATTTCTGCGCCATCGCCTGCGCGTCCGGGAACGAGTTCGGCTCGCCGGACGGATCGTCATGGATCCGCTCATGCACGCCGTCGTCGGTGGTGATGCTGACGCGCGCGCCAAAAGGATGGTTGCGGCCGATTTCGAGACGATCGTCCCGCACGACGTCGAACTTCTCCGCGAGCGCATCGACTGCGGCATCGCCGAGCCGCCCGTAATCGTCCCAGCCGAACCGGCCCTGATCGAGCGCGACCGCGCCGGTGAAGAACATCGAGAACTGCCCGCCGACAATCGACGTCGGATGCCGCTTGGTGGCGGCGTCGCCGGTGAGCGTGATGCCGTTGCGATGCAGCCCGATCTCGACCCGCCTGATCTGGTCCGGCGTCAGATTGTGCTCGCGGCGCATCGCGATCAACGCATCGAGGGCGGCGTGGGTGTAGCGGCAACTCGGATAGGGTTTCACGCCGATCTTCATGGTCTCGTAGATCTTGCCGAGATCGGCGACCGCCTTTTCCGGGTGGGCGTTGTCGCTGTAGCCGACCAGGAGGCCATGCTTGCCCTCGATCGATTCCGTGGCGCCGACAAAATTATTGCGCGCCAAAGTCGCGGCGATGACCCCGTTCATCGCGGCGGCGCCAACCTGATAACGCTTGTTCCAGGCGCCATTGACCAAGAACTGCAACGAGCCCGCGGCCTGACTGCCCGCGACGCCGAAGGCAGCTATGATCTGCGCTTTCGACAGACCGAACAGTTTTGCAGCCGCGGCCGCGGCGCCGTAGGTACCCGCCGTTGCGGTAGGGTGAAAGCCGCGCGCATAATGCGAGGTGGGGTCGAGCGCGTTGCCGAGCCGGCAGCAAACCTCGTAGCCGGCGACGATCGCCGTCAAGACGTCGCGGCCCGATGCGCCGACCAGCTCGCCGATCGCGAACGCGGCCGGCACCACCGGCGCGCTCGGATGCAGCGAGGAGTCCGCGTGGGTATCGTCGAAATCAAGCGAATGGCCGAGCGCGCCGTTGAGCAGCGCCGCAACCGCTGGCGTCCAGGTCTTGGCATCGCCGAACACGGTGGATTCGCCGCTGCCGTCGAGCGCCAGCGCTTCGAGCATTTTCAAGAGCGAGGGCGTCGATTCCGCGTCACGCCGCGCCCGGATCGCGCTGCCCAGGAAATCCAGCGCGAGAGCCTTGGCGCGCTCGCGCACTTCGCGCGGAATATCCTCAAATTTCAGATCGGCGACATAACCGGCAAGCGTCGCGGTTTCATCGGCCATGGCGTTGCCTCGGTTTCGTTGCCCGTTGGTCCTTACCTGACGGATTTGGTACGGCCGCAGCAGTGCGCCGTCAACATCCGCTCTCGCGCACGAGCCTTGCGAGGGAAAGATGATCCGCGAGCCATCGGAACCGCAGGATCAAAAGCAGAGCATAAACCGCGGTCCCGCAGGATAGCCCGATCCAGACGCCGATCGCACCAAGTTCTGCCCAGAAGGCGAGCCCGTAGGCAGCAGTGAATCCGATCAGCCAATAACTGATCGCGGCAAGCATTAATGGCACCCGGGTGTCATTCATGCCGCGCAGCGCGCCCGCCACGACGGTCTGGATGCCGTCGGCGACAAAGAAGGTTGCGCCGACCATCAAAAGCGCGGCGGTGAGTTCGATGACGATTCCGGCGCTCTCGGCGGCTTCGCCGAAGAAGAATCGCCCGATCGCAAACCGCCCGAGGATTACGGCGAGCGTCATGGCTGACATAAAGACAACGCCGAGGCCAGCCGCGACCAGCCCGGCGCGTTTCGCCGCCGGCGCATTGCCGCCTCCGACGGCGTGTCCGACGCGCACCGTCGCTGCCATCCCAATCCCGAAGGGCACCACGAACAAGATAGCCGCAATCTGGAGTGCGATCTGGTGTGCCGCCAGCGCTGTGGTGCTGATCAGGCCCATCAAAAGCCCCGCGGCGCCGAACAGGCCATACTCCAGCAGGAATGACACGGAGATCGGAGCACCGATAACAATCAGGCGCCGCATCAAGACCCAGTCGATGCGCCAGATCCGACCCAGCACGTGATATTTCTTGAAAGGCCGACGACGGGTAACGAACCAAAGCCCCGCGAGAAACATCCCGAAATTGATGGCCGTGGTGGCGATGCCGGCACCGAACAGCTCAAGCCGCGGCATTCCCAATTCACCGTGGATCAGGAGATAGACCAGCACCGCATTGGCAGGGATAGCGGCAAGCGTGATCCACAATCCCGGCTCCGGACGGTTGACCGCGCCCATGAAACCGCGGATCGCGAGAAACCCC
The DNA here is from genome assembly GCA_035644295.1 of Bradyrhizobium sp. Classification (GTDB taxonomy): domain Bacteria; phylum Pseudomonadota; class Alphaproteobacteria; order Rhizobiales; family Xanthobacteraceae; genus Bradyrhizobium. Next base: position 12,129 of record DASQOU010000129.1, read on the forward strand.
AGCGCCGGTGCAACGCCCCATGCGAGACCCAATAGATACCGTTGCGCGAGATGCGCGGTCACTGGGGCCTGGCCCAACGCCAACAGGATCGGCTCACCGTACAATGAAAGCGCCATCATCGGCAGGGACATCCCCAGTGCGGCCCACAACCCGACGCGAAGCGCGCGCCGAACCAGCCGCGGATTACGGGCGCCGAACGCCTGCGCGGCCAGCGGCGCTACTGCGGACACCAAGCCCATGCCAAACGTGAAGCTGAAGAAGAAGATCGTATGCGCCAACGCTGCTGCCGCCACGGCAGCATCCCCGAGGCGCCCGATCAAAGCAAGATCGGTCGTCATCATGGCGATCTGCCCGAGTTGCGTCAGCGCGATGGGCACCGCCAGCTTGAGCGTCTCGGTCAACTCGACGGCGAGATGCTTGCCGGACATTTCCACGATGTCAGCTTCGGCGATCGGCCCTCGCTCGATTTCATCAAGAAATATCATCGCGGCAGATTGGCACCGTCGCCGGTCAAAATGGTGGCAAGCGGTCTTCCTCTATCAGGAACGGACGGAAAAAAGAATTCACGCCCCATTTGCCCGCGCCGGCACGCGGGTGATTTTGGCGCCGAGCGTGTTGAGCCGTTCGTCGATGCGCTCATAGCCGCGTTCGATCTGGTCGGCGTTGTTGATGGTAGAGACGCCCTCGGCGCATACCGCCGCCAACAGCATCGCCATCCCGGCGCGAATGTCGGGAGAACTCATCAGCGCGCCCGACGGCTTGATCGTGCCCGTCAGCCGATGGCCGCCCTCAACGATGTACTGGATCGGCGGCACGCGCTGATCGTGCCTCACACATCCACATTCGCGCTGAGTGAATTGTCCTGGATAAATTCACGGCGCGGCTCGACCACGTCGCCCATCAGCTTGGTGAAGATGTCGTCGGCCTCGTCGACCTCCTTGATCTTTACCTGCAACAGCGAGCGCTCGTTGGTGTCGAGCGTGGTTTCCCAGAGCTGACCCGGGTTCATCTCACCGAGGCCTTTGTAGCGCTGCAGCTTGACGCCCTCGCGCCCGGCGTCGGTCACCGCTTCAAACAGGCTGACCGGACCGTGAATCACGGTTTCAGTGTCCTTGCGGCGCAACAGGCCGGGGCGCGGATAGGCTTCCTGGAGCCTTGCCGCGTATTCGTCGAGCTTGCGCGCGTCGGCGGAGCCGAGCAGTGCGTCGTCGATAATGGCGACGTCCTTGACGCCGCGCACGGTGCGCTCGAACAGGAAACCCTGGCCCTCGGTGAAACGTCCGGTCCAGCCGCGCTCGACCTCATCGGCCAGCGCATCGAGCCGTCGCGCAATATAACCGGCGGCGGCGTTAGCGGTCTCCACATTGCCGATGATGCCCGGGCTCAGCACGCCGGCGATCGCCGCCTGCTCGACCACCTTGCGGTTATAGCGGCTGTGCAGATTGTGCAATGTACCGCGGATGATCCGGGCGTCTTCCACCAGCGCCAGCAAGTCGCGGCCGCCGCGGTCCTCGCCGGACGCCAGCTTGAAGACACAGTCGTCGAGGCCGGTATTGATCAGGTAGTCTTCCAGCGCGCGCTCGTCTTTCAGGTATTGCTCGGACTTTCCGCGCGTGACTTTGTAGAGCGGCGGCTGGGCGATATAGAGGTGGCCGCGGTCGATCAACTCGCGCATCTGCCGGTAGAAGAAGGTCAGCAGCAAGGTGCGGATATGGGCGCCGTCGACGTCGGCGTCGGTCATCAGAATGATCTTGTGATAGCGCAGCTTGTCGACGCTGAAGTCAGTGCTGATGCCGGTTCCGAGCGCGGTGATCAAGGTGCCGATCTGTTCGCTCGACAGCATCTTGTCGGTGCGCACGCGCTCGACGTTCAGTATCTTGCCCCGCAGCGGCAGCACCGCCTGGAATTCGCGGTTGCGGCCCTGCTTGGCGCTGCCGCCGGCGCTGTCGCCCTCGACGATAAAAAGCTCGGATTTCGCGGGATCGCGCTCCTGGCAGTCGGCGAGCTTGCCGGGCAACGAGGAAACGCTCAGTGGATTTTTGCGGGTCAGCTCGCGCGCCTTGCGGGCGGCCTCGCGAGCGGCCGCGGCTTGGATCACCTTGCCGACGATTTCCTTGGCCTCCGACGGATGTTCTTCGAACCAGGCCGCCAGGGCCTCGTTGAGGACATTCTCGACCACCGGGCGCACTTCCGAGGACACCAGCTTGTCCTTGGTCTGCGAGGAAAATTTCGGATCGGGCACCTTCACCGAAAGCACCGCCGTCAGGCCCTCGCGGCAGTCGTCACCGGTCAGCGCGATCTTTTCACGCTTGGCCATGGCATCGGCATAACCGTTGACCTGGCGCGTCAGCGCGCCGCGAAAGCCTGCGAGATGAGTGCCGCCGTCGCGCTGCGGAATGTTGTTGGTGAAGCACAATACATTTTCATGGTAGCTGTCGTTCCACCACAGCGCCGCTTCGACGCCGATACCGTTCATCTCGGCGTCGATCATGATCGGCGCGGGCACCATCGCCTTCTTGTTGCGGTCGAGATATTTCACGAACTCCTCGACGCCGCCGTCGTAATGCATCTCCTCGCGCTTTTCGACCGCGTGGCGCATGTCGGACAACACGATATTGACGCCGGAATTCAGGAACGCGAGCTCGCGCAGGCGATGTTCGAGGGTTGCGAAGTCGTATTCGACGTTAGTGAAAGTTTCCTTGGAGGCGAGGAAAGTCACTTCGGTGCCGCGCTTGCCGTTGGCCTCGCCGACCACCTTCAGCGGCGCCACCGCGTCGCCATGGGCGAATTCAATGAAATGTTCCTTGCCGTCGCGCCAGACCTTGAGCTGCAATTTGCTCGACAGCGCGTTGACGACGGAAACGCCGACGCCATGCAACCCGCCGGACACCTTGTAGGAATTCTGGTCGAATTTTCCACCCGCATGCAGCTGGGTCATGATGACCTCGGCCGCCGAGATGCCCTCGCCCTTGTGGATGTCGACGGGAATGCCGCGGCCATCATCGCGCACGGTGACGGAGCCGTCGGCGTTGAGCACGACCTCGACCCGGGTGGCGTGGCCGGCGAGCGCTTCGTCGATCGCATTGTCGACGACCTCGTAGACCATATGATGCAGGCCCGAGCCGTCATCGGTATCGCCGATATACATGCCTGGCCGCTTGCGGACGGCGTCGAGCCCCTTCAAAACCCTGATCGATTCAGCACCGTATTCGATAGGAATGGAATGCTCGGTGTCGGCGATCGATTGCCGTGCAGGTTCTGTCATGTGAGGCCTTCGAGGATGTCGTCGAATCAGCTGCGCAAAATCAGGCGCTGATTGGTCTATTTCTGCCATGAAAGGCGCACTGCGCCTAGCGCAAAGTAAGTGTTGGCAACCTATTGAATAGATAGGGATTTTCAGCGGTTTTTCAAGGTGGCCAAAAGCCATTTCGACGGCCTTGCAAAAGCGTGATTCGCGCTTCTTTTTTCCGCCGCTGAAGCCCGCCTTTTCATGTTGAATCCGGCGAGGAGCTGCCGCCGCTGGGCATCGCGAAAATCCGGCCGGAGTCGACGCCGAAAATCTCGCTTGTACCGATGCCGGCGAACGCCGCGGGATCGGCGCCGGTCATCCAGACCTGCGCGCCAAGTTTTGCGAGTTCATCGAACAAAGCCTTGCGCCTTGAGGGATCGAGATGGGCGACCACCTCGTCGAGCAGCAATATCGGGGTGATGCCGGTCATTTCCGCGACCAGGCTGGCGTGTGCCAGCACGAGGCCGATCAAGAGCGCCTTCTGCTCGCCGGTCGAGGCGTCGCGGGCGGGCATGTTCTTCGGTGCGTAGATCACCTCCAGGTCGGTGAGATGCGGGCCGTCGAGCGTTCTGCCGGCGATCGCGTCGCGGGCGCGGCTGTTGCGCAGGATCTCCCGGTAGCGGTCCTCCACTGACGTTGCGGGCTCCGACATCAGCGCGTTCTCCATCCAGCCGTCGAGCATGATCTGCGCGGAAGGAAACGGGGATGTTTCGCCGCGGGCGCGCAGCATGGCCGCCAGTTTTGTCACGGTCTGGCCGCGCATCGCGGCGACGGCGACAGCAAGTTCTGCGGTTTCGCGTTCGATCGCGTCGCACCAATGGTCGTCGTAGTTGCGTACTTCCAGGAGACGGTTGCGCGAGCGCAGGGAGCGATCGAGCGCCGACACCCGCGCCGAATGCTGGCTGTCGATCGCCAGCACCAGCCGGTCGAAGAAGCGCCGCCGCTCAGACGCCGGACCCAAAAATAGCCCGTCCATCGAGGGCGTCAGCCACACCATGCGCAAATGATCGCCGAAGGCCGCCGCGGAAGTCACGGGCTCGCGGTCGATGCGGGAGCGCCGGCTTGTGGCGGAAACCTCTAAGCCCGGCGCATCGATGCCGGTGCCGAGCGTGGCGAGCCCAAGGGCGCCCTCGACCTCAGCCGACACCGCCCATGAGCCATCGCCCTGATTGTCGGCAACGTCCTCGAGCGTGGCACGGCGCAAGCCGCGCCCCGGCGACAAAAACGAGATCGCCTCGATGCAGTTGGTCTTTCCGGCACCATTCGGCCCCACCAGCACGACCACATCTCCGCGCGTCTGAAGGCTCGCCGCACGATAATTGCGGAAATGCGTGAGCGTGAGGCGCTGAATGCGGGAGGTGGTCATGGCCGGCCGTCATTGCCGGGCTTGACCCGGCAATCCATCGTCCGCGTTAGCGGACAATCTCTTCGTATAGATCTCGCCATTCGGGATTGTTCGCGACGATCAGGTCGATTTTCCACTCGCGCGACCAATGCTTGATGTTCTTTTCCCGCTGGAGCGCGGCGGCAATTGTTTGGTGAGCCTCAAAATAGACCAGCGTCTTGATGTCGTACCGCTTGGTGAAGCCATCCGCCAAGCCTTCTCGATGCTCGTAAACGCGCCGCACAAGATTGTTCGTCACGCCGACGTATAACATTCCGCCAGGCCTACTTGCGAGAATGTACACCCAATAGGTCATTTGGTTGGATGGATTGCCGGGTCAAGCCCGGCAATGACGATTGTTGGCCACTACACCCGCATCGGCATCAGCACGTAGAGCGCGCCCTTGGAATCCTTGTCCTGCACCAGTGTCGGCGAACCGGGATCGGCCAGCTTCAAGACCGCTACCTCGCCCTCGATCTGGGCCGCGATATCCAAGAGATAGCGCGAGTTGAATCCGATATCGAGCGGATCGGAGGCGTACTCGACTTCAAGCTCCTCGGTCGCGCTGCCGGAATCGGGGTTGGTGACCGACAGCACCAGCTTGCCCGGCGAGAGCGCCAGTTTCACCGCGCGGCCGCGCTCGCTCGAGATCGTCGAGACGCGGTCGACGGCAGCCTCGAAATCCTTCTTGTCGACAATGAGTTCCTTGTCGTTGTTCTGCGGGATGACACGGCCATAATCCGGAAAGGTGCCGTCGATCAGTTTCGAGGTCAGCACCACATTGCCGATGGTGAAGCGGATCTTGCCCTGCGACAATTCGATTCCGACCTCGGCCTCGTTGTCCTCGATCAGGCGCTGCACTTCGCCGACGGTCTTGCGCGGCACGATCACGCCGGGCATGCCGACGGCGCCCTTGGGCAAGGTGAGATCGATCTGGGCGAGGCGATGCCCGTCGGTCGCCACCGCGCGCAGGGTTGCGGCCTTGGCGGTGCCGGCGGAATGTAGATAGATGCCGTTGAGATAATAGCGGGTTTCCTCGGTCGAGATCGCAAATTGCGTCCGGTCGATCAGCCGCTTCATGTCGGCGGCGGCGAGCGTGAAGGAATGCGTCATCTCGCCGGCGGCAAGATCGGGGAAATCGTTTTCGGGCAGCGTCTGCAGCGTGAAGCGCGAGCGGCCGGCGCGGATCGCCAACACCGAGCGGTCGCCGTCGCCTTCCAGCACGATCTGCGCGCCTTCCGGCAGCTTGCGCACGATGTCGTAAAACATGTGCGCCGGCACCGTCGTCGAGCCGGCGGTCGCGGCTTCCGCCGCAAGCGTCTCGGTGACCTCCAGATCGAGGTCGGTCGCCTTCAGCGACAGCCGCGTGCTTTCGGCTCGGACCAGCACATTGCCGAGGATCGGAATGGTGTTGCGGCGCTCGACCACGCGATGGACGTGACCCAGCGATTTCAGGAGCTGCGCGCGTTCGACGGTAACCTTCATTGCAATACCCGCCTGATCCGAAGATGGAAAAGCCGGGCGGCCCCGAAGGCGCGCCGCGGCGTCTGAACCCAAAGGCCCGATCAAAGCTGAGTTCGATCAAGCCCTTTGGGGGGACCCCAAGGTGGCGCGGATGGCGCGCAAGCGCAAGAGAGGCCTCACGCGTTCCCCACGTTTTGCCGGCTGGAAACGCGAGGGAGAAGGGCGGCCGAGGGCCTGCTGCCGCCCGCGCCTCGCCACCAAAAGGAGGGAACGAGCGGTTCGGCGATCACTCGCTCTGCAACTGCCGCTTGAGGGATTCCACCTCCTCGGAGAGTGCGACATCCTTGGCCACCAGGGCCTCGATCTTGCGCACGGCGTGCAGGACCGTGGTGTGGTCGCGTCCGCCGAACCGGCGGCCGATTTCCGGCAGCGAGCGCAAGGTCAGGGTTTTGGCCAGATACATCGCCACCTGGCGCGGGCGAACGACATTGGCGGTGCGGCGCGATGACAACAGGTCGGAGCGGCTCACATTGTATTGCCGGGCCACCACCCGCTGAATGTCCTCGATCTTGATGCGCTTGGGCTCCTGCGGACGGATCAGATCACGCACCTCGCGCTCGGCCATTTCCAGCGTCACCGGCTGCGCGTTGAGCTTTGAGTGCGCCAACAGACGATTGATGGCGCCCTCAAGGTCGCGGCCGTTGTGGGTAATAGCGCGGGCGAGATAATCCAATACCTGATCCGGCACCTCGAAGCTCGCGTGATGCGCGCGGGCGGCGGCGACACGCGACTTGAGGATGCCAAGCCGCAATTCTTCGCCGAGCGATCCCATCTCCACGACAAGGCCGCCGGCCAGACGGGAGCGCACGCGGTCGTCGAGGCTCTCAAGATCGGAAGGCGGACGGTCCGCCGCGATCACTACCTGCCGGCCGGCATCGATCAGCGCATTCAAGGTGTGACAGAATTCAGCCTGGGTCGATTTGCCCTGCAGGAATTGCAGGTCGTCGATGACCAGCACGTCAATGCCGCGCAACGCCTCCTTGAATGCGAGCGCGGTCTGCGTCTTCAGCGCCGCGACAAAGCCGTACATGAATTTCTCGGCCGTGAGGTAAAGCACCTTGCGTTCGCTGCCCGAGTTGCCGGCCCAGGTCACGGCCTGCAACAAATGGGTTTTGCCCAACCCTACGCCGGCGTGGATGTAGAGTGGATTGAACATCACCGGATCGCCACGCCGACCTTCCGCAACTTGGCGCGCCGCCGCATGGGCCAACGTATTGGAGCGCCCGATGACGAAACTTCCGAATGTCAGGCGCGGGTCCAGCGGCGAGCCGCCGAGCGCGTCGTGGCTCGCCGACACCGGCGCGATGGCGGTCGCGCGCAACTCGGGCGCGGGCCGGCCATCCGGTCGCTCCGTGCGCCGCACATCGAGTTGCGCGATAGCCTCCTTGGCCGGCGCCGCGCATCGCATCGCGGTGCGCACGGTGAGGTCGATCCGGTGCACTTCCGGCATTTCAGCCTGCCAGCAGGAGAGCACGCGCTCGGCATAATGCGCCTGAATCCAGCTCTTGAGAAACCGTGTGGGGACCGAAAGGTGGACGCTCTCCTGCTGAACGCTTTCCAGATCCATGCGTGCGAACCAGCTTGTATAGACGTCTTCTCCAACACTCGTGCGCAACCTGCCCTTCACGCGCGACCAACGATCCTGTTCCATATTTGTCATGTCTGAAGACTTTTCTGATCTGAAGGAGTTTTGCTGAAAGTGAAAGAAATGCCGGGCGCGGATCGCACGGGCCGGCCTCAAACGGGCTCCCTCTTTCAGCCACAGGCCGGCCGTTCGGCGGAAAGCCGTCAGGCCAATCATCGGCTGGAAGGAAAAGCGCTCGCGAGGCTAGCGCGTACTCGACGGTCTATCCGGAACTCGCGCTGGAGGCCGCGTGCAAGCGGCGTCCAAGGCATCCAACATGACTTCGTTCGCAAAGGACTTTGGATCAAAAACTGCGATGATTTTGTAAGACATACGACCTCCCCCTCTTACCGCGATTAACCACGGCAAGTCGTCATTCCAACTGTATTCAAATTCGATCGGCGACTACTGAACTCAATTCGTACGGTCGTTACGCCATTCCGCTACGCCCACTCATTTTACCCCGTTCGCGTGCTTCGCTTTCGATGCGGTCGGTGGGCCAATGTGCATTTCTCTTGTTCGAAGCCATCGAGACGCGGGCTTCTCGTCTGAGAAATTTCGACACAGAACTCCGACACCCATTTTGCTATAGGTTTGAACCCGACAATCGCTTGGAAAGCGTCGCCAACGCGCACACCGCCGCCGATTTGCACGTCCGCCCCGATCCTTAATCCGCGCTGGTCTCAAGAGCCTTGGGCGCTGCGAACACACTAAGAGATACATCAAGCCTTATTTCCCGCAACGGAAATGATTCAGCGCGGCTGCCGACAAAAACAACTTCACGCTCGCCAAATCAGCCGGCGCATTTGCTGCTGGGCCGCAAGGTTTTGAATCTGTGCGAAGATTCGAAACGCCAAGGCACTGTGACATTTCTGCCCGTTGCGCAAAATAAATTCATAAATCGGTTACGTTCGAACGAGAGCGAAGCCATTTTTCCAACAACTGATCGCCACTATGCCGATAAGTGACTAAGCAAGCGCGTTTTTTTTTGCTCGTCAGAGAAGGGTAACCCTTCAATGTCGATCACCGCCGTCGCGCGATCGCGATTGCTATCTCGAAGGCCTCTCCGATCAACAGCCGCGATCGTTATCCTGGTCGCCACCGTCGAATTACACCTCCGTCCCGGGCCGAGGCGCCCGTAAAAACACCGGTGCGAAATTTCGACTGCCGGAACGCGCCGGCGTCAAAACAAAAAAGCCCGGCTCAGCCGGGCTCTTGATCAATTTTTCCTTCGGTCGCCTTATTTCGCCAGCTTGGCGATCTGATGCGCGAGCCGCGAGACCTTTCGGCTCGCATTGTTCTTGTGAATGATGTTGCGCTGCGCTGCCTTCATCAGTTCCGGTTCCGCGTGTGACATTGCCTTCAGTGCTGCGTCGCGGTCGCCGCGCTTGATCGCCTCTTCGACGGTTCGAACCGAACCGCGCATCTGGGTGCGGCGGGATTTGTTGATAATGGTGCGGCGGGCAATCTTGCGCGTCGCCTTCTTGGCGGAAGTCGTATTGGCCATGTTCTCAAATTTCCTTCGACAGTGACGATCGCGGGCGGGCGTGAGCGTGCCGACGGTTCGCGTGATCGACGCTGATCTGTTTTTTCGGGTGTTCCGTGAGATTGCCGCTCCCGAGCCTATGCTCAGGAGCCTATTCTAAAAAGGGCAGCGGCGATGCTCAAAGAACAGCGGCGGCGGGATTGCGCCCGCCGCCATTGCCGGTCTTATAGAGTGCAGGCCACGCAGCGTCAACGCCCAACGACGCCTTTGGGACCGGAAAGCCGACCGCGAAAAGGCCGATAAGGTGCTGATGAGGTTGAATTTCCGTTGCTGCACCGTTAATGGCTGACTGCGCTTGGGCGCGAGAGGTATAAGGTGACGTATGATCCGCGGCTTTTTCCGGCTTGTAGGACTTTTGCTGCTGGCCGGCGGATTCATCTTCATGGTCTATGACGGCGCGCGATTTGTCGCCGACAACGCCTTGCATTTCACCCGGTTCGGCCAGTTTTGGAACGACGTCCATCAATCCAGCCAGCAGGCGTTGCGCGCCTGGGTGGAGGGCGCCGCGCCCTGGCTCTGGAACAGTGTCGTGCGGGTCATCCTGGACCAACCGGTTTTTGCCGTCATGGGCGTATTGGGAATCCTGCTGATGCTCCTGTTCCGGCCACGCAAGCCATTGATCGGCTATTCGAGGAACTAACCGGATACGGCACCGGCGAATTTGTGTTCGAAGTGCCCGCGCAACGGGGCTGCCGCAATCCGCGCGAAGGCCTATATTAAGCGACGGCTGGTCGCTGTCAGATAAGAAATGCATCCCGCAGGGAGGTAACCCATGTTGTTCATGCGCAAGACCACTGCACTGCCGAGCGCTGCCGAGGCACTCCCCGGCCGCGCCAATCCGATTCCGACGGCTACCCGACATTTCGTGAACGGCCATCAATTGCAGCCGCCCTATCCTGCGGGCCTGGAGCAGGCGGTGTTCGGGCTCGGCTGCTTCTGGGGAGCGGAGCGCAAATTCTGGGAACTCGGCGACGGCGTCTATACGACGGCGGTGGGATATGCGGGCGGTCACACCAGGAACCCGACTTACGAAGAGGTGTGTTCGGGACGTACCGGTCACACCGAAGTGGTGCTGGTCGTGTTCGACCCGAAAAGGATTTCGTACGATCAGCTGTTGAAGACTTTTTGGGAAAGCCACAACCCGACCCAGGGCATGCGGCAGGGCAATGACGTCGGAACCCAGTATCGTTCGGCGATCTACACCTTCAGCGACGCACAGCGCAAAGCTGCTGAGGCCTCGAAGGCCGCCTATCAAAAGGCGTTGGCGGCAAAGGGTCTGGGCACCATCACCACTGAACTCGGGCCATCAGGCGAATTCTACTTCGCCGAAGATTATCATCAGCAATATCTGGCCAAGAATCCGGCCGGCTATTGCGGGCTTGGCGGAACCGGGGTGTCGTGCCCGATCGGCGCAGGTGTCACCGCCTGATTGCGTCGCTTCCTGTTGGCGGCCGGCTCTCGGCCACAAGCAAAAACGATTTGTTAACCATAACGGGTGCAAGTCTAGGGTTGTCTCGTGAGAGGGGATGGCTCCGGTGCGGGTTGCGCGCGCGTTTCGACTGCCGATCATTGCCGCTATGTCCGCGCTCACCCTGTCGGGCTGCATGCACACGACCGCCCCCGTCGCGACCGCGCCGCCGCAGAGCGACCTCGACGCCATGGCCTACGGCCAGCCTTACCGTTCATATCCCGCGGTCCCGTCGCGATCGGCGGTGGCGGATTCCGGTGGCGCCATCAGCGCGCTTCGTTCGAGCTTTGCCGCTTCGCCGCGGGCTACTTACGCGCCGGCACCGGCCGTCTATGCGGCGCCGATGCCGGTGGTCCATGATAGGACTTACAGGTTGGATGCCGGCGACAAGCTGCGGGTCGTGGTCTACGGCCAGGAAGGCCTCACCAACACCTACGCGATCGATGCCGGCGGCTCCATCACCATGCCCCTGATCGGCGCGGTGCCGGCGCGCGGACGGACGCCGGCGGGACTGGCCGCGGAGATATCAGGCAAACTGCGCAACGGCTATATCCGCGAGCCCTCGGTGGCGGTGGAGATCGAGACCTACCGGCCGTTCTTCATCCTCGGCGAAGTCGCCGCTCCCGGCCAATACCCTTACGTGCCGAATATGAGCGTCGAAAGCGCGGTGGCGATCGCCGGCGGCTTCTCGCCGCGCGCCCAGCGCGACCGCGTGACGCTGACCCACACCGACAACGCCGGCCCAAGCCGCGCCGTGGTGCCGCTCGGCACCCCGCTCAGCCCCGGCGATACCGTCCTCGTCGGCGAACGCTGGTTCTGACGAAGTATGGAATACTTCGTCATCTCCGCACAAGCGCGAAGCGCTTGTCGCTGAGGGCGCGAGTGTCAGGAGCGAACCCGGGATCTCGAGATTCCGGGTTTGGTCCGGAGCCTGTCATCGGGCCGCGCTTCGCGCGGACCCGTCGGGACCATCCCGGAATGACGACAAGGTGTCGTCACTTCCTCAAATGCTTCGCCAGGAAGCCGAGGCTACGCGGCCAGGCGATATCCGCGCTTGCCTTGTCGTAGCTTGCCCGTTCGTCGCAGTGAAAGCCGTGTTGCGCGCCCGGATAGGTGTAGATCTCGACATCGGGCCGCTTGGCGCGGATGGTCTCGACATCGCTCAGCGGGATGCCTGCATCCTTCTCGCCGAAATGCAGCTGGGTCGGCACCTTCGGCTTGTCGTCGGCGAAGCGAGCGATGGCGCCGCCGTAATAGCAGATCGCTGCCGAAAGACCCGACAGCTTGGTGGCGGCGGCATAAGCGATGCTGCCGCCAAGACAAAACCCGATGATCCCGACCGGGCCGATATTCTTGACGGCATCGATCGCGGCCTGGGTATCGCGCAACATTGCCGCCCAATCGGGGTTGGCGACGAACTTGCGCGCCAGCGTGACCTCATCCGGCGAATAGCCGGACTGAAAATTGCGCTCGAGCCGATCGAAGATCGCGGGCGCAATCGCGACATAGCCCTCGCTCGCCAGGCGGTCACAGACCGCGCGAATGTGATGGTTGACGCCAAAGATTTCCTGGATCACCACCACCGCCGCCCTGGGCGCAGTAGCGGGGTCGGCACGGTAGCCGCCCAATTGAAAATCGTCCGCAGCCGTCAGCTTGATATCGTGTCCCACGGGTCATCCACCTACATTTTGAGTTTCATGAAGTCCGAAGTGTCGAAAGCCAGTCCGACTGCCCGTCGGAGGCGCCACTTATCCTATTATATTGGCTTCCTGCCGGTTGAAACCGGCCTGCCGGGCAGGGCGGCTTCGCTATGGGGGCTTGGCCCACCCCTTCCCCAACCCGGGTAACAATATGACAAAAATCATTGCCGCAACGCACAATGCCGTTTTGGAATTTTATTTTTTTCGAGCAATTCCAAATTGCATTTGCCTCACGAAAGGATCGCGATCATTCTGCGCGCCACTGGCGCCGGCCCGGTGGGTGCCAGTGAATGCAAATAAGTGAGTTGTCGCCGCAAGCGGCTTCATGCACCGGCAGGGGAAGAAACCATGCCTAATCTTAACATCAACGGACGGAATATGTCCGTCGAGGCGGCGAACGACACGCCGCTGCTTTGGGTCATCCGCGAGCAATTGCAGATGACCGGAACCAAGTTCGGCTGCGGTGCCGGCCTGTGTGGCGCCTGCACCGTTCACGTCAACGGTGAAGCCGTGCGATCCTGCCAGACGCAGGTCGGCGATACCGTCGGCAAAAAAATCACCACCATCGAGGGCCTCAGCGCCAAGGGCGATCATCCGTTGCAGAAGGCATGGATTGCGGAGCAGGTTCCGCAATGCGGCTACTGCCAGTCCGGACAGATCATGCAGGCAGCGTCGCTGCTCGCGAAGAATTCCAACCCGACCAAGGACGAAGTAGTGGCGCACATGGACGGCAATCTCTGCCGCTGCATGACCTATTCGCGCATTCAAAAGGCGATCATGCGCGCGGCTTCCGAGATGCGGACCGCTTCCACGGCCACCGATCGGAGAGCAACATGAATACGCACGTGAAAATCACCCAAAGCGAGCCCGCCGATCTCAGCCGCCGCTCGTTTCTCGTAGGATCCGCCGCCGCCGGTCTGACGCTCGGCTATTCCGCAGTCCCCGGCCTTCTTGGGGCCGACCAAGCGTTTGCCGCAGCAGCCAATTTCGACCCCAGCGTGTGGTATTCGATCGCGCCGGACGGAATTGTCACGGTGACATGCGGCAAGGCCGACATGGGTCAGCACATTGCCTCGACCATGGCGCAGATCATTTCCGAAGAACTCGGCGCGAGCTGGAAGGACATGCGTGTTCAGCTCGCTTCCAACGATCCGAAGTTCAATGACCCCGTGCTCGGCGCGCAGGTCACCGGCGGCAGCTGGAGCACGATGATGAACTTCGATGCGATGAGCCGCGCGGGTGCCGCGGGGCGCATCGCGCTGACGGAAGCCGCCGCGGTTGCGATGGGCGGCGTGCCTGCCGGAGAACTGGTCGTCAGAGACTCGACGATTACGCATCCGAGATCGAAGAAGTCGATGTCGTTCGCGGACATCGTCAAGAGCGGCAAGGCCACCAAGACCTTTACGCCCGACGAACTCAAGGCGATCAAGCTGAAGACCGCCGACCAGTACACCATGATCGGCGTTTCGGTGCCGCAGCTCGACATCCCGTCGAAGACCAACGGGACGGCCAAATACGGCATCGACACCATGCTGCCGGGCATGGTGTACGGCAAGGTCGTCACGCCGCCGGTGCGCTATGGCGCCACGGTGAAATCGGTCGACGATAGCGCAGCGAAGAAGGTGCCGGGCTTCATCAAGGCGGTTACCCTCGACGACAAGACCGGGACGACGACCGGCTGGGTAGTGGCGGTGGCCAATACTTATTCCGGCGCCAGCAAGGCGGCTGAAGCGCTCAAGATCAGCTATGACGGCGGTCCCAACGCCAAGCTGTCGAGCCAATCCCTGCTCACCGAAGCCAAGCGGCTGCAGGGGCTTGACGACTCCGGACTGTTCTTCGTCAAGGACGGCGACACTGCTGCGGCGCTCGGCACCGCGGCCAAGGTGCTGGAGGCGGAATACACCACCAACATCAATATCCATGCGCCGTTGGAGCCGATGACCGCCACGGCGCAGCAGCAAGGCGATATCTGGCATGTCTATACCGGCAACCAGTTTGCGACGCGCTCTGGTGCGATCGCGGCAGGTGCGGCCGGCGTCGATCCCAAATTCGTCGTGCTGCATCAGATGTGGCTGGGCGGCGGCTTCGGCCGGCGTCTCGAAGCCGACATGCTGGTGCCGGCGGTGCAGGCGGCGAAGGCCGTCGGCAAGCCGGTCAAGATCATCTACTCGCGCGAAAACGACATGACCATGGACTTCTCGCGTCCGCTGACGTTCCAGAAGATCAAGGCCGGTCTTGACGGCGACGGCAAGCTGGTCGCGATGAACCACGACGTGGTCAGTGCCTGGCCGACCAAGCGCTGGGGAATCCCTGATTTCCTGTCGCCTTCGGTCGACAAGAAAGGTGCGCTCGATGCGTTTACGGTGAATGGTGCGGACTTCTTCTACTCCGTGCCTAACCACAACGTCCGAGCCATCCTCAACGAGATGGCGCAGAATGCCACCCCGTCGGGTCAGCTACGGTCGGTTGCACCGGGCTGGACCTTCTGGGCGGTCGAAAGCATGATCGACGAACTCGCTCATGCCGCGGGCAAGGATCCCGCGCAGTTCAGGATCGAACTGCTCGACGGCAAGGGCGCCAACAATGGTGGCGCGCAACGCCTGCGCAACACCCTGCTCGCGGCCATGGGGCTGGCCGGCTACGGCACCAAGCAGCTTCCAAAGGGCGAAGGCATGGGCGTTTCCTGCGTCTCGTCGCAGGAAAGGGCGACTGCAAGCTGGACCGCGTGCGTGGCCCATGTTGCCGTTGCGCCAAGCGGCGAGGTCAAGGTCAAGAAACTGACCGTGGCCACCGACGTCGGCACCCAGGTGCATCCCGATAACATTCGTGCCCAGGTCGAGGGCGCGGCGTTGTGGGGACTTTCGCTGGCGATGTACGAAAAGGCCACCCTCAAGGATGGCGGTATCGAGCAGACCAACTTCGATACCTACACGCCGCTGCGGATGAGTCAGACACCGGAAGTCGCCATCAGCGTCATCGCCAATGGCGAACATGCCACCGGCGTCGGCGAACCGGCGGTGACCGTGGTCGCGCCCGCGGTCGCGAACGCGATCTTCAACGCCTCCGGCGCCCGTGTCCGTTCGCTGCCGATCACGGCAGAGGCGGTCAAGGCGGCCATGAAGGCTTAAAGAGCCGCAGATAGCCAACAACAATCCGCCGGAGGGTTTCCTCCGGCGGATTTTTTTGTGCCGGGATTTCGCGCCCTGGGCCGGTGCCCGGCAACTCGTTCAAATTTTACCTTCGACAAAAGTAGAGCATTTATAATCTCCATTAAGCCTCTTGGAATGGGTTGTCGGATAGCTTGTCGCCCGGCCATTGCATCCGCCAATGAGGGTCCATGTCAGCTCAAGCCAACCCGTCTGCATCCAAACGCCGCCTGCTATTGGCATCCGATAACACCCATCAAAGCCAGGAGCTGGCGAGGATTCTGCGATCCGTGAGCGAGGTCGATACCGTCTCGACATCGGACCTTCCCGACACGCCGGCCGATCAGATCTCCGGGATCGTGGTCGATATCAATCTGCGCTCCGCCGAAAGCGTGCAGCGGGTTCGAAACAAGCTGCGTGGCCCGGCCTACCGCGCGATGCCGCGGCTGTTTGTTCTCGCCGACGCCCTTCACCACGGATCGATGCAGGCCTGGGCGCTCGGCGCAACCGACACGATATCACGGCCATTCGATGCGCAGGGCATCCTGCAGCGCATCCAGGCTGCCTTTCCGGACGGTCATGGATACGACGAGACCGATCGCGGCAAAGCCCTGAACCGGGGCGTCGCCGCAGCCCACGAGGTGATGGTCAAGATATTCAACAAGCTTCCCGCCGGAGAGCCGCTCAAATTCAGCGACATCGTGGAAGCTGAAAACAAGATTCTCAAAGCCATGAAGCACGCATCGTTGCGTCAATGGCTGACGGCCGTCGGCTGCCACCACAAGGACAGCTATCGCCACTCCCTGTTTGTGACCGGCTTTGCCGTTGCGTTTGCGCAGCATATGGGCATGCGCGAGGACGACCAGCGCCGCCTGACGCGCGCAGCCCTTCTGCATGACGTCGGCAAGGCGTTCCTCCCGGTCGCCATTCTGGATAAGCCGGGAAAGCTCACCGAGGAGGAAATGGGCGAGGTCCGCAAGCATCCGCGCCTCGGCTATGACGCGCTCGCGGCCCAGGGCGGCTTCCCGCCGGAGATGCTGGATGTGGTGTTGCACCATCACGAGTTCCTGGATGGTTCAGGTTATCCCGATGGCCTGCGAGGCGATCGGATCAGCGACATCGTGCGGCTGACGACGATCGTCGACATCTACTCGGCGCTGGTGGAAGCGCGGGCCTACCGGGTGCCTTTCACGCACGCCAAGGCCTTCGCGATCATGGAGCAGATGAAGGACAAGCTCGACCCGCATTTGCTGCAGGCATTCCGCCCGGTGACGCTCGGGGCGTATTGATCTCTCGTCATTCCGGGATGGCCCCACCGGGTCCGCGCTGGCGCGGCGCGATGACAGGCTCCGGGCCAGACCTCAGATGTGCGATTGCGCATCGGAGCTCGATGCTTCAGCATCGCCCCGGAATGACCGAACTATTTCAGATCTCAAGCCGGGTCGCCCTCATACGACGAAATCTCGATCAAGCTGCCGTCGGGATCGCGGCAATAGACCGAGCGCAGCGCGCCGCGGGCGCCCTGCTTCGTCACCGGGCCTTCCTCAATCACCACCCCGCACGCGCGGAGATGCGCCACCACCTGCTCCGGCGTGCTTGAGGTGAGAAAGCACAGATCGTCGCTGCCGGCGGTTTCATGGTCGGCGGTAAACCACTCGACCTTGTCGGCATCGCGCGGCCGTACGTTGATTTTCTGGTTGCCGAAGACCAGCGACGTCCTGACCATCTTGCCTGGACCAGGGTCGAAAACCCTGATCTCCATGCCAAGGATCTTTCGATACCATTCGGCCGAGCACGCCACGTCGGATACGTTGATCACGATATGATCGAGCGCGTTGACTTTAACCGACATAACCAATCCTTTCGTCGTAGCCCAATCTAGACGGACCAAGCTGGCCGGCCCGCGGTTTGTTTGTTACAACGCGGGCCGTCTTTAATTCAACAAGATCGAACCGTTTGCAGGTTCGGCACTGCAGGGAGAAAACACATGGCGTTACGCCGCATCGCGATGGGTCTGGTTGCACTGGGCTTGTGCGCCTTCACCTCACCGATTGGTGACGCCTTGGCGCTGGATTATCCCACGCGGCCGGTCCGCTTCATTGTCGGATATCCGGCCGGCGGCTCGACCGATATCATCGCCCGCCTGGTCGGCCAGCGGCTGTCGGAGCGGCTGGGCCAGCAGTTCGTGATCGAGAACAAGCCCGGCGCCGGCAACAACAT
>DASQOU010000130.1:0-7873 GCA_035644295.1 Bradyrhizobium sp.
GGCAGCGGCTGCAATTCGACAAGCACCGGCGCACCGACCGTGCCGCGTGGCGACAGCCAGTCCATGGCCTTCAGGCTGACGAAAAACGAGACCGCGACCACCGCGATCCCGAGCAGGATCGTCTTGAGACGCATCGACAGGTGCATCGTCCCCCCGGGACTGATTCCCGTGCCCGAGTCTACAGGCCAGCAGACCAGCGCGCCAGCGTGCGCGGAAGGCGGTAAGGAAGGAGTGATATCGCGTGTTTATCTGTCATACACATCCTGAAACGCCAGCATGCGAGACAGGTGCCGTTCGTTGTGGCGCGGGAAGCCGCATTGCGGGGCGAAGTCGTCGGCATCGCGGTAGGTGCCGAACAGCCGGTCCCAGATCGGAAGGTCGCCGAAATTGAACGCGTGGACGTCGATCTGGTGATGCACCGAATGCAACTCCGGCGTCTGAATGATGTATTTCAGCCAGCGCGGCGATTTGAAATTCGAATGGTAGAAGAATTCGCCGGTCGCGGCGAACGCGTTGAACCACATCGCGCCTTCCAGCGAGCATCCGAGCAACGGATACAGCACCGCGGCTGCGAGCGCGCTGTCGGCGAGAATTTCCACCGGATGCTTGTAGAACGAGGTGATCGCTTCGATTCTCGCCGGCGAGTGATGCACCTGATGAAACAGTACCCACCAGCCCTTGCGATGGCGCAGGCGGTGCCACCAGTAGAAGAAGAACGTGCCGGCGAACCAGCCGATGAAACCTTCGACGATCGGCAGATGCAATGCGTCGAGATCGAACAGCGATGTACTGCCGAACAGCTGGATCCAGAGCTTGTTGGTGGCCAGCGTGATGCCGATCTGAAACATCGTGATGACCAGCGCACGGACATACCAGCCTGGTGCATTCGGCAATTCGCGGCCCGGTCGCACGCGTTCCAGGATCAGAAACGCCGCGGCGGCGAAGGCAATCGTTAGCGTGGTGATGGCGAGTGTGGGCATGATGATCAGTCTCGGACCCGAAAAAAATGGCGCGGAAATCGCGCCATTTTTATGCAATGCTGTTCGCCAGGGACGCCACAATGGCGGAGTGCGTGCTGCCCCTCATCCTGAGGAGCGGCGTCGGAGTTTATCATCGGGCCGCGCTTCGCGCGGACCCGTTGGCCGCGTCTCGAAGGATGAGGAATGAGCTGCCCTGCAGCCTCATGGTTCGAGACGGCGCCAGAGCGCCTCCTCACCATGAGGAGCAACAATCAGCTCCGCCTGCCGTCCGCAGTGTCGGCGCGGCGGTCCATCGGCAGCACGATCACCTTGGTGCCGACGTTGACCCGTGAATAGAGATCGGAGACGTCTTGGTTGGTAAGCCGGATGCAACCGGACGACACGCGGGTGCCGATGGTCCCCGGCGCGTTGGTGCCGTGAATGCGATAAACCGTGCCGCCGAGATACATCGCGCGGGCGCCGAGCGGATTGCCGGGGCCGCCGGCCATTTGGCGCGGCAGATAGGGCTGGCGCGCGATCATTTCCGGGGGCGGCGTCCAATCCGGCCACTCGGCCTTTTTGGTAACCGACTGCACGCCCGACCAGGTGAAGCCCTCGCGGCCGACGCCGATGCCGTAACGGATCGCCTGGCCGCCGCCGAGCACGTAATAGAGATAGGTGTTGGGCGTATCGATGATGACGGTGCCGGGCGCCTCGCGGGTGGCGTAGCTGACGATCTGGCGCTTCAGCCGCGCCGGCATCTCGACCGCGGTGCTTTCGTCTTCTGAAGGTGCGGCCTGCACCGACGGCGGTGCCGATTGCACCGGCGGCGTCATGATGAATGGAAACAGCGGCAGCGGCGTCGCCGTGGCGGACGCGGAAAATGCGATGGCGCCGATCGCCAGCGCGCCGAAGGCGGCAGCGGCGCGGAGGGAATTCAACTTCGATGCATCGAGATTGAACATTGGCCGTCCCCTGTTTGGTCGCCAGCGCGCCATTCGGCGCATTGCTGTCCAAATGAGTAGCGGCCAAAGGTTTCAGGAGGTTTGCGTCAAAGCCGCGAAACGGTTTCATCAGGGTAGGGAATTGTTTCGTCCTGGTGTCGCGGGGAAGCTGAGAATTGCAAACAAAACAGTGACCAAGGTCACAGACGGCCGCCCCCTGCTTGGATATTGTGCTCGGTGGCTCGGATGATGGGGGTCGGTGTATTGCCGATTTGGAATTTTCTGATGCGCGCGGTGGGGGCCTTTGTTTTAGCGGTTTGGTCGGTCTGCCTTTTTGGTCAACCTGCTTTGGCCGACAAGCGCGTTGCGCTGGTAATCGGCAACTCTGGCTATCAAAATGTCGCGCGGCTGGGGAATCCCACCAACGATGCGTCGGCGATAACCGAAATCCTCAAGGGCGCCGGCTTCGACCTCGTTGAATCCCGACTCGATCTCAAGATTTCCGAGATGCGTCGCGTGTTTCGGGATTTTGCCAACAGTTCACGCGATGCCGATGTAGCCGTCGTTTACTACGCGGGGCATGGCATTGAGGTTGAGGGCACAAATTATCTGATTCCGATAGATGCTTCGCTGGAACAGGACCTCGACGTCTACGACGAGGCGTTTTCGCTGGATCGCATTTTGGTGACGATTGAGCCTGCCAAGCAATTGCGGCTGGTGATCCTCGACGCCTGCCGTAACAACCCCTTTGCCAGGGCGATGAAGCGGACCATCGGGTCGCGCGCTATCGGAATGGGGCTGGCTAAGGTCGAGCCGACCAGCCCAAACACGCTGATTGCCTTTGCCTCGAAGGCGGGATCGACGGCGTCGGATGGTGACAGCAAGAACAGCCCGTTTACGGCGGCGCTGGTGAGGCACATCGCGAAACCCGGCCTCGATTTGCGCAAGGCCTTCGGCTTTGTGCGCGACGATGTCTTGAAGAATACCAGCAACAAGCAGGAGCCGTATGTTTACGGCTCACTCGGCGGTGACGATGTGCCGCTGGTTCCGGCCAAGCTCGTCGTTTCAGAGCCGTTGCACAACGCTCAAGCGGATGTTCGCCGCGACTACGAGCTTGCGCTTCAGGTTGGCACCAAAAAGGTTTGGGACGCTTTCATCGCCAACTATCCATCGGGATTCTACACGGAATTGGCCGAGGCGCAGCGTCTTGTTCTGGAGGGTGCAAAGCAGACGGAACAGGCCAAGGCCGCCCCCGAAGCAAAAGCCGCCGAGGAGGCCAGGGTCGCGGCCGAGAAGGCCAAGCAGGTCGAGCAGGCAAAGGTTCTCGCCGCGGAACAGGTGCGCGTTGCGGCGGAAAACGTAGCGGCAGATAAAGCCGCGGCAGACAAGGCCGTGGAGAAAGTTGCGGATGCCGAACAGCGGAAACCTGCTCTACAGGTCGCGTCTCTCCCATCACCGGATACGCCAGGGCCGAAGCCCGCCTTGTCTCGTGCCGAAATGACGCGCTCCCTGCAGGTCGAACTACGTCGCGTCGGTTGTCTCACCGGGGCGGTCGATGGTGAATGGACGTCAGCGTCCCGCCGCTCGCTGGAGCTATTCAATAAGCACGCTGGAATGAAGCTGGAAGTGAAGCTTGCAAGCCTTGACGCTCTCGATGCGATCAAGACCAAGCCTGACCGCATCTGCCCTCTATCCGAGCGACCAGCAGCTAAACCTGAGGCTAAGCGCGAGTCGAGACCTGAGGCGAAATCGCAGCTGACGGCATCAGAACCGGCTGAGCAACCGCAATCCGGAGAGATCATTTGCGGAACCGGCGGCTGTCGACCCGTCAAAAAAGGATGTCGTCTCGGCGCAATTAGGAACAGTACAAATCCGAGCGTCAGCGTCACCGGCGAAGTATGCAATTGAGCAGCACGAAAAATCAGGTTGCCGAGATCGCATAGAGGCTTGATTGTTTCCGCTCCCGCAAGCAAAGAGCAAATTTCCCATCGGGGATTTTGTTTGACCTCGATCGGTCGCAGGACGTTGCGCTATCGCGCGCGCATGCGCGGCAGGTCGGGCGCGGAGGCCCCCATCGCCACGCGTCGGTCGGCAACGGCGTGATGAAACTGCTCCAGCACGAGGCCAATGGCTGACAGATCGCCTTCCTCGATGGCTCCGTCATCGTAGCTCTCGAGCGTTTCCCGCAACACGCCGTCCACCTCGGATTGCATCGCCGTCAATTCTTCCGATGATTCCGCCTGGCGCACCTTCGAAATCATGGCGAGCAGATTGTCGCGATGCAAAGTGCTTTGTTCCTTTTCATCGCGCTTCATATATTGCCGCAGCCAGGCGCCGGCGGACCCGAGCCCGGAGAGAACCAGAATACCTCCCCACAGATAGTCGCTGTATTTCTCAAGGAAGGTGCGCTCGGTGCCATCGATGTAGGCCGCCGCTCCCTGATGTGCGGGCAATGCTGCGTCCTTGTCGGTGTCAGGTTTCTCGATCTTTGAGGCGCTCGGCACTTCCCTGGCGAGGGTCTGACGAACCGCAAATAATTGCCGGGTGAAGGTGCCAACCGTGGTGTCCGACAAGGACTTTGGCGCGATGATGAGATGGTTGACGCTGACCGTATCGATCTTGTCGTCCGGTCTGGCGGGCGATGAACCAAAGGTGCTGCCGGGAATTTCCTCGGCCTCGTAGAGCGGGTGTTTGTGGGCGATCGTCTCCGACACGTCGATCGGGAGAAATTTTGGCTCACCCCTGGCCTTGGCGGTGACGGCGATGGCTTCGGTGGTAATCTTGCTGTCGAGCGGGCCCACCGCCATGAATGCATCAATCGCCGGATCGCGCGTCAGCTCGGCGATCTCGTTGGTGCCGAACTGGGTGATCGCGACCTTTTCGGGATTGACGCCCGACTCAGTCAGAATCACGCGCAGCAATATGACATTCGCCTGCGTCCGGCCGATGACGCCGACGCGATGTCCGGCGAGATCGTCGATCCCCTTGATTTTGGGTGCCGGTGGTTTCTTGGACCCCTTGGGCGGAAGGCCGGAAGGTGACCACAGAACAACGACGTTCTTGCGCAGAATGGCGACGGATTCGGCATTGGCCGGCAGTTGCAGATCGCCACGCGCGACGGCGAGGTCGGCTTTCGAGGCCGCGAGCAGCGCTATGCTTTCAGTCGCCCCCTCGGTCGTGATCGGGGAGAGGCGAACCGAACTCCCGTCGCGGGCAAAGGTCTGCGCCAGGGCCGCAATCAGCTTCTGGTCGTCACTTCCGGGCGGGCCGACCGCAATCCGCAACGTCACCGGCCGCAGCGCGAAATACAATGCGCCCGCGGCCGCGGCAAACAGCAACAGGCCGGCGGCCAGCACCAGCAGCGAATAGTCTTTTCTTTTCCGGCGCCTGAGAGGCGCGCCCGACGTTGTGCCGAGGTCTGGTGAAGTCTCTGATGAAGTCATTGTCCTGACATTCTACACGAAATACCTCAAAACGGTCTGAAAAAGGATGTTCAACATATTCATGACGTCACACGCCTGAAACATCCTTAGCGGAACGTTGGGACTTGAGAATCAACAAGCTCTCAGGTTCCCGCGATGCGAATCCTAATTGCGACCGACGCTTGGCACCCGCAGGTTAACGGCGTGGTTCGCACGTTAACCTCGTTGGCCCGCAGCGCTTCGGCGCTGGGCGCCGAAGTCGACTTTCTCACCCCGGATGGGTTTCCGTCCCTGGCTGTCCCGACCTATCCAGGGTTGCGGGTGGCGTGGCCGAACCGGCGCGAGATTGCCCGCAGGATCGAGGCGGCAGCGCCGGACGCCATTCATATCGCCACCGAGGGGCCGATTGGATGGGCGGTGCGCGCCTATTGCCGCCGCCGGAAGTTGGCCTTCACGACTTCCTATACGACACGCTTCCCGGAATACATCGCGGTGCGTTCGATCATTCCGGCCAGCGTGAGCTACGCCGTGCTGCGGTACTTTCATGCGGCGGCCGCCATCACGATGATCGCCACCGCATCGCTGAGGCAAGAACTCAGCGCCAGAGGTTTCAGAAAGCTCGGCACCTGGACGCGCGGCGTCGACACCGATCTCTTTGCGCCCGACGATGCGGCCGAGCTTGATTTGCCGAGACCGATTTTCATGACCGTCGGCCGTGTCGCGGTCGAAAAAAACCTCGAGGCGTTTCTGGCGTTGGACCTGCCCGGATCCAAGGTTGTGATCGGGGACGGGCCACAGCGGGCGGTGCTGGAGCGCCGCTATCCGAAAGCCAGATTTTTGGGCGAAAAAACCGGCAAGGATCTGACTTCGCATCTGGCAGCGGCGGACGTCTTTGTTTTCCCGAGCCTCACCGATACCTTCGGCGTGGTTCAGCTCGAGGCGCTGGCGTGCGGCACGCCGGTCGCCGCATTCCCGGTGACAGGCCCGCTGGATGTGATTGCGGATCACCCGGTTGGAGCCCTGGATACGGACCTGCGCAGCGCGTGCATCCGCGCGCTCGGCATCTCCCGTGAATTGTGCCGGAGTTTTGCGCTTGAGCGTTCCTGGGAAAACAGCGCGAGGCAGTTCATCGGCAATCTGAGTGCGTTGCAGCCGAGCCGTTCGCTGCGACCCGCCCGCCGCGTGGCGGCGAGGGGCGCCGTGCGCGGCTAGAGCATCGGTTTTCGAAAAAGATCATGCTCCAACAAAAAGATTAATCATCAGAACAGCGAGTGAAAGTCATCATGGCAGAAATCATCAAACTTGGCGGTACACAGCAGCTGGACTTCGACCGCGAGATGGTCGAGCAAGCCTACGACCGCTGGGCCCCCGTCTATGACCTCGTGTTCGGTGGCGTGTTCAGCAAGGGCCGCAAGGCCGCTATTGCCGCCACCAACAAGATCGGCGGCCGCGTGCTTGAGGTCGGCGTCGGGACCGGGATCTCGTTGCCGCAATATGCGCCGCACCTTCGCATCTTCGGCACCGATATTTCGGAGGCGATGCTGCAAAAGGCCAAGAAGCGTGTTGCCGAGCTTCGGTTGAAGAATATCGAGAACCTCGCGGTGATGGACGCCGAGAAGCTCGAATTCCCCGACAATTCGTTCGACGTCGTGATGGCGCAATATGTCGTGACCGCGGTGCCGAACCCGGAGGTCGCGCTGGACGAGTTTGCCCGCGTGCTGCGGCCGGGCGGTGAACTGATCGTGCTGACCCGGATCAGCGCCGATGCCGGCGTGCGCCGTTTCATCGAGCAGCGGCTGCAGCCGGTGGTGCGTCCGCTCGGCTTTCGGACCGCTGAATTCGCCTGGTCGCGCTATGCGAAGTGGTTGGCAGGCTCGCGCGGAATGGAGCTGGTCGAGCGCCGCCTGGTGCCGCCGCTTGGCCACTTCTCGCTGATTCGTTTCCGCAAAACCGTGGTCGCAGCCGCCGCCTAGCCCGTGCGGGCAGGCGTTCGCCAAGTGTGCCGTTGTGAAACGTCATATGTCATTATGATATCGTCACACAGCGGACATCGAATCGCAGTAACCAGGATCCCGGCATACCTTTTTAGGGGTGAAAAATGATTAAGAACTTTCGCGAACAGTTGCGAACGCAGCGGTGGGACGATCATCGCTACTATCATCACAGCCGCATCAACCAGTCTCTGCACTTTGTCAGCGCTGCGAGCTTTCTGATCGCTTATGCGCTGCTGTTCGTTAATCCGGTTGCTGCCGCGCTGATCGGCTGGCTGGTCTCGATGACGACCCGGCAGGCCGGTCACTTCTTCTTCGAGCCAAAAGGCTACGATCACGTCAACCACGCGACGCACGACCACAAAGAGGAAATCAAGGTCGGCTATAATCTGAACCGAAAGATCGTCTTGATGACGATCTGGGCGCTTTCGCCGCTGGTGCTGTTCCTCGATCCGACCCTGCTCGGGGCGTTTACGCCGTGGACCTCGCCGGCTGATTTCATGCGCCAGGTCGCCAAGGTCTGGCTGGCGATCGGGATTGGCGGCCTGCTGTTCCGG
>DASQOU010000131.1:0-3036 GCA_035644295.1 Bradyrhizobium sp.
CCCAAGGTCAGCGGAATGCCCGACTTGATGAGTTGACGGACCACATCGAGCGGAACAAAGGAGGAGAACGATTTCAGCGATGTTCGCAACAGCGAGGCCGCCGATTCCAGCTTCGCGATCTCCTGGATATTCGACGGCGGACGCGCGGGGGTATCAAAATTGAGGCTCTCGATTGCCTGCAATTGCCGGGACACGTTTTCGACCGGCCGCGATAACCGGCTGGCGGCGAAATAGATGAAGAACAACTCGACCATGGTGAGACCAATGATGATCACCATCATCAATCGATTGGTCGCCTTCAACGTCCCCACGAAATCGTCGATCGGCGTCAACGTGACCACCTGCCAGGGCTGACCAAAGCCACTCGGGAAACTGGTGAAGGCCGCGATCAGGTCCTCTCCGTTGGTCGGAGACTGGAAGAGGAAGCGGTTGTTACCGGTACGGACGCGCTGGCGATGAGCTTCGCGCATGTCGGGATCGTCGATATCGGCCAGGGTGGCAATCTTGAGCTTTCCGTTCTCGATACGAACGCCCTTCTGCTTGTCCGGGAAGGCGATGATCTTGCCGTTGTTGCGATCGGCGACGAAGGTGGTGCTTCGCGCACTGGCTCGGTTCCTATCGAGAAAGCGCGACAGCACATCCACGGTAATGTTGGCAGATGCGCAGCCAAGGAATTCAACGCCGCGAAAGATCGGAATCCGCAACGAAATGATAGGAAAGCCGGTATCGGGATTGATTGAAGGCTCGGTCACGGCCAGCGTGTGCGTCGTCTTGGCGGACTGATAGCCGGGCAAGCTGCGAATATCGATGTCGGTGCCGACATCGTATTTGCCGACCTGATTAGGCCATATGTCGAAGAATTTGCGGTGGCGTACCCGTGAGAGTGCAAAGGTGATCGCGTCGACGTAGCTGGCGTGCCAGTTGGCGGTCGCGGGAATCCGAGGATCGGCGCGCCGGCGGTCCTCATCGATGCGGGTGACCACCCGGTGATAGCCGTCCTCGAAACTGACATAGGCGGCGTCGATATACGCTCCCGAGGTTAGCGCGCGATACAGGAGATCATTGCTTTGCTCGGTACGGAAGTATCCGGGATCGGCGGCGGCCAAGTCGGCGAGAAAGCGCAGCGGGCTTTCGGTATTCTCGATCAGATCCTGGGTGCGTTCAACGCCGGCCTGGCTGGTCTGCGCGACCGCGTCGTTGAGGATCGACACCATGCCGGCGGAATTCTTATTGTAATTGTAAATCAGGATAAAAATGAGAACGGGAATGCTCAGGCCGATGAACAGCAACGACATGATCAGGCTCAGTCTCGGCCGCCTTATCGTGACAAACCGCGGAAGCGCGCCCAATCGTGCCATCGTGCCCCGCAGAGTGCGGCGACTTCGGTACGCGACGAGTACCGCAATCGCCAATCCGGCCGTCACGAACAGCAGTGCAATCAACCAGCGCCACTGGCTGCCGTCATTTCCGTCCCAGATCAGTGCGGCGGGCAGCGTATCGTCGGTAAGCAGGCCGAGTTGCCGATAGGTCGCGGCGATGCTTCGCCAGCGCGCAGGATCCTGTTCGCCGATTCGAGCCGGATCGCGGCCGACCAATGCCTCCGTATGCTCCGCCTCAAACAGCAGGGCCTCGCGGCTCTTGTTCGAATAGCTCCGGATGATCAGATCGACCGTCGCCTCCCTGTTGGCGAGGGCATAGGCCCAGCCTTTCAGGCTGGCCGCCCTGAATGCCGCGACGCGGTCCGGGTGGGCTTTCACCTCCGCTTCAGAGGTGCACAAATTATCGCCGTAAAAATCGATGCCGGATGCCGCGGGCGCGAAGGTACGGTAAGCCGCGCCGAGCTGTTCAAGGACGAAGGGCTCGTTGGTGCTGTAAGCAATCATGGCGTCGGCCCGGCCGGCCAGGAGGTCGCGCGGGTTTCCTTCGTGCGGGACGCGCAGCATGGACTGATAGTTCACCCCTTCACGCGTTAACATCGCGGCGATCTCGTCGCTTCCCGGCGTGTCCATCAACGTACGGCCGCGCAAATCCGACACGCTGCTGATGTCGGCGCGGCGGGCGACCAGGATGACAGCCGGGGAACGCTGGAAAATGGCGGCCAGCACGACCAGCCGGCGGCCCGCTGCCCAGTCACGCAGAACGCTCGCAGTGCAGACGCCGAAATCCGCCTTGCCGCCGGCAACAGCTTCAGAGACGTCGATGCCAGGTCCGCCTTCGCGGATGGTGACGTCAAGACCGGCGTCGCGGTAGAAACCCTGCGCCAACGCCTGATAGTAGCCGGCGAACTGAAACTGATGCTTCCATTTGAGCTGCAGCGACACTGCCTCGAGCGCAACGGCCGGGTGCGATGCCGCCAGCGCCAGGGAAGCCCCAACGATCAGCCGTCTTAGCAGGGCCAATTTCGGCCTGATTGGTGGCTCTACCTTCTTCGTCATGCGCGCCTTCCGAGCAGGCGAAGCCATTTGAGCGAACTCTCATCCCCCTGCGGCCCCAATTAGAAAGTTTATCTCCGTCTTAGCTATGCGATTTCGGAAGCAGCCGACATGATGCGAATAGTCGGTGTAGACGACGACTCCGCCGTTACGAGCAGCGTTCAAACAGGACTCAGTGTCCGCTCAGCACCAGTGTCTGGATGGGCAGCAGCAGGGCCTGAATCCGCAACAGCAGCGCGTGCACGAGGCCGGTGGCGTCAACGACATGCAGCCCGAAGCTCTTGAACGAACCGATCTTGCCCGAGGCTATCAGTTCGTGGTTGCTGGTATAGGCGTTGGCGACACAACTGCTGCCGGGCGTCACGCCCTCCAGCCCGCCCTTGTAGATCGGCTCCATGAAAACGAGAATGGTGCCCGGACGTACAGTGTTCTGCGCCTCGATCAGTTGTTCGCCGCCCCTGAACTGGCCAGCCGCGATGTAGTCCTGCACATTGGTAACCACCATCGGAATGATCGTCCACGGCTTGGAAATGCAGGTGGCCTCGGCCACCATTCCGACCTTCATGACCTGCGCCTCGATCTGCCCAAACCCTGCCATGAGAGC
>DASQOU010000132.1:0-3432 GCA_035644295.1 Bradyrhizobium sp.
TCGAGCATTTGTTCGGTCGGGTCGCCCTCGCGGATCACGCGTTCCGGCGTGATCGCGGCAATGCCGTTGGCGCGGCCGGAGGCGCGATCCAGCGCCGCATTGGCTTCTTCCAGCGCCTCCGCGCGCATGATGTCGGCGACCCCCAGCCATTGCTGGTTCTGGTCCTCGGTTTCGATGATGCGCAGCATCACCACGCCGCCGCCGACCCGGATCGCCCAGCGGCTGGCGTAGTAGACCGCGCGGTCCCATTCCGCGGTGTCGTCAACGATAACCAGACATTTTGGCTTGTGACCTGTCTCGTAGCTACGTCGCTGGGTGGTCATGCATGTCCCGGATGCTTGCGCCAAGCAAGCCGCATGCTGCCACGGCGCAGCCATCCCCGACAAGCGGCAGCGAATGTGTGGATTCCGCAAAGATGCATACCGGTTTTGCGATCGGAATGCGCAAGACCACTAGAGTGCGCTGCGTCATTCTTGGCGCATGATGGAACTAGCGTTTTCGGACGAAGCCGACGATGTCCCTCGTTGCCTTCATGGTCTCTTCCGCGATGGCCCGGGCGCGGTCCGCGCCATCAACCAATATGGCATCGACGTGGGCGGGGTCTGCGACCAGCCGCTTCATTTCGGAGGCGATCGGGGCGAGCCTGGCGACGCAAAGTTCAACCAGCGAATTCTTGAAGCTGGAGAACTGTCCGCCGCCGAATTCCTTGAGCACCTCGGATTTGCTGCGGCCCGACAACGCCGCGTAAATCCCGACGAGGTTGTCAGCCTCGGGACGGGTCTCGAGACCCTTCTCCTCCGACGGCAACGGCTCCGGATCGGTCTTCGCTTTGCGGATCTTCTGCGCGATGGTGTCGGCGTCGTCGGTCAGATTGATTCGCGAATTATCTGATGTGTCCGACTTCGACATTTTCTTGGTGCCGTCGCGCAGCGACATCACCCGCGTCGCGGGCCCAGTGATCAGGGGCTCCGGCAGGGGAAAGAACAATCCGTCATTGACTCCGTGGCCCCGGATCGAATCGCCGAAATCATTGTTGAATTTTTGCGCGATATCGCGCGACAGTTCGAGGTGCTGTTTCTGGTCCTCGCCGACCGGCACGTGGGTAGCGCGATAGAGCAGAATATCGGCCGCCATCAGCACCGGATAATCATAGAGGCCAACGGACGCGTTCTCGCGGTCCTTGCCTGCTTTTTCCTTGAACTGGGTCATGCGGTTGAGCCAGCCGACCCGCGCCACGCAATTGAAGATCCATGCCAGTTCCGCGTGTCCGGGCACCTGGCTCTGGTTGAACACGATATGCCGTTTCGGATCGATACCAGAGGCGATGAAAGCTGCAGTCACCTCGCGGGTATTACGCGCAAGCTCCGCCGGGCCGCCCCATACCTCGACCGGCTGGGTCAGCGCGTGCATGTCGACCACGCAGTAGAGACAGTTGTGGGTTTCCTGCAGCTTCACGAAGTTGACGATGGCGCCGAGGTAATTGCCGAGATGCAAATTGCCCGTCGGCTGCACGCCTGAAAACACCCGTTCAACAATCGCCATGGTCAGCTTCCCGCGCATGCCTGCTTCGCGCCGTCAATTGTCGATAGGCGCCATGCGCCGTCAATTGCCAGTAGGCGCTATGCGCCGTCAATTGCCACGTGAGCATCAGTCGCGCAAGCCGGGGCTCGCGGGTTGGCGGATCGCTTTAACCGCTTCACCCCAACGGATCACGCCGAGTGCGGCCAGAAGCAGGCCGTAGATGGCCATTCCGCCCGTTATCAGCGTCGCCACCATAATGGCCTGCGCGAGGCCATGCGCGTTTCCGCCAGATGTCAGCGCCAACGGCGCCGCAAGCCACAGCAGGCCACCCATCGCGAGCGCCGCTGTCACGATGCGCGGCAGCCGCCGGCGCGCCGCGGCGTCGATCGAGAAGCTGAACGTCGCGGCACCGCGCCGGATCAACGCCAGCGCGCTGCTCCAGGCGCCGAATGCCATGCTGGCGGCAATCCCGCCGGGGCCGTATAATTGGCCAAGCACGACGGCCAAGACGATCGCAACCGCAAATCCCTTCAAGATCGCCAGCAGCGGCGTGGCCGTATCCTCGCGCGCGAAGAATGCCGGCGATAACGCTTTGACCAGCACATGGGCGGGCAGGCCGAGCGCAAGCCACATCAGCGCATGCGCGGTGGCCGCGGTGTCGGCAGCGGTGAAGGCGCCGTGCTCGAACAACATCCGCACGATGGGCTCGCTGAGCGCCAGCAATCCGAGCATCGCCGGCAAAGCCAGGCCCACCGCGAGTTCGAGGCCGCGAGACTCGGCATGCATCATCCTACTTTGATCATTGGCGCGCACCGCGCGCGTCAGCTCAGGCACCAGCACGGCGCCAATGGCGGCGCCCACCATGCCGAGTGGCAGTTCGATCAGGCGATTGGCGAAATAGAGCCACGACACCGCAGACGGCGATGCCGACGCGATGATGGTGCCCGCGACAATAAGCAATTGCGGTCCGCACCCTGCGATCATGCCGGGAATAGCCCTGGCGAGAAAGCCGCGCATTTGCGGATCGAACGCAACGCGCAGCGGCGTGGCGATATTGTCGCCGCGCCGGCGCAACACCAATATCAGCAATTGCGCGAGCCCGGCGATCCCGACCGTGGCGGCGATCACGAACGCGGCGTTGGCCGCATCGCACCGCCACACGATGAGCACGATCATCACGGATATCAGCGCGATGTTGAACAACAGCGGCGAGAACGCCGTGAGCGCGAAGCTGCCTTGCGCATTCAACAGCGCCATCATCACCGCGGCCGGGCCAGCGAAGGCGAGATAAGTCAGCATCAGGCGGGCATCGTTGACGGCGAATTGGAGCGTGTCGTGTCCGGCAAAGCCCGGCGCGAGAACGGTAATGACCAAAGGCATCAACAGGCCGATCACGCCCGTAGCTACGATCAGCACTGCGCTGATGGTGCCGAGCACGCGCCCCGCAAAAGCCGCCGCCGCGATCGCGCCTTCGGTCTCGCGCACACGCAGCCAGGCAGGTACCAGGGCCGCGTTCAACGCGCCTTCCGTCAACAGTCGTCTCACGACATTGACGAGCTGAAACGCCACGAGAAAGGCGTCCGCGATCGGGCCGGTGCCGAGCAGCGCCGCGATCATGGCGTCGCGCGCAAACCCCAGCAGCCGCGAGGCGAGCGTTCCCGTCGATACCGTGAGGAAGGAGCGAATCATTGGCACTTCTATAGCAGCGTCGCTTGCTCGTGGTGGGAGGATCGTGATAGGCGGCTACACTCTATTCAAACCGGTTTGGACCGGATTTTCCGAAACCGCGCAATCGCCGTGACAGGACTGTTGGATGACTTCAGCGAAATATGACGTTCTCGGGATCGGCAATGCGATTTTCGACGTGCTGGTGCAGACCGATGAGGGCTTTCTTAGCCGCCACGGCATGGC
>DASQOU010000133.1:0-15101 GCA_035644295.1 Bradyrhizobium sp.
AGGGCGAGATGTCGAAATCGCGCGGCATGTAGAGCGACGAGTCGCGGATATGCAGGATTTCGCGGCGCGCCTGCCTCGAGCCGGCGCGCGTGATCTTGGGCAGGATCGGGTAACGCACGGCGTCGAACGCCTGCGCGATCAACGCCGAGCAGATGATCTTGGTGGGATCGCCGGAGCCGAACGCGATCATCCGCCGCCGCCAGCGCTGCGGGATCGGCAGAGGAATCAGAAACCGCATCAGATCGAGAATATTCTTGGTGTCGTAGCCGAAACCGATCCGGTTGATGGCGTAGCGGCACACCGTGTAGCGGTCCTCATACATCAGGCCGACCGGCCGACACAGCCGGGTATGGTAGGAGAAATATTTCGACAGCGGCGCCGTTGTCACGCCTTCGCCGATATTGGCCTCGATCAGGACATGCGGTTCGCCGTGGGGCTCCGTCGCGCCATCGATCGGGCCGACATAAAGCGCGGCATGCGACCAGGTCGACTGGGTGAGATATTTGATGATGCCGGAAACCCGGTTGTTGCCCTCGACCAGGAGCACGTCGCCCTCCTGGATGACGCCGCGCAAATGCTCCGGATCGCTCGGCGTGAACGGTTCATAGCCGGGCACTTCCTTCTGAAGATAGGAAGCGATCCACTTGCCGACGGTATCGAGCATCACGCCCATGAAGGTCTTCCCCCCGGCGGCCTTTTCTGACCGCTTTCTTGATCCTTTATCATGGTCGAAAGCCGTTGCAATTTAGTTCATGCAACGTCCTGATCAATCATGATTGATTCACCATGATGGTTGCCGCTTGCGCTGGGATGCGGCAAGTTCGCTAGATGTTCCCGCTTTTTTCAAAACTCCGGAAACCATGACATGGCATTGACGCGGCGCCAGCTCCTGTCCGCATCCGCGGCGATCGCCGTGGCGCCGGCCTTTGGCGGTCGCGCCTGGGGCGCGCCATTGCCGCGCGAGGCGGACATTGTCGTGATCGGCGCGGGCGCTGCCGGCATCGCGGCCGCACGGCGTATCCAGGCCGCGAACCGCCGGGTTATCGTGGTGGAAGCAACCAGCCAGGTCGGCGGGCGGTGCCTTACCGATACCGCCACATTCGGCATGCCGTTCGATCGCGGGGCGCGATGGCTGCATAATCCCGACACCAACCCGATGATCAGGCTCGCGCGCAATGCCGGGCTTGACCTTTCCGCCGCGCCGCTTGGCCAGAAGATCCGCATCGGCCAACGCAACGCGCGCGCGGGCGAAACCGAGGAATTTCTTGCAGCCCTGGTGCGCGCCAACCGCGCGATCGATGATGCCTCCCGCGGCAAAGCCGACCTGTCCTGCGCCGCGGTACTGCCGAAGGATCTTGGCGTTTGGGCGGCGACGGCGGAATTCGTGCTCGGCGCCAGTGCCACCGGCAACGATCTCCGGGATATCTCCGTCATGGACAAGGTCCGTGCGCAGGACCGCAACGCCGCGATCGGCTGCCGCCAGGGCCTCGGCGTCTTGATCGCAAAGCTTGGCGAGCAGGTCCCGCTGGCACTGTCGACGCCGGCAAGGCAAATCACCTGGAGCGGCCGCGATGTCGCGGTGGAGACGCCGGCAGGCAAGATCGCCGCCCGCGCCGCTATTGTCACGGTGTCAAGCAATGTGCTCGCGGCAGGGAACATCAAGTTCACCCCCGATATCCCCAAGCGTCAGCTCGATGCTGCTGCAAAACTCGGTCTCGGCAGCTACGATCGCATTATCCTGCAATTGCAGGGCAACCCGCTAGGGCTGGCCCGTGACGACGTAGTCATCGAGCAGAGCAGCTCGACCCGCACGGCGCTGTTGTCCGCGAACATCGGCGGATCGCCGCTCTGCGTGATCGACGTCGCGGGCTCGTTTGGCCGTGACCTTTCAGGCCAGGGCGAAAAGGTCATGGTCGCGTTCGCCGTCGAATGGCTCACCAAGCTGTTCGGCAGCGAGGTCGCGGCCGCGGTGAAGAAATCGAGCGCAACGCGGTGGAACGCGGCACCTTCTGCGCTTGGCGCGATGTCTGTTGCTGCACCGGGCGGGCAGCCGTCGCGAAAAATCCTCACCGAGCCGGTGGGCAATGTGTTCCTCGCGGGCGAGGCAACCCACGAGACGCTGTGGGGTACGGTCGACGGCGCGTGGGAAAGCGGCGAGCGCGCGGCGGAAGCGGCGTTGCGAAAAATCGGCGCGCTCAGCGAACCGGTGACGGCACCTTCGCGCCCGCCGAAGCAGCGCCGCCGCGGAGCGGGAGCGGTGATCAATTGAGCTCCAACGCAACCACGGTGGCCGCTCCCGGGAGCAGCGTTCAATTGAGCTCCAACGGAACCACGGTGGCCCGTCCCGAGACCGGCGATCAATTGAATTCATCGCGGCCAAAGGCGCTGATCTCATGGTCGAGCGGCAAGGACAGCGCGTTCGCGCTCCATGAGGTCAGGCGCGCAGGCGAATTCGACGTCGTCGGGGCCTTGACGACGGTGACCGAGACCTTCGGCCGCGTCTCCATCCACGGCGTCCGGCAGGAGATTTTGCTGGCCCAACTTGACGCCGCGGGATTACCGCCGCGCATCGTGCCGATCCCCTATCCGTGTCCGAACGAGATTTATGAAGCGCGGATCGGCGAGGCGGTTGCCAGCGCGGTGCGGGAAGGCGTGACCCACATCATCTTCGGCGATCTGTATCTCGCCGATATCAGGGCCTATCGCGAACAAAAGCTCAAAGGCAGCGGCGTCACGCCGGTGTTTCCGCTGTGGGAACGGCCGACCCTGCCGCTGGCGCATGCGATGATCGCAAGCGGCATGGAGGTCTATCTTGCGACCGTGGATCTGAAGAAATTGCCGGCGGCTTTCGCAGGGCGCAGATTTGACTCGCAGCTCCTGGCCGATTTGCCCCGGGGCGTCGATCCTTGCGGCGAGAACGGCGAGTTTCACACCTGCGTGGTGGCGGGGCCGATGTTTGGACGCGGTCTCCCGGTGACAACGGGTGAGCGTGTCGAACGCGACGGTTACGCGTATTGTGATCTGGTGCTGGCACCTTGACGATAATATCGCGATATGCGATAGTGCCGCATGAGGCCGATCGCTTTCACCTCCACAAGCGCTCGTCAGTGGGCGAAGCTCTCACCTGACATTCGCAGTCGGATCGACAAGTGGCTGAAGGAGTTTGCGACGACTGGGCATGGTGATGTGAAGCGCCTGAAGGGACGCGACGGTATGCGGCTTCGAGTCGGTGACTGGCGTGTAATCTTCTACGAGGATCAGGGCGCGATCATTGTCGCGGCGGTGGGACACCGGCGAGATATCTACGATTGAGAGGCAGACATGCGTGTTCGATTTCAGAAAACGCCGCGTGGCGAAGTCGCGATCCTTCCGAGAAAGGATTACGAGCTTTTGGCGGCTAAGGCATCGGAGGTTGATGAAGACGTAGGCACGGCACGTATCGTCGCGCGCGCGAAAAAGGAAGTCGCCGGCGGAGGCCTGTTGTTACCGAAGGATGTTGTGGATCGCATAGCCAACGGAGAAAATCCCGTGCGGGCACTACGCGAATGGCGTGACGAAACCCAGATGTACCTGCATTTCAAGACGGGTCTAAGCCAAGGGTATATTTCTGACATCGAAAACGGCCGCCGAGTAGGTACCGCGGCGGCACTCAGGCTCATCGCGAATGTGCTAGATGTGCCACTAGATCTTCTAGTCCAAGACGCATAATGAGGCGGCTGTGCCTCGCACGGGTATTGCCGCTGCCTCTACCGCAGCACGCCGCCGGTCTTCTTGTTCACTTCAGCCACGATTTTCGCACCGACAGCCTCGATCTCCTGGTCGGTCATGGTTCTCTCGCGCGGCTGCATCGTGACTGAAATGGCGACGGATTTCTTGCCGTCGTCGATGCCTTTGCCTTCATAGACGTCGAACACGGTCACCGCCGTGATCAGCTTCCTGTCCGCGCCTTGCGCCGCGCGGACGATATCGCCGGCCTTCACGGCGCGATCGACAATGAATGCAAAATCGCGCGACACCGGCTGGAAAGCCGAGAGTTCGAGCACCGGCTTGGCGCGGGTCGGCTTCTGCTTGGCGTCGGGAATGCGGTCCAGGATCACCTCGAAGGCGACCAGCGGGCCGTCGGCGCCGAGCGCCTCCAGCGTGCGCGGATGCAGCTCGCCGAAATATCCCAGCACGTTTTGCGGGCCGATCTGAATGGTGCCGGAACGCCCGGAATGCAGCCAGGGCGCGCCGCCGGGGACGATCTGCAGGGCCTGCATCGGTGCGCCTGCGGCCGAGAGCACCGCAAACGCATCGGCCTTGGCATCGAGCGCGTTGGCGATAGCCGAACCGGACCAGTGCCGCCCGAGGCCTTGCGAGGACGCAAAGCCGTGACGCACGCCCGAGGCCGCGACCAGTTGATCTTCCGGCCTGTCGCCCCAAAACACCTGGCCGACTTCGAACAGCGCGACATCGGGGAAGCCCCGATCAGAATTGGCCTGCGCCGCCGCGACCAGGCCGGGCAAAAGGCTCGGCCGCATGTCGGACAAGTCGGCGGCAATGGGATTGGCGAGCGCGAGCTCGCTTCGGCCGCCGCCGAACAACTCGGCGTGTGGCCTGGAGATAAATGACCAGGTCACCGCCTCGACCATGCCGCGCGCGGCGAGCGCGCGCTTGGCGCGGCGGGTGCGCAGCTGGATCGGGTTGAGGATCGGCTTGCGCGGCTCCTCGCCGCGATCGAACGGCGTCATCGGCACCTTGTCGACGCCGCAAATCCGCACGATCTCTTCGACGATATCGGCCTTGCCGTGCACGTCCGATCGCCACGAGGGCACCGCGACCTTCACCACCGGGCCGCTCCCGGCCACCATGAAGCCGAGACGGCTCAGAATGAGTTTCATCTCCGGAAACGGCACGTCGATGCCGGCGAGGCGCTTGACTTCGCTCAGCGGGAAATCGATCACGCGATCATCGCCGAAGGCTTTTCCGACCACCACGTTTTCGGAAGGCGCGCCGCCGCAGATCTCCATCACCAGCCTGGTGGCCATCTCAAGCCCCGGCACCATGAAGGCGGGATCGA
This sequence comes from Bradyrhizobium sp., assembly GCA_035644295.1. GTDB lineage: Bacteria > Pseudomonadota > Alphaproteobacteria > Rhizobiales > Xanthobacteraceae > Bradyrhizobium. The sequence continues at coordinate 5,060 of DASQOU010000133.1, forward strand.
CGCCGCGTTCGAAACGATAACGCGCATCCGAATTGATGCCGAGCTTGCGACCGGTCTGGGCGATGTTGATCTCGTTCCACAGCGCCGATTCGATCAACACGTCGGTGGTCGCTTCCGAGCAGCCGGAGGCTTCGCCGCCCATGATGCCCGCCAGCGATTCGACGCCGTGATCGTCGGCGATCACGCAAATAGTGTTGTCGAGCGTGTAGCTGCGGCCGTCGAGCGCCAGCAGCATCTCGCCGTCACGCGCGCGGCGCACGGTGAGGTGGCCCTTCACTTTCGCCGCATCAAACACATGCAAGGGCCGGGCACGGTCGTAGGTCATGAAGTTGGTGATATCGACCAGCGCGTTGATCGGCCGCAGGCCGATCGAGGTCAGGCGCCTCGAGAGCCATTCCGGCGATGGCCCGTTCTTGACGCCGCGCACCAGCCGCAGCGCGAAGCCCGGACACAAGCTTTGATCCTCGACCGTCACGCGCACCGGGCAGGGGAATTCGCCTTTGATCGGCTTAATGCCGGGGTCCTTGAAGCGGCCCATGTCGGCGGCGGCAAGGTCGCGTGCGATGCCGTGCACGCCGGTGCAGTCCGGCCGGTTCGGCGTCAGGTTGATTTCAAGCACGGGGTCGCCGAGCCCGGCCCATTGCGCATAAGGCGCCCCAATGGGTGCTTCGGCCGGCAATTCCATGATGCCGTCGTGATCCTCCGAAACTTGCAGCTCCGCCGCCGAGCACAGCATGCCGCGGCTCTCGACGCCGCGGATGGTGCCGATGCCGAGCGTGATGTCCTTGCCGGGAATGTAAGTGCCGGGCGGCGAGAACACGCTGACGAGACCGGCACGCGCGTTCGGTGCGCCGCAAACGACCTGCACCGGCGCCGCGCCGTTGCCGGGGTCCACCATGCAGACCCGCAAGCGATCCGCATTGGGGTGCTGCTCGGCGGAGATCACGCGTGCGATGGTAAACGGCGCCAGCGCCTTGGCCTTGTCCTCGATGTTTTCGACCTCAAGCCCGATCATGGTGAGCTTGTCGGCGAGCTTCTCAAGCGGCTCGTCGGTGTCGAGATGGTCCTTCAGCCAGGAGAGGGTGAATTTCATGTTCTTTGCTTCCCCGCGGGCAGCAACTCTTTTTCCCTCTCGCGCTTGCTGGGGAGGGTCAGGGTGGGGGCTCTCTCCACAACGGCAGTCGCGACATGCACGTATTCAACCTCGACGATGCTCACGAGCTCAATCCTCCCGCCAGCGTCGGGATGTCGAGCGGCTTGAAGCCGTAGTGGCTCAGCCAGCGCATGTCGCTTTCGAACAGCTGCCGCAGGTCGGACATGCCGTATTTCAGCATCGCGATGCGGTCGATGCCCATGCCCCAGGCAAAGCCTTGATAGACGTCGGGATCGATGCCGCAGGCGCGCAGCACATTGGGGTGCACCATGCCGCAGCCGAGAATCTCCATCCAGTCCTCGCCTTCGCCGAAACGAATCTCGCCCTTGTCGCGCCGGCACTGGATGTCGACCTCGAGCGAGGGTTCGGTGAACGGAAAGAACGACGGGCGGAATCGCATGTTGATGTGATCGACCTCGAAGAACGCCTTGCAGAATTCGTGCAGGATCCATTTGAGGTGGCCAAGATGCGAGCTTTTGTCGATGACGAGGCCCTCGACCTGGTGAAACTGCGGCGTATGGGTCGCGTCGGAATCGATACGGTAGGTGCGGCCGGGGCAGACGATGCGGATCGGCGGCTTTTGTGTGAGCATGGTGCGCACCTGCACCGGCGAGGTGTGGGTGCGCAACAGCATGCGCGAGCCATCCTGCTTCGGGTTGAAGAAAAACGTGTCGTGCATCTCCCGCGCCGGGTGGCCTTCGGGAAAATTCAGTTTGGTGAAATTGTAGTCGTCGGTCTCGATATCAGGGCCTTCGGCGATCGAAAATCCCATATCGGCGAAGATCGTGTTGACCTCCTCGAAGACCTGGCTGAGCGGATGAATGCGGCCCTGTTCAGCTGGCGCTTCGCGGACGGGCAACGTGACGTCGATGGTCTCGGAGGCAAGCCTTGCGTCAAGAGCCGCGGATTTCAGGATATCGCGGCGCGCCGTCAGCGCCAGCGTGACGTTGTCTCTGGCGAGGTTGATCGCAGCACCCTGCGTCTTGCGCTCGTCCGGCGACATCTTGCCGAGCGTTGCCAGTAGCGCGGAGATCGAGCCTTTCTTTCCAAGCGCTGCGACGCGCACGGCTTCAAGGGCGGCTTCGTCGCTTGCGGCGGCAATGTCGGCAAGGATCTGCGATTCGAGTTTAGCGAGGTCGGACATGGCAATCCCTTTTCGCCAGGATGCTAAGCCAGTGCTCCTGGCTCCGTCATGCCCGGCCTTGTGCCGGGCATCCACGTCTTACAGCGCTCGCAGGAAGGGAAGACGTGGATGGCCGGGACAAGCCCGGCCATGACGGCTTCAAAAACGTTGTAGAGCGCAAATGGAGCGAAGCCTCAAGCCGCCAGCGCAGCCTTGGCCTTCTCGGCAATCGCCTGGAACGCCGCCGGCTCATGAATCGCGAGGTCCGACAGCACCTTGCGATCGACGGTGATGCCCGACTTGGAAAGGCCGTTGATAAACACGCTGTAGGTCATGCCGAACGGGCGGACCGCGGCGTTGAGGCGCTGGATCCAGAGCGCGCGGAAGGTGCGCTTCTTGCGCTTGCGGTCGCGGAAGGCGTATTGCCCGGCCTTTTCGACCGCGGCCTTGGCGGCGCGGATGGTGTTCTTGCGGCGGCCATAAAAACCCTTGGCGGCCTTGTAGACTTTCTTGTGCTTGGCGTGAGAGGTCACACCGCGTTTGACGCGAGACATGACGGATCTCCTTCATGTGAAAATGGGTGACGGATCGCCGCGCGGACGCGGCGCGGCTGAGAAGCGCGATCAGGCGTTCGGCAGGAAGTATTTTTTGACGTTGTCGCCGTCGGTCTTGAACAGCACGCGGGTGCCGCGAAGCTGACGAATCTGCTTCTTGGTCCGCTTGATCATGCCGTGACGCTTGCCGCGCTGGGCGTGCATCACTTTGCCGGTGGCAGTCACCTTGAAGCGCTTTTTAGCGCCCGACTTGGTCTTCAGCTTGGGCATTTGGCTCTCCTGTTGCCGCAGAAAAACGCGCCCGAAGGGGCGCCTATCCCGGCTAAAATGCTCGTTAGAGCGTTGAAAGTGCTTGGTTATTTCCGTTTGAAGCAACCTGCACGGACATCGCCACGGCAGCCCTTGATCAGCCGGGCGATGAAGTTGGCGCTTATGGCAGAACAAGGCCCAATTGGCAACGATGAACCGCGTAACCATATGGCTCCGACGAATCACCCGACGCCGGCAAGCGGCGTCGCCAAAAAGCAGGGCAAAATGACGATTTCAGCCGAACCGATTGCCCTTTTCACCAATTTCGGGCGCGCCCGCGTCTTGCGATGGAGTTTTGCCGCCGCCGTTCTCGTCGCCATGATCGGGACGCCAAATTCCGCTGATGCCAGAGGCGTCCGCCGGGCGGGAGCCTATGATGGTACCTGGAGCGTGGTCTTCGTTACCCGGGCGGGCAATTGCAGCTCGACCAACAGGGTCCCGTTCACCGTATGGGGCCATCGGGTTTCGTCTGCGGGTGGAGGCAAGGTCACCGGCGGCATCAGCGCCGCCGGCGTGGTGTCTGTAAGAATATCGGTCGGTCTTTCGGCGGCGAGCGGCCGCGGCCGGCTTGTCGGCAATTCGGGTGCGGGCTGGTGGCGCGGGATCATCTTGGGCGACCGTTGCAGCGGTAGCTGGCGGGCCACGCGCGGCTAGAGCAAGATCGGTTCTGATTGAATCAGAACCGACTCTAATTTCTTGTTTGACGCGTTTTCTTCACGCGAACCGGTACCCACTTCGCTCGAAAACGCTCTAGCACTCCGACGGTTGTCGTCCCGGCGAAAACCGGAACGACGAGGATCGAATCAGCGCGGCGCCAGAACCATCACGACCTGACGGCCTTCGAAACGCGCGTCCTGTTCGACCTTGGCAAAGTCCGCGACGTCGCTTTTGACCTTATCCAAAAGCTTGGTGCCGATTTCCTGATGCGCCATTTCGCGGCCGCGATATCGCAAGGTGACCTTGACCTTGTCTCCTTCCTCGAAGAACCGCTGCATCGCGCGCATCTTCACGTCGTAATCATGATCATCGATCATCGGCCGGAGCTTGATCTCCTTGATTTCGACGATCTTCTGTTTCTTGCGGGCTTCCGCGGCTTTCTTCTGCGCCGAATACTTGAACTTCCCGTAGTCCATGATCTTGCAGACGGGAGGATTGGTATTGGGCGAAATCTCCACAAGGTCCATGCCGGCTTCGAGCGCCATCTTGATGGCGGCGACTGTCTCGACGATGCCGTGATTCGTGCCGTTCTGATCGATCAGCTGAACCTGTGCGTTGCGGATTTCATCATTGGTGCGCGGCCCGTCTTTGGTGGCAGCGGGCGGGGCTCTGTTGGGACGGCGAATGGTTAGCTCTCCAAAGTTGTGAACGAAGGCTGTAGTTTGAAGGAATAAGGCTGGGCGGGCAAGCGAACTCGCATCCAGACCTGCGAAAAGCATCAAATGCGAGGCATTTTGGTCACGCCGAACAACTCCCACCGGCCGGGATTGTTCAGACCAGCCACATAGAGGGCATGCCGTCGCTCCGCAAGCGCTGGTATCGCCCCATCAGCGTCCGTTGACGGATCGGTTTGGCTCACTCACTAGAGAGCCAAACCGAGTGACCATCCATGACCAGTCACCCATGACCAGTTCCGTTGCAACCGCAGAACCACCGGCTTTTATCGAGATCGGCAAGGGGGACGCTGCGCGCCGTCTCGCCGTCCGTGCCCGCGCCGGCGGCTCCCCCGGGCTGTTCTGGCTGGCCGGCTTCAAGTCGGACATGCAGGGCACCAAGGCCATCGCGCTCGACGCATGGGCGGCTGAGCGACATCGCGCCTGCGTCAGGTTTGACTATTCCGGCCACGGCGAATCCGGCGGCGCTTTCATCGACGGTACCATCGGACGCTGGCTGGAAGAGAGCGTTGCGGTGTTCGAGCAGTTCTGCACTGGGCCGCAGGTGGTGATCGGCTCATCGATGGGCGGCTGGATGGCGCTGTTGCTGGCGCGTGAATTGGCGAGGCGCCAAGCCGCCCGCGCCTCGCTCGCCGGGCTCGTGCTGATCGCGCCGGCGCCCGATTTTACCGAGGAGCTGATGTGGAAGGGGTTTTCGCCCGAAGTCCGACAGGAGATCGAGACCAAGGGCGTGTGGCTGCGGCCCTCGCAATATGACGAGCCCTATCCGATCACCCATCGCCTGATCGAGGAAGGCCGCCAGCATCTGTTGCTTGGCAGCGCGATCGAGGTCGGATGTCCGGTGCGGATCCTGCAAGGCGCGCAGGATCCGGACGTTCCATGGCGGCATGCGTTTGCGCTGGCGCATCGGCTGCCGGCCGACGACGTGGTGCTGACCATGATTCAGGACGGCGATCATCGCCTGTCACGTCCGCAGGATATCGCGCGCATCATCGCGGCGGTGGCGGAGATCGGGTGACTATTTTCTGTCATTCCGGGGCGGCGCGAAGCGTCGAATCCGGAATCTCGAGATTCCGGGCTCGCTCGTTGCACTCGCGCCCCGGAATGACGTGGAAAATTAAGCGCCCCGCCATTCCGCGCGCACGCTGTCATCGCTCTCGTTACCGATTGCCTTTGCTCCCAGCGCCGCAAATGCCTCCGGCCCCATCAATTGCGACAGCGCCCATACCGCGGCGCCACGAACCAGCGGGCTCGTGTCATCCAGCAGGCGTTCGGCTTCCGCCGCCAGCGCGGGCTCGTTCGAGTTGCCGATCGCGATCAGCACATTGCGGATGAAGCGGTCGCGGCCGATCCGCTTGACCGGTGATTTTGTAAACAAAGCGCGAAACGCCGCATCGTCGAGCCGCGCCAGATCGGCCAGGTCAGGTGCACGCAATTCTTCGCGCGCGGTGAGTTTGGCTTCGTGTCCGGCTTGCGCGAATTTGTTCCACGGGCACACCGCGAGGCAATCGTCGCAGCCATAGATGCGGTTGCCGATGGCTTTGCGAAACTCGTGCGGGATCGGCCCCTGGCTTTCGATGGTGAGATAGGAAATGCAGCGCCGGGCGTCGAGCTTGTAAGGCTGGGGAAACGCGGATGTCGGGCAGATGTCGAGGCAGGCCCGGCACGAGCCGCAATGATCGGTGTCGGCCTCCTCGCGCGGCAGATCGGCAGCGGTAAAGATCGCACCGAGAAACAGCCATGAGCCGAATTGGCGCGAGACGAGGTTGGTGTGCTTGCCCTGCCAGCCGAGCCCCGCCGCTTGTGCCAGCGGCTTTTCCATGACCGCGGCGGTATCGACGAACACTTTGACCTCGCAGCCGGATGCGGCGACCAGCCATCGCGCCAGCGCTTTCAGACGCTTCTTGATCAGGTCGTGATAATCGTCGCCCTGCGCATAGACCGAGATCGCACCGCGCGAGCGCTGGGCCAAGATCGCCAGCGGGTTTTCATCGGGACCATAATTGACGCCGAGCATGATCACCGAGCGCACACCCGGCCACAGCACGCGCGGATCGGTGCGGCGCTCCGGATTGGTGGCCAGCCACGCCATGTCGCCATGCGCGCCGGCATCGAGAAATTCGCGGAAATGCTGACCCGCTTCGATGATCGCACCGGGATCGGTCACGCCGATGCAGTCGAAGCCGAGCGCGCGGGCTTGGTTCGCGAGCTCAGCCCGCAATTCAGCGGAGGTATTTGCCTCTTTGCCGGTCGACTCTGGCGCAATATTCCTCGTCATGGCCGGGCTTGTCCCGGCCATCCACGTCTTCGCTCGCCGATCTGATCAAGAAAGACGTGGATGCCCGCGACAAGCGCGGGCATGACGGAAAACATCAGAAATCGAGGTCCACATAAGTCTGCGACGCCGGCACGCCCGCCAGCCATTCGCTCAGCAGCGGACGGAACGACGGGCGGGATTTCACCCGCGCGTACCACGCCTTTGCCGCGTCGTCCTCGACCCATGGCACGTCGCCCAGATAATCGATCGCCGAAAGATGCGCCGCGGCGGCGAGGTCCGCGTAGCTGAGCCGATCGCCGGCCAGGAAGTTTCGCGTCCGCGCCAGCCAGCCGATATAGGCCAGATGATAGCGCACATTGGCCTTTGCCGCGCGGATCACATCGGCCGCCGGCGGGCCGCCGCCGTCATCCTCTCGCATGAAGCGCTTGTAGATGCGCTCGGTAACCAGCGGATGAGAGGCTTCCTCGAAAAACTTTTCGTTGAACCAGGCCATCAGCCGGCGCACCTCGATGCGCTCATTCATCCCCGACGGCAATAGCCGGCGCTCTCCCATCGCGGCGCCATGGCTCTCATCGAGATACTCCGCGATAATGCCGGCGCCCGGAATCGCCGGGTGGCCTTCGGCGACCAACACCGGCGTCGTGCCGGCGGGGTTCAACACCAAAAACGCCTCGCGCCGTTCCCAGGCCCGCTCCTCCTCCAGACGAAGGTCCAAACCGTGCTCGCCAAGTACGAGCCGTATAAAGCGCGAATGCGGGCAGAATGGGTGATGAAACAGCGTGAACATGCAGCCCTTGATAAATTTCTAGGTCTTAAGAAAGCCTCTCACTGCGGCAGGCTAGTACCCGCTTTCCGATTTGAAGTTCCTGTTCGAGTTTGCCGCGGGTCATGTAGGAACTTCAAATCGGCGGCACTAGCGGCAGAGGTGCGCCAAACTACAGAAGCTTGTGACCGAGGCAACCTCTTGTTTTCGTGTTTTTGACGTTGCGGGGTGGAAGCGAATAGGCGAGAAGAACCGGGCTTTTTTCGGCCGGTATCGAGCAGATTGGCCGCAAGGGATCCGCGAACTTTTCAAAACGGGGCGCTAGCTCATGATGTCTGATTGGTTGAGAGCGGTGATTCTCGGCATTGTCGAGGGCATCACGGAATTTTTGCCGGTCTCCTCGACCGGTCATATGCTGCTGGTGAAGCGCTTCTTCGGTCTTGGCGAAGGCAGTTTCTGGGACAGTTTCGTCGTTCTCATTCAGCTCGGCGCGATCCTTGCGATCGTCGTCATCTATTTCGCCAAGCTGTGGCGAATTGCGCTTGGCATGTTTTCCAATCCCGATGACCGGCGCTTCGTGATCGGCGTGCTGTTGGCGTTTCTGCCCGCGGTCATCATCGGCCTGATTGCCGGGAAGTACATCAAGGAGGTGCTGTTCAATCCGTGGGTGGTGTGCTTTTCGCTGATCGTCGGCGGCGCCGTTCTGTTGTGGGTCGATCAGCTCGATCACAAGCCGCATGAGCACGACGCCACCAAATTTCCCTTGCTGACGTATCTGTGGATCGGGTTTGCACAGTGCCTCGCGATGATTCCCGGCGTGTCACGCTCCGGCGCCAGCATCGTCGCGGCGATGCTGCTCGGGGCCGACAAGCGCGCCGCGGCGGAGTTCTCGTTCTTCCTGGCGATCCCGACCATGGCCGGCGCGTTCGCCTACGATTTCTACAAGAACCGGGCCGAGATGACGGCCGACCATCTGGGGATCGTCGCGATCGGATTTGTGGTGTCGTTCATCACCGCGATCGTCGTGGTGAAGACATTTCTCAACTACGTGACCCGCCGCGGCTTCACGCTGTTTGCATGGTGGCGCGTCATCGTCGGCACGCTCGGCCTGATCGCTCTGGCGATGGGAAGGTAGCGGTTCCTCATGGTGAGGAGGCGCCCTTGCGCCGTCTCGAACCATGAGCTGGCGCGCATTCTCATCCTTCGAGACGCGGCCAAGAGGCCGCTCCTCAGGATGAGGACCCAATGCATGACGGAGAAACGGCTACGTCCCGTTGTGTGCGAACTGCCCCGCCTTGCGGAAGCGCCAGAGGTATTGCGGCGCAACCGCTTCCAGCGAATCCGGCGCAATTCCGAGCCCCTCCAGCGTCAGCCCGGCGGCTCTCGCCGGCTCCGACACCACATTGTCGCTGCGTAACAGCGCCACCTGATCGGGCGTCAGTTTCAGCGGCCCCGGCGCGAACTGCAGCAACAGCGCCTGCAATTTTGCCAGTCCGAACGGCAGCGATACCAGCATGCGATGACGCTCGATGGTTGCGAGAATAAATTCCATGACCTCGCGCATCGCCAGCACTTCCGGTCCGCCGAGCTCGTAGGTCGCACCCGCCTTGGCGTTGCCGTCGACGGCCTCGGCGACCGCGGCCGCGACGTCACCGACATAGACCGGCTGCAGTTTTGTCATCCCGCCGCCGATCAACGGCAGCGCCGGCGACATCAGCGCGAGCGCCGCGAAACGATTGGTGAACTGGTCCTCCGGCCCGAACACGACCGAAGGCCGCAGGATCGTGGCGGAGGGAACGGCCGACAGCACGGCTTTTTCGCCCGCGGCCTTGGAGCGCGCGTAGCGCGACGGCGAGTTCTCATCGGCGCCGATGGCGGAAACATGCACCATCCGCGCCCCGATCGCGGCAGCTGCCTTCGCCACGGCGCCCGCACCGGCAGCCTGCACGGCGTCGAATCGCTGCGCCCCGCTCTCAGCCAGGATGCCGACGAGATTGATGGCGATGCGGGAGTCGCGCATCGCCGCGGCGATCGAGGCCGGGTAGCGCAGATTGGCCTGCACGGCGTGAATTTGACCGACCCTGCCGAGCGGCTGCAGGTGACCGGCCAGTTCCGGCCGTCGCACCGCTACCCGGATGCGATAGTCGCGCTTGCAGAGCGCGCGGACCACGTTCCGTCCCACAAAGCCGGACCCTCCGAAAACCGTCACCAGGGTATCCAGATTCGATGGCATGGGATCATTTCCTGCGGGTCAAAATCGGTCGATCACGGGGGTATTTAGCCGCTTCGCGATACGCCATCACATTCGCGCTGTACAGACTATTTGAGCCGCGCTTTCTCGAATTTGACAAGCACGCGAGCGATCCGTAGTAACCGGCCCGGGCCCAGGTGGCGGAATTGGTAGACGCGCTGGCTTCAGGTGCCAGTGGCTTAACGGCCGTGAAGGTTCGAGTCCTTTCCTGGGCACCATT
>DASQOU010000134.1:0-3098 GCA_035644295.1 Bradyrhizobium sp.
TTGTTTACGCAGCCGGTTTGGAGACGCGCCGGCTTATGATGAACAAATCATTGCTCGCCCACAGCGCGAAGTCCAGCTGCAAGAGCATTTATGGTTTCCAGCAGGTGCGGATCCTGAAAAGAAGATGCGCGAAAAGCACACCGCAAAAAAAGAGCCGCCGTTTCCGGCGGCTTTTGAAGTTGATAACAGGGAGGCGTCAAACAGAGTGGACAGGAGCCACTCGGTGTCCAAACAGGGACGACCCCAGTCATAAACGAGAAAGCTTAATCAATCGTAAACAAGCCATCTCCTTCAGGCTTTGTTTGCCATGTCGGCCATTGGCCGAGTGCGGATGCAGCTGGCGGGACGGAGGCGAATCCCTCTCCCGCGAGTGGTCCCGGCCAAGCGCTCTTGCGCGAGGATCCATAGCCGCTGAGCGTCTTCGGTGGGTGATCGGTGCCAGACACTCTCACCACTGAAAAACGCTCGGCGGCACCTTTCGCCGCGCGGCTCCCCGGGCACAGACATTTGCTGGATTCAACTCTGCAACTGGTACTTGCGAAAAACGTTCTTGACTCAAAAACGTTCTTGACTCGCATGTAAGCTATCACTTACCGTTAGCTATGGCTTACGCAAATGCCCTCGCGGTCCTCGCCGATCCGACACGCCGGAAGGTGTTCGAGCGCCTTCGCGCGGGACCGCGCCCGGTGAACGCTCTCGCCGCGGGCCTGCCGGTCTCCCGCCCGGCGGTCTCGCAGCACCTCAAGGCTCTGAAAGACGCGGGTCTGGTCGAAGAACGCAGCGAAGGCGTGCGCCGGATCTATTCACTGCGCCGCGAGGGGCTGATGGAATTGCGAGACTGGCTCGACACCTTCTGGGACGACGCATTGGCGGCGTTCAAGGAGGAAGCGGAAAAACCGGAAAGGAGTGGCTGAATGAACGCGCCCATCGTCATCGCGCCTGTGCGCAAATCCGTTCGCGTGAAAGCGCCGGTCGCGCGCGCCTTCGACGTCTTCACCAGCGGCCTTTCGCGCTGGTGGCCGCTCGACCACGGCGTCGGCAAAAAACCGATTGCGAAAGTCGTGATGGAGCCGCGGCTGGGCGGACGCTGGCTGGAAATATCGGAAGACGGCACACAGACCAGCGTTGCCACGATCACCCTGTGGGAGCCACCGCATCGCCTGGTGATGGTCTGGCAGATCAACGCCCAGTGGAAGCCCGACATTGCAATGAAATCGGAAGTCGACGTGCGCTTCACTGCCGATGGGCCGAACGCAACGCGGGTCGAGCTGCTGCACCACAAGTTCGAAACGATGGGTGCCGAGGCCGGCGCTTCGATGCGCAATGATGTCGATCGTGGCTGGCCCGGACTGATAGAGCGTTATGCGCAAGAAGCTGAACGCAGCGACGCATGAAACCAGCAATGCTCAACCTTGGAGAGGAGGCCGCTATGTCCGAATTCATCGTCTATTCCGTTCCCGGCAGTCCCTTTGGTCGCGCGGTCCTGGCCACGCTGGAGGAGAAAGCCGCGTCCTATCGGCTTTTGCCCGTGGTGCCAGGCACGTTCCGCTCGCCGGAGCATCTCGCCCGTCATCCGTTTGGCCGGGTGCCGGTGCTGGAGCACGACGGCTTCGGCCTGTACGAGAGCCAGGCCATTCTGCGCTACCTCGACCGGGTGCTGCCGACGCCGGCCCTCACCCCCGGCGACTCCCGGGCCGCCGCACGCATGGACCAGGTGATGAATGTCAACGACTGGTACCTGTTCCAGGGCGTCGCCAACGTCATCGGCTTTCAACGCGTGGTGGGGCCGCGGCTGATGGGTCTGAAACCCGACGAAGCGGCGATCGACGCCGCCATGCCGAAGGCGCACACCGTATTCACTGAACTCGCGCGGCTGCTGGGCGAACAGCCCTATTTCGCAGGCGACGCGGTCTCGCTGGCCGACCTCCTGATCGCGCCTCAGCTCGCGTTCCTTACCCAGACGCCGGAATGGTCAGTGCTGGGCGCGCCGCACGCCAACATTGTCGCGTGGCTGGCGCGGATGGAGGCCCGGCCGAGCTTTCAGGCCACCACCTGGGATCGCGTGGTCGAAATGGCGAAAGCCGCCTGATCGAGGGAATTCGGACGGTGCAGCGCCGGCGTCGACGCTGCACCGCGCCCGAGACGCATGACGCTCTCAGGATTTGAAGAAATTATTGGCGGCTTCCTTGGAAGCGCGCTTCTTGGTCATGGCCACTTGCAGCCGCTCGATTTCTGACGTCATCAGCGCGATGCGCTCGGTCAGTTCCTCGACCGATAGCAGCGACAGGTCCTGCCCGATCTCATGGGTGACTTTCTTCCTCGGCTTGTCGTCGTCCTCGATGGCCATGCGTTGTCCTCCGCGCTCAACGATCAGTGAAACGGTTGCCAGCCGAAGCGCGGCTGGCTAATCAGGTGCCCTCTCAAGGTATCCGCCTCCCGCAAGGAAAAAACATGGAAAAGCTGCCCGCGCAAATGACTGTGATCGGCATCAGCAAGCCCGGCGGTCCGGAGGTGCTTTTGCCTGAAACCCGCGCGGTGCCGGCGCCCGGGCCGAACGAAATCCTGGTCAAGGTCGCGGCGGCCGGCGTCAACCGTCCTGACGTCGCGCAGCGATCCGGCGCCTATCCGCCGCCGCCCGGGGCCAGCGACTTGCCTGGCCTTGAAATTGCGGGCGAAGTCGTCGCGGTCGGCCCCGGCGCCACCAGGCACAAGCTCGGCGACAAGGTGATGTCGCTGGTGGCCGGCGGCGGCTATGCGCAATATTGCATCGCCCAGGATGCCCAGGCGATGGCGGTGCCACCGGCACTGTCGATGCAGGAAGCCGGCGCCATCCCGGAAACGCTGATGACGGTGTGGCACAACGTGTTCGAGCGCGGCGCGCTGAAGGCAGGCGAGACGCTGCTTATCCATGGCGGTTCATCCGGCATCGGCACCATGGCGATACAATTGGCCAAGGCCTTTGGCTCCAAGGTGATTGTCACCGTGGGATCGAAGGAAAAAGCCGACGCCTGCCTCAAGCTCGGCGCCGACCGCGCCATCAATTACAAGACCGAAGATTTCGTCGCTGAAGTAAAGACGGCGACCGATGGCGCGGGCGC
>DASQOU010000135.1:0-3830 GCA_035644295.1 Bradyrhizobium sp.
TGGTCGATGGAGAATCCGTGTGGCAACAGTTTTACCCGCACGCCAGCGGCAGCCTTGGTTCGTCCGGTTGCGGCCATTGCCGTTGCCTTGTTGAGGTCTGGAACTGTGTTCACGTCGATATCTCCTTAAGGCAGCGCATCGCAAAGCGCGCGCGGTTCGGCAACGCGAGAGGCGATCATTCGCCGTAGCGAGCCGCTGCAACTTCAATTGTGGGTAAGGATTTTGCCTGCAATCGCGCCGAAGAGGCCGTTGTCGGGAGGGGCCATGGGCGTTTTACAAATTGCGCGACGGTGGAATAGTGCCCCTGATTTGCCCGACGTGTCAAAATGTTTTTGCAGGGATAGCTCAAAGCATCCATGCCAGCGACACCACGCTACTTTGCATGGGGTTGTTTTCGATATTTTGGTCGGGAGTGAGAACCACGTCGGCTCAGCCGTGCCGGTGCCGGAGCCCGGCGCCGCCCGCACCCCGATGATCCTGATCTCATCCTTTTGTTTGAGCATGATCTAATCGGAAAACCGGTTTCCACTTTTCCGGATCATGCTCTACTGACTGCGCGCTGTTTAGATCGTGACCCGCACAACCTCTCCACGAACAGTCTCTGCGAAAGCAGGGACCATCATCCCTGTCGTCAAAAATCAAGATGAGAAGCGTGAGCGCGAGCATCGTCAAGCGCTGTGACCGAAATACCGCACTCGCCGGAATTAAATTGAAGTGGCCTGCAGTTTCAACCGTCCGGTTGAAGCGAATTCTCGACGCCTCCCGTACGCAAATCAGCGCGAATTGGAATCGCGGTCATTTTTGCAACTTGAGCAGTTGGACGATCATGAAGTTTTCTCAGAAGGTACCAGCGGGGCTTGCAACTCTCGCAGTTGCGCTCTGCCTGGGAACCGCGCCCGTCAAGGCGCAGTTCGTGTGCGCCGGCAACACCGAAACCACCGCCACCGGCGACGGCGCGAGCGCGCTGGGTTCGCCCGACAACTTCGCCTGCGGGACCAACGCCAACGCCACCGGCAACGGCAGCACCAATACCGCGATCGGGATCAACAGCGACGCCCACGGTGACGCCAGCCGCAACACCGCGAACGGGAACCGGGCCAATGCCAGCGGCACCAACAGCTTCAACACCGCGACCGGGAGGAACGCCGACGCCAGCGGTGCCAGCAGCGCCAACACCGCGTCCGGGGTGTTCGCCGTCGCCCACGGTGACGCCAGCGTCAACACCGCGTCCGGGTTCGCGGCCAATGCCAGCGGCGCCGGCAGCCAAAATATTGCCATCGGCGCCAATGCCGATGCCCGCGGCGACGGCACCAACAATGTCGCCATCGGCACCGCCGCCACCGCCACCGGCGCCAACTCGTCCGCGCTCGGCACCGGCGCGCAGGCGACCTTCGACAATTCCACGGCCATCGGCAACGGCGCCACGGCAACGCGCGCCAACCAGCAGATGTTCGGCACCGCCAGCAACACCTACACCATGGCGGGCATCGCCACGGCGGCGAGCCGCGCCGCGCAGGTCGGCCCGACTTCGATCGTCACCTCCGACAACGCCGGCAATCTCGCCACCAGGAGCCTCGCCGACCTCGGGTTTGCATCGCAATCCGACATCAGCGGCATCAACGGGCGACTCGATGCGCTCAATGGCCGCATCAACGACGTCAACCGCGAGGCGCGCGGCGGCATTGCGCTGGCGCTCGCCGCTTCGGGACTGCAGTTCGACACCCGGCCCGGCAAGGTTTCGCTGTCGGGCGGCTACGGCAACTTCAAGGGCCAATCCGGCTTTGCTGTCGGCCTCGGCTATGCCGTTTCGGAATCGATGCGCTTCAACGCCGCCTTCACGGCCGCCCAGCAGGGCGACATCGGCGCCCGCGTAGGGGCGTCGTGGACGTTGAACTGATGGGTGAGGGCGCTGGCCGATGCGGCGGGTTCGCATCTCATCGGCCAGCCGAGGCTTTCTCGAGCGTGGAGCATGTTCGGGAGAAGCGAACAGCGGTTTTCCTGAAACCGCGACAGACACAAGAAGCCGATGCATATTCAGTTTCCGGTGAAACTGAATATGCACCCGCCTTGAGTTCAAGATTTCGGCGCGCCACGGCGGCGGTGATGATGCTGTTCGTCGCGCTGGCGCTGGCTGGCGATATCCGCGCCGAGCCCGGGGTCTCCGATCCTGCTTCTTCGACCGCGCCCGCGAAAGCGAAGTCGAAACCGAAGGCGGTGCCGGCTGTGCCGGCCGCGCCCCAGCCAGCGCAGCAGCCCGCGTTGCCAGGCGTCGACGGGGTGCTCTATCTGATCCGCTCGACCTTGCTCACCCTCAACGACGCCAACCGTACCGGAAATTATACCGTGCTGCGCGATCTCGCAGCACCCGATTTCCAGGCGAGGAACACGGCAGCCGATCTCGCGTTCATCTTCACCGACCTGCGCCGGCGCAATTTCGATCTGTTCGCGGTCGCAGTCTCCGCGCCGCAACTCACCGCGTCGCCCGCGCTCGATGCCAACAGGTTGCTGCGGCTCACCGGATTGTTTCCGACCCGGCCGTTGCAGATCAACTTCGATCTCGTCTTCGAGGTGGTCAATGGCCGATGGTGTCTCGACGGCATCTCTGTCGCGACCCCGGAAACGCCGCCGCAGGCCGAGGCGGCCCAACAGCCCGCGAATGTGCCGGCACCCGTGACCAAAAAGCCGGCGCCAAAGCCGCAGTAACGATTGCGCATCTCCTAAGGTCGAAAGGTGCTGAACGTGTCGGTCGACGCGGTTTCTAAAGCATCGTTACAATCCTGCCCAGACTGCTCTACGGCTAAGCCATCCTCACTGTTGAAAACTGCCGCGCCGTCGCCGGCGTTACGCCGGTCCGCCGGCGATTACTTGCACCTCGACCACGCCGATTTCCTCAAGGTCAAAACGATAAGCTGCGTCTTCCACCGGAAATACGGTTTTCATCACACTGCCGGTCATGACGACTTGACCCGCTTTCAGGCTCACGCCCCGCGAAGCCAGTTGCGTGGCAAGCCATGCGACTGAATTGAAGGGATGCCCGAGGATGTCGCGGCCGTACCCATCACCGATCGCAACATCGTCTTTCGTTGCGCGCCCGAGGACGCTCTCCAGATCAGGCCATTTCGTCGCAAATTCTGACAGGACAATGCCGCCGTTCCACGAATTGTCCGCAACAAGCGAGCGAACATCGAGCTTGGCATAGTCCGCGTTTCGATCGTCGACGAGCTCGATGGCCGCGCAAACGCCGCCGATATGAGGCTCGATCATTTCGGCGGTACAGGGCACGCCTGTGACCGGAACGTCCGATTTGATGCGGACGGCGATTTCGAATTCCAGTCCCAGTCGACCGAAATCCGAGCGCTGCATGGTTGCTCCCGATCGATGGACGCG
Organism: Bradyrhizobium sp.; assembly: GCA_035644295.1. Classification (GTDB taxonomy): domain Bacteria; phylum Pseudomonadota; class Alphaproteobacteria; order Rhizobiales; family Xanthobacteraceae; genus Bradyrhizobium. Next base: position 3,388 of record DASQOU010000135.1, read on the forward strand.
CCTGGCAAGCACAACACCCGCGATGGGATGATCGATCCTGCAAAAGGCCTGCATCGGGGCCGACGTCAATCCGACCTTGTAGCCCACGGCGTCGCCGTGTTCGTTGCGGAGAAGCGCTACGTATCTCTCCTGGATATCGTAGGCGTCTGGAATCGTCGTGGGCCCGTCTGGCGGACCAAGCGACCTGAACCGTACATCGGCCTTGTGTTCAGCGAGCAATGCTTCGGCTGCGCGCCGGGCCGCGATATCCTCCATCGATCTTCTCCCTTTTCGTCAATTCTAACGCGCCACGGGCTGCCGTCAAACGATGGCGGTGCTGTCTTGCGGCGTGGGGTCTTGGTCCGCTGCCCGTCCATCATTCCTGTGCTGCTTAGCATCGCCGCGGACGAACTCAGGTGAACGGCGTTGCTCGATCCTGCTGGTGTCGATGTGGTGCGCGGCGT
>DASQOU010000136.1:0-12344 GCA_035644295.1 Bradyrhizobium sp.
ATCGACAACCTGCTCGGCTTCAATGTCGGCGAAGTCAACCTCGACGACAATTCCGGCATTCGCGCGATCATCGATTCGGCGATGGTCTCCTACGAGCGTCTGCCGATGCTCGAAATCGTTTTCGACCGCCTGGTGCGGCTGATGACCACCTCGTTGCGCAACTTCACCTCCGACAACGTCGAGGTTTCGCTCGATCGGATCACCTCGGTCCGGTTCGGCGATTATATGAATTCGATCCCGCTGCCTGCGGTGCTCTGCGTATTCAAGGCGGAGGAGTGGGAAAACTTCGGCCTGGCGACGGTGGATTCAAGCCTGATCTATTCGATGATCGACGTTCTCTTGGGCGGCCGCCGCGGGCAAACCTCGCTGCGCATCGAAGGCCGCCCCTACACCACCATCGAAACCAATCTCGTGAAGCGGCTTGTCGAGGTGGTGATGGCGGATGCCGAGCAGGCGTTCCGGCCATTGTCACCGGTGACTTTCACCATCGACCGGCTCGAAACCAATCCGCGCTTCGCCGCGATCAGCCGGCCTGCCAATGCCGCCATCCTGGTGCGGCTGCGCATCGACATGGAGGATCGCGGCGGCAATATCGAGTTGCTGCTGCCCTACGCGACCATCGAACCGATCCGCAACGTGTTGTTGCAGATGTTCATGGGCGAGAAATTCGGCCGCGATCCGATCTGGGAAGGCCACTTCGCAACCGAAGTCGCCCAGGCGCAGATTTCCGTCGATGCCGTCCTCTACGAAGCCGATATCCCGCTCAAGCAATTGATGAAGCTGAAGGTCGGCGACACCCTGCCGCTCGAGATGCGCGCTGACGCATTGGTGGCGGTGCGTTGCGGCAGCGTGGTCCTGACCGAGGGGCGGATGGGCCGGGTCGGCGACCGCGTCGCTATCCGTGTCACCAAGCAGCTGCGCAAGCCCAATACCACCTTTGCCATGTTCGAAAAGGCCGATGAACAAACCAAATTGATGGAGGCCCAATGAGTCACTTATTTGGAATCGCGATCGAGAGTCTCGTAGCAATATTGCTCATGCTGACAATCGGTTATTGTATCCTGTTAAACGCCCGGTTGAAGCGTCTGAAGGCGGACGAGCATTCGCTGAAGGCGACGATAGCCGAGCTCATCACAGCGACCGAGATCGCCGAGCGCGCCATTGGTGGCCTCAAACTCACCGTGCGTGACGTCAACGAGAATCTCGGCAACCAGCTCACGTCGGCGAGCCAGATGTCGCTCGAACTGAAGAAACAATTATTGGAGGGTGACAATGTGATCCGGCGGCTGTCCAAGATCGCGATCGCCGCGCGGCCGTCCGGGCCCGAGCCCACGGCCTCCAGCGTATCGGCGGCCAAGGCCGTCGCCGCGGCAGCCCAGGCGTTTTCCGACCGCAGAAGGTCCGATGGCCTCGCCGCATGAAATCCTTCCGTGACATTCGCGTGCTGCCTGTTGTCCTGATTGCGACCTTTGGCCTTGCCGTGCTGAAGATCGCCGGGATCGTGATCGACGGCGGTTATGTGTTCGACTACAAGCCGGACTCGACCAAACCATCCTGGGCGCAGGAAGCCCTCAACTTCCCCGGCGGAAGTAGATTCGATACAGCGGACATTACGGGGTCGGTCAAGGAGAAGCCCAAAGAGGAGGAGGCGGCCGCCAAGCCTGTCGCCGCCCCGGAAGCAGCGAAGACCGATGTCGTCGTACATCCAGAGCAGGGTCAGCCGGTCTCGCCGTCCGAGCGCGCGATCCTCGAGCGGCTGCAGTCACGGCGGCAGGAACTTGAAGCCCGCGCGCGCGAAATCGACATTCGCGAGAGTCTTTTGAAGGCCGCTGAAAAGCGGGTCGAGGCGCGCGTCGAGGAGTTGAAGGCGATCGAGTCGCGGATCACGGCGGCGACCAACCAGAAAGTCGAAGCGGATGCCGCGCGCTTCAAGGGCCTCATCACGATGTACGAAGGCATGAAGCCGAAGGACGCCGCCAAGGTGTTCGATCGGCTCGAAATGTCGGTGCTGTTCGAAATCGCCTCCCAGATCGCGCCGCGCAAGATGTCCGATATCCTCGGTCTGATGGCTCCGGAAGCGGCCGAGCGCCTGACTGTCGAAATGGCGCGCCGCGCCGGGACGGATAAATCCGCCTCCACTGCCGATCTTCCCAAAATCGAGGGCAAGATGGTCGCGCCGCAAAAGGTCAATTAGCGGCATATTAACAAGTCCTTAAACCGCCAATTCTAAGTTCGAATGCGCGAAGGCGCGCATAGGTGCCCGCCGGCGATCGGATCGTTGAACTGAAAGACTGGGTGGATGGCGCGAACGGCTGCCGCTGGATCTTGGTCGCGAGTGTGCGCCCGCGCGTGGACGGTCCGGCGTTGCCTCGGCCTCGCCGCAGGCCTCACCCTGATCGTTCTCATGTTTCCAGGTGTTGGCCGGGCGCAGCCGGTCAAGGGCGATGCCACATTCTCCGCCAGCGGCGGCTACGCCCGGCTGGTGCTTAAGCTTGCCGAGGACGTCGGGGCTGAAGTGACGACGGCCGGCACGATTATCGTGATCCGGTTCAAGCGTCCGGTTGACATGCGCGTCGACCGGCTGGCCGAAATGGTGCCAGATTACGTCGGATCGGCGCGACGCGATCCCGATGGCACGGCGATCCGATTGTCCTTGGTGCGACGGGTGAGCGTCAACACCATGACCGCCGGCGAAAGGGTGTTCGTCGATCTGTTGCCGGACTCTTGGAGCGGCGCGCCTCCGGGTCTGCCTCCGGAGGTCGTACGCGAACTTGCCGACCGCGCACGGGCAGCCGAACGCGAACTGCGCCAGCAACGGGCACAGTCGGAAGCCAAGAAGCGCGGCCCGGTCCGTGTCCGCGCCTCGATCCAGCCGACTTTCGTGCGCTTTGTTTTCGAAATGCCTGAGGGCGTCGGTATCTCCTCGGTGCTGAACGAACAGAAGTTGCAGCTGCTGTTCAACAGTGCGCTCGTATTCGATCTGGCGGACGCCAAGCTTGCAGCGCCTTCGAACATTGCGTCGATAAACCAGAAGGTCGATGGCGAATCTTCCGTGGTGGAGATCGCCATGGTCGGCGACGTCGATGTCCACTCCTTCCGCGAGGAGAAGAACTACATCATCGATGTCGCGTTCCAGCAGGGTGAAAAGCCATCATCGGTACTGCCATCGTTGTCGGATGCTTCACACGCCCCGACGCCGGCCGCGCCTGCGGTAACCGCACCGGCTATGCCCGACAAGGCCGTCGCCGAGAAGGCCCCCGCCATGGCTGCGCCACCGCGCCGTGCTGCCGAGGCGGTACCCCCGACGCCGGAAGTGTTTGCCCAAAAAGCCGATACCGCGATCAGCCCCGAACAGGCGCCGCCGCCCACGTCCGAAGCCCAAATGCCGGCGCAGCCGTCAAACGAGCCGCCGGCTGTCGCACCCGAGGCCCCGCCAAAGATGCAGCTCGCTGCGTCCATGCCACCGCCGGATATGAAATCCGCCGACGGTCCGGCCAGCGTGAGCGCCAGGCGTGATGGTGATGGCCTGCGCCTGACATTTTCGTTTTCTGAGGTCACGCCCGCGGCACTGTTCCGTCGCGCCGATACGGTGTGGCTGTTGTTCGATTTCACCAAGCCGATCGATGTCGAGCCGATCCGCGGACAGGGTGGGGCCGTCATTGCCGAGGTCAGCGTCGTGGCTCTGGAGAAGGGGCAGGCGATCCGCATGCGTCTCAGCCGTCCGCAAATGGCGGCGCTCACCGGCGAGGATCAGCCGGGCGGCACCAGCTGGACGGTCACTTTCGCCGACGCGATGCAAACGCCGACGCAACCGCTCGTGGCGATACGAAACATTGCCGATCCCACGCTTGCCAACGTCAGCCTGCCGTTGCCGAAGGCCGGCCTTCTGCATCGGCTTATGGATCCGGACGCGGGCGACGCCCTCATGGTGGTCACGGCGATGCCGCCGGCGCGTGGTTTCATCAAGCGGCAGGATTTTGTCGAGATGTCGCTGCTTGAGTCGATTCACGGCGTGGCGATTCATCCGAACTCCGACGATGTCACGGCCGAACTTGCCACAGACAAGATCATCCTCGGCAAACCGGGAGGCTTGACGCTCTCGCCGGCCGACAAAGGGGGGGAGCGGGCCTCGACCGCGGTCCGACCGATTTTCGACCTCGGCGAGTGGCGCAAGAATCAGGAGGGAAACTTTGTCGCACGGCAGGACGCGCTGTTTGACATCGTAACGGCCGCCGCGCCCGATCAGCAAACGGCGGCTCGGGTCGATCTTGCCCGCTTCTACCTGTCGCGCGGGATGTATTCGGAAGCCAAGAGCATTCTCGATCTCGCACTGGCCGACGCCAAGCCGGGCGCTGAAGATCCTGCAGCCCTGATCGTGCACTCGGTCGCGAGCATCCTGATGGGGCGCCCCGACCGGGGGATGAAGGACCTCGGCAATTCGGCGATCGGAACCAACTACGATTCGCAGCTTTGGAAGGCGATGGCGAATGCGCGGCTGGGAAAGTGGGCGGAAGCGCGGGAAAAATTCAAGAGTGTCGAATTCGCGATCACCTCGCTGCCGATCGAACTGCAGCGTATCGTGATCGTCGAAGCGATGCGTGCATCGCTCGAGGTCAGGGACTATCCGGGCGCAGCCAAGCGCGCCACCGAGCTGGAGGTCATCGGGCTCCCGTCCGATCTGAAACCCGCGATTTCGGTGCTTCGCGGCAGGCTCGCCGAAGCGCTTGGGCACGATAAGGATGCGCTGGATGAATACAAGAACGCGCTGAAATCCTCAGACCGCGCGGCGGCGACCGAGGCCAAGCTGCTCGAAATCGCGCTGAGGCAGAAGCGCGACGAGATCAGTCAGGCTGATTCCTTGCGCGAACTCGAGACACTCGCGGTGACGTGGCGCGGCGATGCGCTCGAGGTGCAGACGCTGGAAATGTTGGCGCGGATCTATGCCGATACCGGACGCTTTGCCGAATCGTTCGCGGCGGTGCGGATCGCCAACAGGCTGGCGCCCAATTCGGAAATCGCCCGTCAAGGTCAGGACGCCGCCTCGGCGCTGTTTGCGCAACTTTTCCTGGGGCAAAAGGGCGATGACCTTCCACCGATCGACGCGCTCGCGATGTTCTACGAATATCGCGAGTTGACGCCGATCGGCCGGCGCGGCGACGAAATGATCCGCCGCCTCGCGGACCGGCTGGTTGCCGTCGATCTGCTCGACCAGGCCAGCGAACTCCTGCAATACCAGATCGACAAGCGGCTGGAAGGCGCAGCGCGCGCGCAGGTGGCGGCACGGCTGGCGATGGTCTACCTGACCAACCGCAAGCCGGATCGCGCCATCGCCACGCTTCGCTCGACCCGCATCGCCGATCTCTCGGGTGAACTGCGTCAGCAGCGGCTGCTGCTGGAAGCCCGCGCGCTAAGCGACGTCGGGCGTCACGACCTTGCGCTTGACATCATCACCAACATCAGTGGCCGCGAAGCGATCCGGTTGCGCTCCGATATCCATTGGGCGGCGCGACAGTGGCGCGCGTCGTCCGAACAGATCGAATTGTATTACGCCGATCGCTGGCGCGACTTCAAACCGCTCAATCCGGTTGAGAAGGGCGATGTGATCCGTGCGATGGTGGGATATGCGCTGGCCGAGGATACCATCGGCCTGACCCGCTTCCGCGAGAAATATGCGCCGTTGATGAGCGGTGCTGGCGATCGCGCCGCCTTCGAGACCGCGAGCAAGCTGACTGGCTCAAGTACCACCGATTTCGCCCAGATCGCCAAGATGGCGGCCACGGTCGATACGCTGGACGGGTTCCTGCGCGATATGAGAACACGGTTCCCTGACGCGACTGCGCGCGCCACGTTGCCGCCGGAAATGCCGAAGGCCGATCCGTTCCCGACCGGTTCGCTGCCGGCGATCGTCGGATTAAGGCCGGCCGCAGTCGCGAATAAGCGCTGACCAGGCCGTGAACCCATAAATCTGACGGGCGGACGGCTTGCCAGAGTCGGCTATGCCCTGATAGCGACCAAATTCCGCAGCGTAGCGAAATGACGCGATGTGCCACGAAGAGACATGTCGGATGTAAGTCGCACGAAAGAAAAAGCTGCCCGAAGGCGGCCCTCAATTCAAACCCGATGATCGCGGAGCGATCCGCGCCTTTTTACTGGAACGTGGCATTGCTGTTCAGCAGGGATTTGGCTTCCTTCGCAACAAGTTGCCCAGCAATGTTACCTGCAAGTTCCCGCTCTTGCCGCTTTCTCATTACAATATTTATCGCACAGCCTCCCGCCGGATTGTTGGCATGCCGCCATGCATTTATCGCGGTTGAAAGAACATCCCTTTGTGTTGGAGCCGCTTTGAGCCTGTGCTGCTGAAGCGCCAGTAGCAGACGTTCCTATCAGCGTTAGTACGGCGATGAATGCTGAAATCCGAAGCATAAGAAATCCTCCAGAAAATGGCGAGAGTTTAAAGGCTACGCGGCACTGAGTCCGCGCGACGATGCGGAAAGCTGTTGTGTGTCGTGGGATTTGCCTACCGCTGGCGTAGGCGTTGTCTATTGAGGAAGTGGCTCACATTCGGTAATTGGCAGCTTTGCGACAACACGCGAGCGTGTCATGATTTCGCGCTCATTTGCCCATCGTGAACAGCTTTATGTTCAACCGCAAGGGTGGAAGCGAAAAAGTTATCGCACACAGCCCATTTGTACGAACCGGTGCCTGGCACCTCAAATTGGTCAAATCAAATAGCCGGACACCGAGGCTGGCGAGGTAATGCAATGTCCGTTCAGGGTCATTCGCGACCGGGTCGAGCCAATAGCAAGTCCGGTCACGTCCGCTGTGCCGCCGAAAGCGGAACTAAATTCAGAGCATTAAAAAGCATCAATCCGAATTTGGCTGCGTGTTAGCGAGGCCACGCCCTGATTGGCGTCTTCCCCTCGACAGATGCTCGCCGGGGCGTCAATTTGCGCCGGCAGACCGCGAGAGGAGGCCGCCGCCATGAGCAAGCCCACCCGAACCGAAGCCGAACTCGTCGCGATGGCGAGGGCTGAGCTCAAAGTACACGCCGACTGTCCGGACGGAATCACAATCGCCGTTCTCCCCACCGGGGATTCCTGGGAATTCCGCACCGAGGCCGACCCGGCAACCAGGGCCAAGCCTGGCTATCCCGAATGCGTGGCGATGATCGTGCAGATCGGCGATCATCTGAGCAAGCAGTTTGATGTGAAGGGGTGAGGGCGCGTTCGGTTCAGCCGACCGCGGCGCGAAAGATGCGCATATAGTTGCCACCCGCGATCTTTCCGGCCTCTTCAGGCGAAAAGCCGCCGCGCAGCATCGCCACGACGAGTTGCACCCACTGCGAGTAGTCCTGCAGGATGCCGGGGGCGACCTGCTGGTCGGTGCCGATACAAACGTGATCTTCGCCGACGACGTCGACCATTTCCTTCAGACCGTCGACATATTTTTCGAGGCTCGGGAAGAAATGCCAGATGCCGATGGCGCCGCCGGTCTCGGCGATCGCCCGCGCATGGTCGCGGCTGATCCGCCGGGCTACGAGTGGTGTCGGACCCGTCGCCCGGGATCCGGACAGCGCGGTGTGCGACAACAGCAGCGGCTTGGTCGCGACCTTGACCGCCTGCTTGACCATGTCCTCGGTCGCATGCGCGACGTCGCAGACAAATCCGAGTCGATGGCAGGCGCGGATCACCTCGGCGCCGAATGAGGTGAGCCCGTTGTGCGTGACGATACCGGTCTGGAAGTCGCCGATATCGTTGGGCGTGTAGTGCACGAGTTGTACATGCCGGACGCCGCGCTGATGCGCCTGTTCGAGCCGCTCGAGCTTTCCCTCCATGAAGTCGAGCCCCTCTACATCGCCCACGATGGCCGGCTCCCCGGCTGCATGCGCGGCCTCGAGATCGGCTGCCGAAAGCGCACGGCGCAGGCCGTGGTGAGCAACCATCTCATCGACCCAATCGAGTCTTCCAAGATGGTGGTTGTAGAGCAGGCCCGGTTCCGGCGTGCGCAGCGCAGTGAGAACGCCGGCGGCATTCCTGCCGAGGACTGGCCCGTCTGGCACGTCGGCGAGGCACGCGACCGCCAACGATCCCGCTCGCATGCTGTTTGCGAGATTGTCATTAGGCGGGGCCTGGGACGTAATTCCGGTGGTTCCGCCATGCGTATGAACGTCGACGGAAATAGATTTGCGAAGCACGTCAAGCGCGGCGGAGGCGGCTTCTGCCGTCTGCGCGGCGGCAGTCGAGCCGCGCGGTCCGACACCGCCACCGAGCATCGCGCCGACTGAGGTGAGCGCCGAACCCCATATCCATTGTCGGCGCGTGAACCCATGGCAGTGGCCATGACCGCAACAATCCATTCCGGCCTCCCGAGGATGAGCCGGCGCTTTGAGCGCCGCGCTTCAGTAGTCAATTGAACGTCAGGCCGTCGCCCGGTTCAAGCCGGGAAGCGTGATGCGAGCGGGCGAGCGATGGGGGTAGCGACCGATGCGATAAAATATGCGCGTCCTATTCGATCACTTCATCGCGCGCCCGGTTGAAGAATTAGCGGCCGCGCCTCGCTATCCCCCGTAGCTTTGCACCAAACTGCCGGCCACCAGCGACCAGCCGTCGACCAGGACGAAAAAGATCAACTTGAACGGCAGCGACACCACCACCGGCGGCAGCATCATCATGCCCATCGACATCAGGACCGATGCAACCACGAGGTCGATGATCAGGAACGGCAGGAACAGCAGGAAGCCGATCTCGAAGGCGCGCTTCAGCTCCGAGATCATGAACGCCGGCACCAGAATTCGCAACGACATGTCTTCGGGCGTCGCCGGCGGCGGCTCGCCCGACAGATCCATGAAAAGCTTCACGTCCTTTTCGCGTACATTCTTCTGCATGAATCCGCGCAACGGCACCGAAGCACGCTGCAGCGCGTCCTCGACGCCGAGCTGGTTGGCGACCAGCGGCTTGATGCCGTCGTCGTAGGATTTTTGCAGCACCGGCCCCATCACGAACGCGGTCAGAAACATCGCCAGCGCAATGATGACGGAGTTGGGCGGCGCGGTCGCGGTGCCCAGCGCAGTGCGCAGCAGCGACAGCACGACGACGATCCGGGTGAATGACGTCATCATGATCAGGATCGACGGCGCGACCGAGAGCACCGTCAGCAGCGCGATCAGCTGGATCGCGCGCTCGGTGACGCCGCCATTGCCCTGACCGAGATTGATACTGATGTCCTGCGCGAACGCAGGCGCCGCCAGCGATCCGGCGACTATCAAGGTGGCAAAAAATAAAACTCTACGCGGGAAAGCCGCCGGCCTCACGAAGGGTTCTTTGGACGGCCCAACAATGACGCCATCTCGTCTTCTAGATTCTCAAACCCGCTCTTCGATGGCGCTGCAACCGGAGGAGGGGCTGCGGGGGGCTCGCTGCGGGCCGCGGCGCGGCCCGGGGGCGGTTCGGGGGCCACCGGCGGCGCAACTGTGTCGCTGGTTGGCCGGCGCAGGGCTGCCTCAAGCCGTTGCGCCATCTCGGCGAGATTTTGATCCGCTGCAGACACGGGGGGGGCCGGCGGCGGCGCCAGCGGGCGCTCCGGTGCGCGAACCGGCGGCGGCTTGGGCGCTTCGCTCGGGCGTGGGGGGCGGGGTATCACCGGCTCGTTGCGCGATGTCACCCGCGACGGCATCGGCTCGCCGCGCAGCTCAGGGCGAGGCTCCGGACGGCCGGCCAACGGCTCGGGCGCAAATCCTGTCAAGGGATCGCTGCGTTCGATGCGCCGTTCCGGGGCCGGTCGGCGCACTTCGTCGGCAAAGGACGGTCGGGTCGGGCGCGGGGGCGGTTCGGGCATTTGCGGTTCGGCATGATCGAGTGCCTCGGCCCGCTGGCTGTCGGGCTCGCTCCAGTTGCCGGTGTCGGGAAGCGGCGCGATGCGGGCTTGGGGCTCCGGGCTGCCGACGGCCGGCCGTGGCGGCAACTGATCCCGTCCGGGCACGGCGCGCACGATATTGGGTTCCACGACGATGTCGGTCGGACCGCCGATCATCAGGAGATGCTCGATGTTGTCGCGGCGCACCAGCACGAGCCGCCTGCGCCCGTCGACTGCGGCGGCATCGATCACCGCCAGGCGGGGCATCCGGCTGCGATTGGTATTGGCACCGAGCCGGTTGCTGGCGAATCGGCGCACCAGCCAGGCGGCGAGGCCGATCAGCGCCAGAACCGCCACGAACGCGAAGAAAAATGTCAGTGCCTGCATGCTGTGTCCCTGGCAAATAGCGCTTTCTTCAAGTCTGTGTTCGTCGAAGGTGGATCGGTAGCGACGCACCGAACGGCAAACGAAACCTGAGTCTGGCCCAAATTCTTAATTCCCCGCGGCAGAAACTGCCGCCCCCGCATCCTAATAACCTATGAATCGGCTGGACCAAAACGACTTCTCGCGGTCCCAAGGACCATGATTTCGCTGTTAACGCAGCTTTCGTGGCGAAAATGCGCTCGGATAGATTCTGGGAGAGCAAATTCGCGGCCCGGATCAGATGTCGCCCGCGGCCGGGTTCTTAACCAGCTGTTAACCATACACGCGGCAAATTCTGCCCACCTGAAGCGGCGCCATGCCGCCGAGGAGGGGGAGCGGCGCGATGTCCATCAACGATCTTCCGGCCCTGTCGGTGTTGCGCACCAAGATGCAGTGGCACCAGGAGCGCCAGCGCGTCCTCGCCGAAAATGTCTCCAACTCCGACACCCCCAAATTCAAGCCGCGCGACCTGGTCGAACCGAAATTCAACGATACCGGAACCAGTGCTGCGGGATCCACGGGAGCGCTGGCCATGCTGCGCACCAGCCAGGGCCATATTTCCACGTCGGGTACCGACCCAAGCTTCGAGCAGAACCGCAGAGCGGGGTTTCAAACCCGGCCCGCCGGCAATGCCGTCAATCTGGAAGAGGAGATGCTGAAAGTCTCCGCCAACCAGATGGATTACGCCGCCGCGACCTCGCTCTACAGCAAGAGCCTGCATCTCCTGAAGATGGCGATCGGCAAGGCCTGAAACATGATCCGGACCCCAACGACCGCGCTGGCACAGAGAGAAAGCGGATTTCCCGTCGGGATAAGCGCATGCCCGGAAGATCAAACTCAAGCCAGTGGCCGGATAACGGCAAGGGAGCAGCATCATGACTAGCGATGCGAATGACTTCGTCCGGTCGATGGGTATCGCGACCTCGGGCCTGCGGGCACAGGCGGGGCGGATGCGGGTAATCTCGGAAAATATCGCCAACGCGGATTCCACGGCGCCGACCGCCGGCGGCAACCCCTATCGCCGCAAGGTGCCGACCTTTTCCTCCGCCCTCGATCGCACGCTGGATGCGAAGGTGGTTACGCTCGGCAAGATCCGGCCCGATCAAGCCGCATTCCGAATCAAACATGAGCCGAGCAATCCGGCGGCGGACGCGGCCGGCAACGTCAAATATCCCAACGTCAATTCGCTGGTCGAAATGACCGACATGCGCGAGGCGCAGCGATCTTACGAGGCCAATCTCAACATCATCAGCGCCACGCGCCGGATGATCCAACGCACGCTCGACATCCTCAAGGCCTGAAAAGGAAACCTCAAGCCATGGCTTCACCGACAGTTGCTGCCAACGCCTATGCCACGCTCGCCCGCATCACGGACACCGGCGGCGCCGGCAAGGGTTCCGATGCCGGCGGCGGGCAATCCTTCAGCGCGGTGCTCAAGGAGGCGATCGGCGGCGTGCTCGATGTCGGGCGCAAATCCGACGCCCAGACGGTTGCGATGGCGTCGGGCAAGGCCAATGTCATGGATGTGGTGACGGCGGTCGCCGAAACCGACGTCGCGGTCTCGACGCTGGTGTCGGTGCGCGACAGGGTCATCCAGTCTTATGAAGACATCATGAAGATGCCGATTTGAGTCTAGGTCGTCGTTCCGGGGCGCGCGAAGCGCGAACCCGGAACCTCGAGATTCCGGGTTCAGCCCTGCGGGCTGCCCCGGAATGACGAAGGCAAGTTGGAGCGAGTCAGGAGTTATCATGACCGGTGCTGAAACCCTCGACGTCGCGCGCGATGCGATCTGGACCATCGTCGTGGTGTCGTCGCCGCTGATGCTCGTCGGTCTCGTTGTCGGCGTCGTGGTATCGCTGTTTCAGGCGCTCACGCAGATCCAGGAGCAGACCCTGATATTTGTGCCGAAAATCCTGGCGATTTTCGTGACATTGCTGCTGGCGCTGCCGTTCATGGCGGACTCGCTGCACAGCCACATGATGAGGATATCCTCGCGAATCATAGGCGGCTGATGGCAGTGTGCGTGAGAAATGCGCATCGATATTTCACTGCTGCCCGCGCTCGCCGCT
>DASQOU010000137.1:0-9890 GCA_035644295.1 Bradyrhizobium sp.
GCGCCATCAGGACCGCGCCGCCCGCGTCAAGGCCATCCTCACCGCCGCGGGGCTGCCGGTGATGTCGAGCGACACCCATATCGTGCCGCTGTTCGTCGGCGACCCCGAAAAGTGCAAGCGGGCCTGCGATCTTCTCTTGGAACAGCACAACATCTACATCCAGCCGATCAACTATCCGACGGTGGCCAAGGGCACCGAACGGCTGCGCATCACGCCCTCGCCCTATCACGACGACGCGCTGATTGATCAGCTTGCCGAAGCCTTGTTGCAGGTCTGGGAACGGCTCGGTCCGCCGTTGCACCAGAAATCGCTGGCGGCGGAATAACGTTAACGGGCCAGTTGGGGCTTGAATCCGGCCTCCAGCATGTGACGCTCCGTGCTTTGCCGGTTCGATCCGGCTATACTCTCCACGGCCTCGTGGTTCGAGACGCGCGGCCATAGCCCGCGAAGACGGGCGTAAACGCCCTTATGGCTCCTCACCATGAGGGTTTAAGACCTCATCCTGAGGAGGCGCCAACGGGTCGCGCGAATGCGCGCCCGATGATAAACTCAGCGCCGTCTCGAGGGATGAAGCCACCGGAGGGAGGTAGGCAGCGATGCTGCACGATTGGAGCGTGATCGCAGCCGCCTTCGGCTACATCGGGTTTCTGTTCTTCGTTGCGAGCTACGGCGACCGCCTGTCGCCGACGCAACGCGGCCGTGCGAGCGCGCTGATCTATCCATTGTCGCTGGCGATCTATTGCACCTCCTGGACGTTCTTCGGTTCGGTCGGGTTCGCCACCCGTACCAGCGTGGACTTTCTTGCGATCTATATCGGCCCGATCCTGATGATCGCGCTCTGCACGCCCCTGCTGCGCCGCGTGATCCAGCTGGCAAAATCGCAGAACATCACCTCGATCGCCGATTTCATCGCCGCGCGTTACGGCAAGAGCCAGGCGGTAGCGGCAACCGTGGCCCTGATCGCGATCGTCGGATCAATTCCCTATATCGCCCTCCAGCTCAAGGCGGTGGCGTCGTCGCTGCAAACGATCCTGAGCGAAGACCAGGCCTTCTCCTCGATTCCGATCGTCGGAGATATCGCGCTGATGGTCACGCTGGCGATGGCTGCGTTCGCGGTGCTGTTCGGAACCCGCCAGGCCGATGCGACGGAGCATCAGCACGGCCTGATGCTGGCGGTTGCCACCGAATCCATCATCAAGCTGGTTGCCTTCATCGCCGTCGGCGCATTCGTCCTGTTCTGGATGTTTACACCGCTTGAGCTGATCGAGAGCGCGATGAAAACGCCTGAAGCGGTGCGCGCCATCGAATATACCCCATCGATCGGCAATTTTTTCACCATGGTGCTGCTGTCGTTTTGCGCGATCATGCTGCTGCCGCGCCAGTTTCACGTCAGCGTGGTCGAGAACTCCAGCAACGCCGAAGTGAGCCGCGCGCGCTGGCTGTTTCCGCTGTATCTGGTGGCCATCAACCTGTTCGTGATTCCGATCGCGCTCGCCGGACTTGTGACCTTCCCGTTCGGCGCCGTTGACAGCGACATGTATGTGCTGGCGCTGCCGATGGAGGGAAATGCTCCCTTGCTCAGTGTCGTCGTCTTCATCGGCGGGCTGTCGGCTGCAACCGCGATGGTGATCGTGGAATGCGTCGCGCTTTCGATCATGGTTTCGAACGATATCGTCATGCCGCTGGTGCTGCAGCGCGGGCGCGAGTCCCGCGCCGGCCAGAAGGATTTTTCCGATTTCCTGCTCGGGGTTCGCCGTTACGCAATCTTCGCAATCATGGCGATGGCGTATTTCTACTATCGGGCGCTGGGCAACGCCCAATTGGCCGCGATCGGCCTGTTGTCCTTCGCGGCCATAGCGCAGCTTGCCCCGGCGTTCTTCGGCGGCCTGTTCTGGCGGCGCGCGACCGCGCCAGGCGCCATGGCGGGCATGCTGGTCGGCTTTGCGGTGTGGCTCTACACCATGTTTCTGCCGAGCTTCCTGGATGGCACAATGGCCGGTTTGCAATTGCTGCAGCACGGGCCATTCGGCATCGAGGCGCTGCGCCCGCAAGCGCTGTTCGGCGCCGATCTGCCACCGCTCCTGCACGGCGTGCTTTGGTCGCTTTCGCTCAACCTTTTGACTTACATCGTGCTGTCGCTTGCACGCGAGCAGTCCTCGATCGAACGATTGCAGGCAGACGTGTTTGTGCCGAACGTGCTGACGCCGATGACGCCGACGTTCCGGCGCTGGCGCACCACGGTGACGGTGCAGGACATCGAGAGCACGGTCGCACAATATCTGGGCCCCGACCGCGCCCGCCATTCGTTCGACGCCTTTGCCGTCACCCATAATATCGATCTCGACCCCGCGGCGCCGGCGGACTTCGAATTGCTGCGGCACGCCGAACACCTGATCGCGTCCTCGATCGGCGCGGCGTCTTCGCGCCTGGTGTTGTCGCTATTGCTGCGCAAGCGCACCGTCTCCGCCAAGGCCGCCCTGAAACTGCTGGATGATTCCCACGCCGCGCTTCATTTCAACCGTGAGATCTTGCAGACCGCGCTGAACCATGTGCGGCAGGGCATTGCCGTGTTCGACGCCGATCTGCAGCTGATCTGCTCCAACCGGCAGTTCGGCGAAATCCTCGGGCTCTCGCCGCACCTCGTCCAAATCGGAATTCCGTTGCGGGAAATTCTTGAATTCATGGCGGCTCTCAGCCCCTCTGGTTTCGGCGACAGTAAGGCGCTGGTGAGTAAGCGGCTGGCCGCCTACACCACCGAAGGCGAACCGTATCTGGAACGCTTGGCCGACCGGCATATGGTGATCGAGGTGCGCTCCAACCGGATGCCCGGCGGCGGGCTCGTCATCACCTTTTCCGACGTCACGGCCTCCTTTGAGGCTGCCGAAGCGCTGGAGCGCGCCAATGCGACGCTGGAAAAGCGGGTATGGGATCGGACCGAGGAGCTGACCCGCCTGAATTCAGAACTGGCGCTGGCCAAGAGCACCGCCGAGGATGCCAACATCTCAAAGACGCGTTTCCTGGCGGCGGCGAGCCACGACATCCTGCAGCCGCTCAATGCGGCGCGGCTTTACGTGACGAGTCTTGTCGAGCGCCAGAACGGCGGTGAGGATTCGCGGCTGGTCGAAAACATCGACGATTCCCTGGAAGCGATCGAAGAGATCCTGGGGGCGCTTCTCGATATCTCCCGGCTCGACGCCGGCGCCATGACGACATCGACCACGAGTTTCAAGATCGGCGATCTGATGCGTTCGCTGGAGATCGAATTTGCGCCGATCGCGCGCGCCAAGGGGTTGAAGCTGACCTTTGTGCCCTGCTCGCTGCCGGTGGCATCCGATCGGCTGCTGCTGCGCCGGCTGTTGCAGAACCTGATCTCCAACGCCATCAAATACACCCCGCGTGGCCGGGTGCTGGTCGGCTGCCGCCGTCACGGCCCATCGCTGCAAATCGGCATTTACGACACCGGCGTCGGCATTCCAATTCTCAAGCGCGGCGAGATCTTCAAGGAATTTCACCGCCTCGAGCAGGGCGCGCGGATCGCGCGCGGCCTTGGGCTGGGGCTATCGATCGTCGAGCGGCTCGCCCGCGTCCTCAACCACGGCATCGCGATCGATTCGAACGCCAGCGGCGGCTCATTCTTCTCGGTCACGGTGCCGACGGCGAAAGCCATCAATCACACCACGGCCGTCACCAGCGCGACGCCGCTGTCCCGGACGCCGATGAGCGGTTCCCTGATCGTGTGCATCGAAAACGATGCCGCGATACTGGACGGCATGCGAACATTGCTGACCGCCTGGGACGCCGAGGTGATAGCGGTGACCGATCCCGAAGCCGCGATTGAGGCGATCGAGGCGGCCGGCAAACCCGTTACCGGCCTCCTGGTCGATTACCATCTCGACCGCGGCAATGGCATCGCCGCGATCCGGGACATTCGCCGCCGGTTCGGCGAGGGCATTCCGGCCATACTGATCACCGCAGACCGCAGTCCGCACGTGCGGGTGGCGGCGCGCGAGGAAAACGTCGCGGTGCTCAACAAGCCGGTCAAACCCGCATCACTGCGGGCGTTGCTCGGCCAGTGGCGCTCCCAGCAGATGGTGGCGGCGGAATAGTAGCAGACATTTTTCCAGTGTAGCCGACTCGCCATCCGTCCCATGGGCCTCGTGGTTCGAGACGCGCGGCGTGGCCGCGCTCCTCACCATGAGGGTCCAAAGGACCTCATCCTGAGGAGCCATGCGCTGCATGGCGTCTCGAAGGATGAAACCACCGACTTAAAATGCTTTGGCGTTATGACGCCGACGGCGTGCCTGGCCGCCACTGGCCGCCGGCGATTTTTGCCGCGGCAATCACGGCTTGGGTGCGGCTCTCGACGCCGAGCTTTTGCAGGATCGCCGACACATGCGCCTTGATCGTTGCCTCCGACACACCAAGCTCGTAGGCAATCTGCTTGTTGAGCAGCCCCTCCGACAGCATCATCAACACCCGCACCTGCTGTGGCGTCAGCGTGACCAGCCGGTCGCGCAGGCGTGCCATGTCCGGATCGGCGCCGGATGACAGGTCGGTGTCCGGCGGTATCCAGACGTCGCCATCCATGATCTTCATGATCGCATCGCGCAGGGTGTCGACGCCGAAACGTTTTGGAATGAAGCCGGACGCGCCGAAGTCCAGCGACCTTCGAATGGTGCCATTATCGTCACTGGCGGACACGATCACGACGGGAATGGCCGGATACTGCGCGCGCAAATATATCAATCCGGAGAAACCGGAGATCCCGGGCATCGTCAGATCGAGCAGGACCAGATCGACATCGCTATCCTGCTCAAGCAGCGCGGTCAGTTCTTCGAACGATCCCGCTTCGTCGATTTTCGCCGACGTCACCACGCTCGCGACCGCCTGCCGCAAAGCATCGCGGAACAGCGGATGATCATCGGCGATAATGAGGCGGGTGTTGGCGGCGGCAGTCATCGATTTCTTGGCAAGAGGGTTGCGGCGCACCCGAGGGCGCTTTCGAAGGCTGATAGAGCCGTTTCTCAAAGGAATTGTCCCCCGCGGAACAACCGCACGCAAGCGCGCAAAATCTCCATGCAGAATAGCGGTTAATTCGCACTCCGTTTGTGCGCCGCAATAGGGCAAATGCGCGCAGGTGACGGGGTACCCCGGAATGTGAGGCGCGCCTACAACTCTGAGCATGGCGGGCCAAAAGTCTTATTGGGAGAGGTTTCACGGCGATGTTACCGTGAACATAACCTCGTGGCCCAATCTGGCCAGGTCCGGCGCATGGGGGCGAGCACTGCAACAACGATTTCGGGGAGCGATCCAAAATGTCAACAATGGCTGTTACATCGGCGCGGGCAACGGGTATGTCGAAGGACGAGAAATTCGTCATCTTCGCCTCCTCGCTCGGCACGGTTTTCGAATGGTACGACTTTTATCTCTACGCCACCCTGGCGCCGTTCTTCGCCGCGCTGTTCTTTCCTCCCGGCAATGATACGGCCGCACTGCTCTCCGCCTTCGCAACTTATGCGGCGGGCTTCCTGGTGCGCCCGTTCGGCGCGATCATCTTTGGCCGCATTGGCGATCTGGTCGGCCGCAAGTACACCTTCCTCGTCACCATCGTAGTGATGGGCGGCGCGACCTTCCTGGTCGGTCTGTTGCCCACATTCCAAACCATCGGCTGGGCGGCCCCCTTCCTGCTGGTGACGTTGCGCCTGGCCCAAGGTCTCGCCCTCGGCGGCGAATACGGGGGTGCTGCGACCTATGTGGCTGAGCATGCGAGGCCGCATGAACGGGGCTATGCAACAAGCTACATTCAGACCACGGCGACACTCGGTTTCTTCTTGGCGTTGTTGGTGATCGGGCTTAGCCGCGTCTACATGGACACCAAGATGTTCGCCGAATGGGGCTGGCGCATTCCGTTCTGGATTTCGCTGATTCTGCTGGTGTTCTCGGTCTATATCCGGCTGCGCCTCAACGAATCGCCGATCTTTGCGAAGATGAAGGAAGAAGGCAAAGGCTCCTCAGCGCCGCTGACCGAAAGCTTCCTGCACTACCCGAATAACAAATACGTGCTGCTCGCGCTGCTCGGCGCGACCGCCGGCCAGGGCGTGGTGTGGTACACGGGCCAGTTCTACGCGCTGTTCTTCCTCACCATCACGCTCAAGCTCGACTACATCTCGGCCTATTCGCTGATTGCGCTCTCGCTCGTGATCGGCACGCCGTTCTTCATCGTGTTCGGCTGGCTGTCGGACCGGATCGGCCGGCTGAAGATTATCCTGGCAGGATGCTTGATCGCGGCAATCACGTTCCTTCCGCTCTTCAAGGGGCTCACCCACTACGTCAACCCGGATCTTGAAGCCTTCGCGGAGAAGAATCCGATCACGGTGTCGGCGGACCAATCGACGTGTAACTTTCATATCTTCGTGGGACCGTGGTCCAACTTTACGCAGTGCGACCGCGCTCAGGATTTCCTCACCAAGTCTGGTCTTTCGTTCAAGATCGTGAGTGTGCCTGGGTCGAAGGCTGTCGACATGTCGATCGGATCGACCAAGGTCGAGGGCTGGGACAATGCCAAATGGTCAGCCGCGCTCAAGACTGCTGGCTATGCGGCTACTGCCGACAAAACCAAGGTCAACTGGTTCATGGCTGAGCTGATCCTTGTGATCATGGTGATCTATGTCACCATGGTGTACGGGCCGATCGCCGCGTTCCTGGTCGAGATGTTCCCGACCAAGATCCGCTATACCTCGATGTCACTGCCGTATCACATTGGCAATGGTTGGTTCGGCGGCATGCTGCCGCTACTCGCGACCGCGATTGTGGCGGCGACCGGCGATATCTACGCCGGCCTCTGGTATCCGATCGGCATCGCGGTGATGACGCTGGTCGTCGGCTTGATCTTCTTGAAGGACACCAAGGGGGTCGACATCACCAGCGGTTCCGGTGTCGACATCCAGGGCAGCAAAGCGGCAGCCTGAATCGCAACAGTCGGCGGTAGCTGCCGCCGGATTGGACTACACGCCGGCCGCGGATCGCTCCGCGGCCGGCTTTATTTGTGCCGGCTTTATCTCTTGGGGGTAGAGCGCGATCAGCAAAGGGGACATCGGCTTTGCGTCTGATCGCGCTCTGGAAGTATGAAGTAGCGCATGATCTTGTCGCCAAACCGCTCATGCCCTTGGGTCAAGCCCAAGGACATCCTTTGGCGGATCATGCGACCGCCCCGACAAACTGCAGCACGATCTCGCGGCGATGCGGGCGCCGTCGATGCTCGATCATGTAAATCGCCTGCCAGGTTCCCAGCATGAGTTCCCTCCCCATGACCGGGATCTGCAGCGAAGTCATCGTCAGCATGGTCTTGACGTGAGCGGGCATGTCATCCGGGCCCTCGGTATCGTGGCTCCATCCGGCGTCCTCCGGCGCGAGCCGGTCGAGCGCCGTTGTCAAATCACGCAACACCGACGGGTCGGCGTTCTCCTGTATCGTCAGGGATGCCGAGGTATGGCGGATGAACAGCGTCAGCATGCCCTCGATGGCGCCGGTGTCCTTCACAAACCGCGCGATCTCCGCACTCAGGTCGACGAAGCCGCGCCCGGAAGTTTGCACGGTGAGAAGTGAACTCACGATGGTGTTTGCGCTGACGGTTGAAAGCGGCGTGCGGGAGAAAGATTCAGGTGAAGTCATGAAGAGATACTCTCGCTCGTCATGCCCGGGCATAGCTGACCGAAGGACGGCGTCGCTTCCGCTCGCCTATGCCCGGGCATCCACGTCTTTTCTTAACTCGGTGCAACAAAGACGTGGATGGCCGGGTCAAGCCCGGCCATGACGATCTCTTTAGGCCAAGGCTGGAGCCTTCAAACACTCAAATCTTGCCGCTGACGTCCTTCTGCACCCGGTTGGCCATCTCGACCAGGCGTCGCCACGCCTGTTCGAGAAACGACATCATGCGATCCATGTCGCGGTCGCTCGGCAGTGGAATTTCGATTTTGCGCTCGCCCTCGGCCACTTTCGGCTCGCCCTTCTTGAGGGAGTCCGTCTTCGGCAACGGTTCTTCGATCTTGCCGGTGACGGTGGGCTCGCGCGCCGCCAATTCGGCCTTGAGTTTTTCCAGCTCGGTCTTGGATCTTTCATTGTCCGCTTGCAGCCGGCCAATCTCGGCATCGAGCGCCGCGCGTTCGTCGGGCACGGCATGGCAGGCCCAGCCCGTACCCGCTCCGTCGGTACAAATCGAAACAGCGCCGGTGCGGGTGTCCAGCCGGATCACGCCGTCTGCAACCGGCGACAGCGCGTAGCGGCCCTTTTCGCCGTCCGGCATCGATTGCGCCGCCACACCGCTCATTCCGCCAAGGGTCAACGCTGCGACGGCAATGCTGAATTTCAAGGGCGATGTCGCTGTGCTCATGGTGTGCTCCGCATCAAGCGCCGACCGGGTTGCCTTGGTCTGAGCCCGCCCCGATCCTAAACCTGCGAACGATAGGGCCCGCGACCTGACTTCAACGCATCCACCAGCAATTCGATCCGATCCTGTCCCCAGAATACCTCGCCGTCCAGCACATAGGCCGGCGAACCGAAGACGTCGGCAGCGAGCGCGTCCTGACGGTTCTGTTCGTAGATATTGCCAATCTCCTCGGTCCCAGAACGCTCCACCAATTGCTTGCCGGGAAGTCCGGAATCGTCGGCCAGTTTGACCAGGGTCGCGGTATCCGCGAGATTGAGCTGGTCTTCCCACACCGCCGCAAACGCCCGACGCAGGAACGGATCGGGATCGAGGCTGGCCTCGATCGCAGCCACCACGAGGCCATCGGCCAGCCGCGCGTTGAAGGGCCAATTCGCCGGCTGAAGATGGAATGTCAGGCCACGCTTGTCGCGCCAGCGCTGCAGCTCAATCAGGCGATATCGCTGCCTCACCGGATGACGCTTCATCAGGGGCAGTCCGCCGGTTTCCGAAAACAGATCCACCAACACTACCGGCTTATGGTTCACTTCAAGATCGTAGGTACTGGCGACTTCCCGGAACAATTTGTGCCCGATATAGGCCCAGGGCGATTGAAGCGAGAAATAATAGTCGATCTGACGCGGCATGCGGTCTCCTCGCAAAATCTGGCGGTCGAAGGCCATCCCAACAGACCCGCCGGCGCGGCGCAAGATCGATCGCCGGCACGTTTTTGTATGCCCGGAAACTGAGGGTGACCCACGTGCGGTCATTCTCCTTCGGCGAGGCCTAGACCGGAGGGCCCTTGCGTAGGCGCGCCAGATATCCTCCGGCGGACATCTCTCTCGGTAGACGACGATTATCGGCGCAGTGGCGAGCTGGCCATCGATCCCGCAATAGCTGGCACCCGCGTCGGCGGCGGCGACCGCGACCGGAAATTCGCCGATCGCGTGCCCGGCTGTTGCAGTGCGGCGATCGCGCCACAACTGACCCCGCGCGAATTCGAATAAAGTCAAATAAATCAAATAACTAGGCGGCTCTGACGCAATCTTGACTTGATTAGGTGCGGTCAGTATGGTCCGCGCGGCTTTTGAGGGTGACGGGGCGTCGTTTCCATACACGCAGCATTCGTTTCGGGTCTCCGCAGCATGGCGCAAGGCACGAGTGACAGCGAAGATGGCAGCAGCAACAAATCGTCCTCCGACGAAGCCGCGCTTTCCGCAAGGCTCGGAAGTCTGGATCATCGGTTGTCCGAAATTCGGGACAGCCGAAACATCAGGACTGACCAACCCGGGGCTGGAGGTGGAGACGGCGCTGCCAGAGCCTCGGCGATGGCACGCGGTTTCCGGCTTTCTTCGGAGTTGGTCGCCGGCGTTGTCGTCGGAGCGCTGATCGGCTGGGGTTTCGACCGATTGCTGTCGACATCACCCTTCGGGCTCATCGTGTTCTTCCTGCTCGGCTTCGCGGCCGG
>DASQOU010000138.1:0-20067 GCA_035644295.1 Bradyrhizobium sp.
GGATTTCACAAGCGCATGCGCGATCGCGGTTTCCTCGGTGATGGCCGATGGCGCGATGCGCGCCCGCTGGGTCACTTCCCGCACCGCGCTCGATACTTCACCGGCCAGCGGCGGATGGGCGGTCTCGAGCCGGGCCCGTACCGCGTCGGAAGCCTTTGCCAGCAGTTTCAGGTAGAGGTGCCGCGGAAGTGTCGGGCGCAGGCCGATGCAGGTCGCGAGATTGTCGTCGCCCTCTGCACGAGTGACCAGCCGGGTGAACCCGCGCTCGGAGAATTCCGCGCCGGGATTGTTGACGGTGCTATGGACGACCTCATCGTTGCCCCGCAGCACCAATACGTCAGTGACAGCGCCGCTGAGCACTCTACGGCTCGAAATCGCCATCAAATGCGCCTGGCTCTTGTTGCGCGCGGTCTCGATCAGCGCTTCGTCGTCAAGCCGTTGCGATTGGGACAGCACGGGAGCCGCGACCTCGATCACATCGTCGAACGCCAGTGCGCGGATCGTCAGCGGCGGCGCGCGATCGACCGGGGCCAGGCGATTGGAGAGCAGCGCCTTGGCGGAATTCTCGATGTGATGCATCAGGCATTGGAAGACATCGTCGAACAGCGCGACCTGGTCGTCCGAAAAATCGACCGCGCCGTTGATGAAGAGATCGGTGACGCGGCGCAGGGTTTCGACCCGGCGTGCGACGGTTCCGTGGGCGAGCGTGACCTGCAACTCGTCAAGCAGGCTTTCTGAACTGGAGGCGGATTTCGAACTCATGACTCTATCCTGGAGTAACTGACATTGGTCGCTGACGGATTCTTCGTCCACGGGTGTTGGGAGATTCTCAGGCGCTGGCGATGCGGTTGCGTCCCCTTGCCTTGGCTGCGTAGAGCGCGCGGTCGGCGCGCGCGAGAAATGTGTCCGCGGTTTCGTCCGGTCTCAGCGATGCGACGCCCGCCGAAACGGTCACCCGCATGCCTGGCGAGAACGCACTCCAGTCGAGATCGGCAATGATTGCCCGCAGCCGGTCAAGGATGCGCACGGCGCTGGCATCTGCTGTATCGGGGAGCACCAGCAGGAATTCCTCCCCGCCGAAGCGGCCGAACCGGTCGAAATCGCGGATGTTGGCGTATACACTGATGGCAAATGTCCTGAGCACCTCGTCGCCGGTCGGGTGCCCGTAGGTATCGTTGATGCGCTTGAACCAATCGAGATCGATCAGCGCGATTGAACAGGGGGCCTTGCTGCGATGGGCCCGGGAAATCTCACCGTTCAGCGTCCGCATGATGGAGCGGCGGTTGAGCGAACCGGTCAGCTCGTCAAGCTCGGCGAGCTGCTCGATGCGCTTGTTGGCTTCCTTGAGTTCGAAGCTGCGGTTGTAGAGCATCGTGCGCAGCGAACTGCCGTAGAGTCCCACAAACGCACACTGTCCGATCGTGAGGACGTAGCAAAGGATCGCCGCAAAACGTTCGAGATCCGTCGCAAACGGCATGCCGATCGGCGTGGGGGTGATCAGGAAAATCGGAGCCAGCCCCATTATCGTGAGGGTCCAGGCAATGGTCGCCTGCCGGGAAGTCATCCGCAGCGCACCGAAACCGAAGATCAAGAACAGGACGCCGAGAAAAACGTATCCGATTTCAGGCGCCGCCAGCAGGAACACCAGCTGAAGCGCGACATGGCCACCGACCTGGGGGAGCGTGAGGTAAGGATCGTCGAACCTGTCGCTGATATGGGCTTCGGACAGCACGACGAAAAAGCCGATCATTCCCATACCCAACAGGAAATAAACCGAGGGAATGATGATCGGGGTGGTGCCGGCGTAGCTATAAACCAGCAGCACAAGCGTTATCAGCGAGCAGCTTCCAGCCTGCACGATGAGTATGTGACGGCGCTCCCCGGCTCGGCGCCTCAATACATCCAGCGGTAAACCGGGCGCGCGCGCGAGTGCGCCCTCAGAGCCCTGGCCTTGAAGCAATGAAGCTGCGCCGCTCATGTCCGCCGTCGGTAAAATACAACGGGCGGACTTTAGGGAGTAAAGCCTTTAGGTTTGGTATCTTTCCGGCCGATGCGGGTCGCCAAAGGTCTGCTTTGTCCTTGTTTGGGTGTAGAAATTGGCCGGCGCCGGCTTTTGGTATGCCTCGGTGGCCCGGCCCGAGTACGCCAGCGCTGGTTTGCTCAACAACCCTTGGGTAAGGTTGTGATCGGGTGCCCGGTCCGTTTGGTCCTGCCCTCACGAGAGCTTTACTGTACTATGTTACCTCGATTGCCGGCCGGCCTGCGATTAGCCAACGAATCCGTTCTGTGCGGGACATCACAGTTTCAGGCGGGCTATTGCTATAGTTTGAAGAATCTTGCCTCTCCGATCGAACCACCCGCTACCCCCATCCGACCAATCCTGCGAGACGGCCATTGAGTACGACACAAGCGGCTTCGGACGAGGTTCTGATCGCTCGGATCGCTCAGGGCGACCGGCTCGCCATGCAAGTCCTGTACGGAAGGCACCACGTCCGGGTGTTCCGTTTCGGGCTTCGGCTGGTTCGGAGCGAACAAGTCGCGGAAGATCTCATCAGCGAGGTGTTCCTCGATGTTTGGCGCCAGGCCGGCAAGTTCGAAGGCCGATCCGCCGTTTCCACCTGGCTCTTGGCCATTACACGATTCAAGGCCCTCACTGCGCTGCGCCGCAGGACGGACGCTGAACTGGACGATGAGGCCGCCAATGCGATCGAGGATGCGTCCGATGATCCGGAAGTGGCGGTACAGAAGAAGGATACAAGTAACGCGTTGCGAAAGTGTTTGAACGGACTGACGGCGGAGCATCGGGAAATTGTCGATCTCGTCTACTACCATGAGAAATCCGTGGAAGAGGTGGCCGAAATCGTCGGCATACCGGAGAACACGGTGAAGACGCGCCTGTTCTATGCGCGCAAAAAGTTGGCCGAACTGCTGAAGGCAGCCGGCGTGGAGCGAGGCTGGCCATGATGGCGACAAGCAAGAAAATACTGGAGCGAGAGCCCAGTGAAATCGAAATGCTGTTGCCTTGGCATGCGGCCGGCACGTTGAATGCACGCGACTCCCGCCGCGTCGAGGAGGCGCTTGCCGGCGATCCCAAGCTTGCCAGGCAATATGCGGTGATCCGGGAGGAATACGCCGAAACCATTCATCTCAACGAGAGCCTCGGTGCGCCGTCCACGCGCGCCATGCAGAAGCTGTTCATGGCGATCGACGCGGAGCCTGAGCGCAAGCCGCACGTATCGCTCAATGTTGCCGCGCGGTTCACCGGTTTTTTCGCGAGACTGTCGCCGCGGACGCTGGCCTGGTCCGCGAGCCTGGGCGCGCTGGCGCTTTTGTTGCAGGCGGGCCTGATCGGCGCGGTGCTGACGAACAACCGGCCAGCCTCGTTCGAGACCGCATCGTTGAGCACCGACGAGACCAGCGATCGCGACATCGGAGCGATAACGCCACCGCGCGCGCTGGTGCGGTTTGCGGCGGACGCGCGCGTCGCCGACATCACGGTACTGCTCGATAAGTATCAGGCCACGATCATCGGCGGCGACAAGGGTGGCCTGTTTCGGCTGCAGTTCGGTAACCGCGCGATGACCAAGGATGAAGTCAGTGCCATGCTGGGCAGGCTGCAAAGGGAGAAGATCGTCAGCCTCGCGGTGGCGACGCCCTAAGGCCGCGGCGCCTTTTCGTTTTCTGATGCTCGCGCGGATTGAAATTGCAATCCCGGCGCTTGTTAATACGCGCAACTTGCGTGAAGGCGAGGTCTCATGATCCGCGACGCTACCATTTGGCGAACCAGGATGCGGCGCGGGGCTCTCGCCGTGATTGCCGCAATCTTGCCGTTGGCGTCGTTCGCAAGTTCGGCCGCTCACGCGCAGCGCATCATGCGCTCGCCCAACCTCAACATCGAGTCGCGGATTCCAAGCATCAATCCCAACCTTGCGGGCAGGGCGGTTACTGGCGTCGGCGGATTGATACCAAGGATACGCCCAGCCTGCAGCTCGGCCTATCGCGGCAGCAGCGGCGACTGTTTGGGCCAGCCGATCGGCTCGGCCGATGGCGCTGGCAGCGGCCGCGCATCGGGCAAGAACACCAGCACCGATCAGCGTCCCAATACATTGCGGACTGCGTCTAACCCGCGCGCGATCGCCAATGAGCTCGTCGCCGAGATCGATGGCGCATTGTCGGATGCGCAGGCCGACGCGCTGGCGCGGCGCCACCGCCTGACGCGTGTGGAATCACAGCGCTTCCCGCTTGTCGATGCCACGGTCGGCCTGTTCCGCATCACCGACCGCAGGACAGTTGAGGCCGTGAGTCGCGAACTTGGCACCGACACCGCCTTCCGCACCGTGCAGCCGAACTTCCGCTATTTCCTGCAGGAGCAGAAAGCGGAATTGACCGAAGGCGATCCGGCGCAATATGCCAACGCCAAACTTCGCTTGCCGCAGGCCCATACGCTGGCCCACGGCGCCAACGTCACCGTTGCCGTGATCGATTCCGGGATCGACGTCAGGCATCCGGAATTCGCGGGCGCGATGGTGACCTCCTTCGATGCCCTCGGCAGCAAGGAGGGTCCCCATGTTCACGGCACTGGCGTGGCTGGCGCGATCATGTCGCATGCGCGGCTGATGGGCAGCGCGCCAGCGGCGCGGATTTTGGCGATCCGCGCGTTCGGCGCCGCAGCGAAGGGAGCGGAGAGCACGTCCTACGTGATCCTGAAGGGGATGGACTACGCGGCGGCGCATGGCGCCCAGATTATCAATATGAGCTTCGCCGGCCCCAAGGATGCGTTGATTGAACGCGGTCTCGCAGCCTTGGCCGGCAAGGGCATCGTGATGGTGGCGGCCGCCGGCAATGCCGGTCCGAAATCGCCGCCGCTCTATCCCGCCGCCAACACCAACGTGATTGCCGTCAGCGCTACCGATGCCGGGGACAGGCTGTTTGCCGCGTCGAACCGCGGCGGTCACATCGCGTTGTCGGCGCCGGGCGTGGAGATATTCCTGCCGGCGCCCGACGAAAAATACCAGATGATTTCGGGCACCTCGTTTTCCGCGGCCTATATCAGCGGCCTTGCCGCCCTGATGCTGGAGCGCAATCCAGCGTTGAAGCCGGATGAAGTGCGGGCAATCCTGATGAAGACCGCCCGCGACCTTGGCCCGCCCGGCCGGGACGATCAGTTCGGAGCCGGCGAGGCGGATGCCTTTGCGGCGGTGTCGGCCGCCGCCGGTACGGCAGCGCGGCCGGTGGCCGAAGCTTCCCGGCCTGCCGCCGAATCGGTGTCCGAGCGGCAGGATATCTCTCCGGCCAGGGCCCTGGATCCGCCGGCCGCCTCGATGGCGTCTGACAAGCCGGCCGCAGGCGAAACAAAGCCCGCCGCAGGCGAAATCGAGCCCGCTGCGCACTGATTGCCTGTCCCAAGAGCGAGCCGGGAAACGTTAAAAAATTCCCAAAGCGCCTTGAACGTCCGGCGCACCCTCCGCGACCAATCCAATGTGGGAGCGATAATTCCTCCCCATCGAGGCTATATTCGGCGCGAGCGCCCATCCACCCCAAGCGCCCATATGGCTTGACCCGTCCGGTTGTCCCCCCGGACGGGTCTTTCGTTTTTCGGCCGCGCTTTGGCGAGCGCCACGTCTGCGACCCCCGATTTTTGACGCGCGCCGCCGCGCAGCACACCCCTGGGAGTGCATCGCTTGACTGTGGATAGGGAGGAAAATTCCCCCTTTCTACGGCCACGCCTTGAAGATTGAGGTCGGGTAGAGGTGCTGGCTGGACAAAATAAAAGTTTTCCACAAAATATCTCTGTCACGCTCGATTGATTCGTACTCGTTGCGTCCCGCGTCCGTTTTTCTCCTCACGGGCTGGTTCATGACACATCGACTCGACGTGGCACGCGGCCGCGGCATCGTGGCGCGCTGGTGCGACCTTGCCGAACAGCGGCTCGAATATCTCACCGAATTATTCGAAACCGGCCGCTGGCGGCGTTTTCACAGCGAACTCGCTCTGCTCGAGAATATCCAGGAGGCCAAGACCGCGGTGGAAACATGGCGCGATCTTTTGCGGCGTGAGGCCTCTTACGACAACACCGCCATCGACATGTCCTGGCTTGGCGGGACCATGGTGGCGCGACGCGGCCAGAGGTGGCGCGAATCGGTTCATCTGCCGCAACCGATACCGGCGAAGATTTTGGCGGAACAGCCGCCCGAGATTTCGGTTGCCCCGCAAGCCGACACGATCGGTGCCAAGGAAGCGCTCGCCGCGCGGCCGATTTACGCCGAAGCTACAGCACTGACACCGGGCAAAGCGACGATCGCGGAGCGCTATCCGCTGCTGCGCAACGCGCTGTAGAAGGTAAACGTCATCCTTCGAGGCTCGCAAGAGCTCGCACCTCCAGCGATAACGGCGAAGCCGTTACGCAGGGTTGACGTACCGTGGTTTGCAGTCAATATCCTACCTTCGCACGGCATTACTGCCCAACACCACCTGAGCAAAGCGCTGCGCGCCTTCGACGGATAGATCCGATGTAATGGGGCGCGCGTGGTCGAGCCCGACGACCGCGCCGCGCGGCGTTTGCGAGATCATGTTGTTGTTGACCAGCGCCGTGCCCGCGCCTGGTGTCACCGAAACCCCGACGCCGACCAAGGCGTTGCGGATCACATTGCCTGTGATCACGACGTCGCGCAGATATTTGCCCCAGCCCGCGACGATCCCGAACGAGGGCGCGTTCTCGATCACGTTGCCTGACACGGTGGTATCGGCCTCGACATAGATACCGATGCCGGCATCGTCATCCGGAGCTGTGCCGATCGGGCGCTTCGCCAGCAGGTTGCGGATGATGTTGCCTTGCACGACCGCAAGGCGCCCGCCCTCGTTGAAATTGCACACGGAAACGCCGAGCGCCGCGCCATCCACGGTATTGTTGGCGATCACCGCGCCCTCGAACGAAAACTCGGAATACAGCGCCACCTCGCGGACATCACTGATGCTGTTGCCCGTGATCTGGATGTTGGACGCCGAATTGCCGCGCACCGCGGAATAATCGCAATTGCGGATCCGGTTTCCCCGCACGATCACATTGGCGGCACGAAACGCGTTGATGGCGTTGCCGTATTGGCCGGAGCCGCCGGGGCCGGCCTTGATGTCCTCGATGCGGTTGTCCGCGACCAGCGTGCCGTCGTCGCCGACGGCCGTGCGCAGGATTTCGATGCCGTTATCGTTGGTGCCCTGGATCGTATTGCGCGTGACCAGCAAGCCCCGCGCGTCGAACGACACGATCGCCGTCGTGGCGGATTTGGTGATGATGTTGCCGCTGATGTCGCCCGAAACCTGCTCAAGCCAGATACCGTTGCCGCCGCTGCCGGTGATCTCGCAATCGGTGATGCGGATGTCGTGGCCACCGAGGCAATGCACGAGACCGCGCCGGGTCGGCAAGGGAATGCCGCCGCCGTCGAGCGTGACATTGGTAAGCCCGACGCTGTTTGAGCCTTCGCCGGAAAACATCGAGGCGCCACCGTTGAAGACGAGGCGGGTCGCGCCGCGCACGCCGACAAGCTGGCTGCCGCTTTGCAGGCGAAGCATCCCGGTGCGATAGACGCCGGGCGGCAATGCCAGCGGCACCTGCGCGCGGGCGGCCTCGTCGATCGCGCTCTGCAAGACCTTGGTCTGGTCGTCGGGGCTGCCGGGGCGGACGCCATATTGCGTGGCGTCGCGTCCGAGTATGGAGGTGAGCTCAGCCGCGCGCGCCGCATCCGGCGACATCGCGAGCGCGCCCGCAGCACCGGCGGCGGATGCTCCGATGAGATGGCGGCGAGTGATGTTCATGATGGCGTCTTCCTGCGGACGCGTTTGGCACGTTCCGCAATGCTGGAGTAACGCAAAAATGCAGCAGCGCGTGGCGGCGACGAGGGCGGAAGAGGGCGATTGTTGAGGGTAGGGTTAATAGACGCCGATGCTGAAGGGTGGGCAAGGGCGCGCTCGTGCCGTGCCCACCAAAGTCGCGGACGCTGAGCAAGGCGGTGGGCACGCTATCGCTTTGCCCACCCCTACGAAGTTCGCACCGCCCTTCGCGTCAGCTTCACCATCTCCAGCAACATGGCCTCGCCTGCATCGACCAATTCTTCCAGCCTGATGCGGTGTGCGGCGCCTGCGCGCGACGATTGTCCACCACGCGCGAGCAGCGGTATGTGGACGAAGGCGGCAAGCGCCGGACCGCTGTCCTTCGCGGCTGCCTCGATCGCGCGCCAGCTCAGATAGTTACAGAGATAACTTCCAGCATCGCGCGAGGCCCGGGCGTCAATGCCGGTGCCGACCGCGGCGCGCAAAAGTTTGGCGGTGTGGGGGCCGAATATCAATGCGTTGGCGCCACCGACGATCGATCCCTTGCGCGCGCGGGCACGATCGGCATCGGGGAACAGCGTGGTGACGGCATTGCGGGCGCGGGTCTCG
Source organism: Bradyrhizobium sp. (assembly GCA_035644295.1). Classification (GTDB taxonomy): domain Bacteria; phylum Pseudomonadota; class Alphaproteobacteria; order Rhizobiales; family Xanthobacteraceae; genus Bradyrhizobium. The sequence goes on from DASQOU010000138.1 coordinate 8,434, forward strand.
ACCCGGACATGCGCCGTGCGATCGGCGAGGCCGAACATCAGGAGGGCATGCGGGCGGCGCTGGGCGATGAGTGCGGGGAGTTCCCGATCGACCGTAGCGTAGGTGACATGGAATATGTGGCCGATCAGGTCGACATCGCCAAACGCTGGACGGCGCAGCTGCGTCAGCCGCTTGACCAGCGGCATCGTCGGGTTGAACGGCGCGCTGGGAAACGGGCCGAAGCCGGTGATGAGGATGCGCAGGTTATCGCTCAATTTGGCCAAGTCCTCTCTTCGTCATGCCCGCCAACCGGTCCGGCCTACCGCCGGCCGGATGACAGGCTCCGGCGGGCATCCAGTATTCCAGAGTTGCCAATTGGGAATCAAATGCGGGTGGCGCTTACTGGATCGTCCGCTTTCGCGGACGATGACGATCGCCTATTGGACGAGCGCTCCGGCTCATTCACCCCAACATCTCCGCGATCTGCTCCGCCGCCAGCGCGGGCGTGATGCGGCCGTCGGCGACCTCGGCTTCGATCCGCTTCACCTTGGCGCGCATCGAAGCATCGGCGCGGAGCCGGGCCATCATCCGCTGCTCCAGCATCGACCACATCCACTTCACCTGCTGCTCTCTGCGGCGGCCTGCGAATTCGCCTGACGCGTTCATCGCCGTGCGGTGGTCGAGGATCTTTTGCCAAAGCGTATCGATGCCGGTGGCGGTCAGGGCCGAATAGGTCACAACCGGCGGATTCCAGTGCTCCGAGCGGGGAGTGAGGATATGCAGTGCGCCCCGATATTCGCTCGCCGCAAGATTGGCGCGCTTGATGTTGTCGCCGTCGGCCTTGTTGATCGCGATCATGTCGGCGAGTTCGACCAGGCCCTTCTTGATTCCCTGCAATTCGTCGCCGGCGCCGGGCAGCATCAACGCCAGGAAGAAATCGGTCATGTCGCAGACCGCGGTTTCGGATTGCCCGATGCCGACGGTCTCCACCAGCACCACGTCGAAGCGGGCGGCCTCGCACAACAACATCGCCTCGCGCGTCTTCGCGGCGACGCCGCCGAGCGTGCCTGAGGCCGGCGAGGGCCGGATATAGGCATGATCGGAAGCCGAAAGCCGCGCCATCCGGGTTTTGTCGCCGAGGATCGAGCCGCCGGTGCGGGCGGAGGAGGGGTCTACCGCGAGTACCGCGACCTTGTGGCCGCGCTCGATCAGGAACATGCCGAGCGCATCGATGGTGGTGGATTTTCCGACCCCAGGCGCGCCGGTGATGCCGACCCGGATGGCCTTGCCGGTATGTGGCAGCAGCGCCTGCACCAGATCGCGCGCTGCCGCCTGATGATCGCCGCGCCGGCTTTCGATCAGCGTGATCGCCCGCGCCAGCGCCGCCCGATGGCCTGCGCGCAGCTCTTTGGCCACGGTCTTGATGTCGAGGGGGGCATTTTTCGGCAGGGGCATGCCTTGCTTTACAACGGCCGGACGGGACAGGCGAGGGGAGGTAGATCGCTATGCACCGCTCACGTCCCTGGCGCCGCTGCGATCACGTTGGTTGAGGCTTTGATTTTCGCTTTGGCGCCGTCCGTTCTCTCTTCGCTGCAACCCGGCGCGCCGCCGCCAGCGCTGCTTGCGCCCAGGTGACAAGCTCATCGGGTTCGTCAAACAGCCGCTCCGGCACGCGCCAAAAGGAGAGGTCTATGGTGGAGCCCTTCTTCTCGTAGTTGAGAGGCGGAAACGACTCGGCTTCCTTGAACGTCACGCGGTTCTGGTCATCAACTCGGAAATAGAGCTTGTTCTCCGTCACCATCCCAAACATCGCGCCGTCGCAGAACACACCGGTCTTGCCGAACATACGGCGCATTGTGACGCGGCCGAGCGGAGCGAACTGCTCCCGCAGGAACTCGGCAAAGGTGTCGCTGGCAACCATCCTCTATCCTTAGAGAGCCTGCCCCAAAATTCAAATGCTACGGTACGGGATGCTTTGAGGCGGGACCAGATCGCGCGCCGCGGCGGGATGATCGCCGCGCCGGCTCTCGATCAGCGTGATAGCCCGCGCCAGCGCCGCGCGATGGCCGGCATGCAGCGCTTTGGCCACGGTCTTGATGTTAAGGGGGCATTTTTCGGCGGAGTCATGCCTTGCTTACAACGGCGACGCAAAGGAGGCGAGGGGAGGTGGATCGCTGTGCACCGCTCACGTCCCAGGCGTCGCTATCTTGCGGTTCACGAACGATTTCAAGGCCGGCAAATCGTTCTGAATAATGTCCCAGATGATATCGACCCTGGTTGCGTGATACGCGTGCCGCAACACATTGCCAAAATCGATCATTTTCCTCCAATCGATATTTGGCGCCTCTTGCTTGACGTCATCGGTGAGCCTTCGCGCCGCCTCGCAGATTACTTCAAGATAACGCTCGGTCGCCATCCGACGCATTTTATCGGTGGTGAAGGCATCAAGGTTGCTGCCTACAAGCATCTCCTCGATTTCGCTAATGGCTTCCAGAATGTCCTGCAGCCGATCTTCAACGGTAGGCGGCATTCAGAACACCTCGATCAGATCGTCGGCAATTCGCTCAGCAACACGAGGTTTTAGTGAATCCCGCATCGATATCTGCGCTGGAAGACCCGTTGCGTCCTCTATTAAATGCAAGACCCTGAATAAATCGAAAGGCGGCGATGCGCCGCGGGGGGCCGTGTCGACAAGCACATCAAGATCACTGTCTGGGCGTGCGTCGCCACGCGCACGAGAACCGAAGATGGCAAGCTTGGTCACGCCTTCGGCCTTCAGCGCGGGAGTGACCTCCCTCAGCCTGGCGAGAATCTCCTCAAGCGTAATGTCTACGACGTCGCTCATGGCCGGATAGTAGCACATCGGCTCCGGGTGGGAAAATCCGACGGCCGGTCATCGCGTGCCGTCGTCGTCGCCCGCGGGCCGCGCGCCGCCGAAGATCTTGACGCCCTCCGGCGTCAGGTACGGCTTGAGGCTTTCCCACGGCACAAACGCGACATACTCGCCCTCCGCATAGGGGCCGACCGCGTAGGGCGGATAGTGAAATGTCAGGCCGGAGCTTTTGCCGGCTTCGGTTGAGGGCGCCAGCGTCACCGCACCGATCTTGAGCAGTTTCGGCTCAAGTCCCTTGTACCATTCGGCGGTCGCGGTCTCCGTGGCATCGCGTTTCTTCTTTTCGATGTTCAGCGAGGCGATCACGCCGTTGCGCATCGCTTTCATTGTCGGTCCGCTATCGGCGGTCTCGGCGAAGAAGGGCCGGATGCTGATGCGTCTCTTTGCAGTTGCGTCCCACAAGATGGTGTTGAGGTCCGAATTGGGATGCGCGCCCCCGGTGTTCATGTAGTCGGACCTGACGATGCTGACGTAACGTCCGTCGACCAGCGAACGGACGGTGTATTTGCGCTCAAAACTCCAGCCGCCGTCGCGAAACAGCACCGGATCTTCCTTGCGCGAGGCGGCAGCCTCTGCTGCCTTCTTGTTGATCCACCTTCTGCCCTCGGCGAGACAATCCGCCGAAAGCGCGGCATCAGCCTTGATCTTCTCATCGAGGAAGACGCTGCCATCGAAGCTCTTGTTCTTGATTGCGGCGTCGGGCTTGGGTCCGGCAGCAAAGGCCGCGGTCGTTGCTAACCAGGCGGCTGCCCCGATGAGGCCAATCCTGCGGGCGAACGCGACGGTTGCTGCGGGGCGCAAGTAAGATCCTTCGAATGGTCGCGGTGGGGTTACTCCGCCGCCTCACTATGCCCCAGCCGCGCGTTGAGCTTGTGGATCAGCTCTTCGGCGGCATCCGCGATCACGGTGCCGGGCGGAAAGATCGCCTCGGCGCCGGCCTTGAACAGCGCGTCGTAATCCTGCGGCGGCACCACGCCGCCGATGATGATCATGATGTCGTCGCGGCCCTGCTTTTTCAGCGCGGCCTTCAATTCCGGCACCGCCGTCAGATGCGCCGCCGCGAGCGAGGACACCCCCAGAATATGGACGTCGTTCTCGACCGCCTGCCGCGCCGCTTCCTCGGCGGTCGCAAACAGCGGCCCGATATCGACGTCGAAACCGACATCGGCGAAGGCGGACGCAATCACCTTCTGGCCGCGGTCATGGCCGTCCTGGCCGATCTTGGCGACCAGGATGCGGGGCCGGCGCCCTTCGGCTTCCTCGAACGCATCGATCAGTGCCTGCACCTTCTCGACCCGGTTGGACATGGTGGAGGCCTCCCGCTTGTAGACGCCGGTGATGGATTTGATTTCGGCCCGGTGCCGCCCAAACACCTTCTCCATCGCGTCGGAGATTTCGCCGACGGTGGCCTTGGCGCGCGCGGCATCGATCGCCAGCGCGAGAAGGTTGCCGTTGCCTTCGGACGCCGAGCGCGTCAGCGCCGCCAGCGCATCGTCGACGTCTTTCTGGTTGCGTTCTTTCTTCAGCCGCTTGAGCTTGTCGATCTGCAGCCGCCGCACGGTTGAATTTTCCACCTTCAATACGTCGATCGGCGCCTCGTTGACCGGCTTATACTTGTTGACCCCGATCACCGCCTGCTTGCCGGCGTCGATCCGCGCCTGGGTTTTGGCGGAAGCTTCCTCGATCCGCAATTTTGGCACGCCGGCTTCGATCGCCTTGGCCATGCCGCCGAGCGCCTCGACCTCCCTGATATGGCCCCAGGCCTTGGCCGCGAGATCGCGGGTCAGCCGTTCGACATAATACGAGCCACCCCAGGGATCGATGATGCGGGTGGTGCCGCTTTCCTGTTGCAGGAATAATTGCGTGTTGCGCGCAATTCTCGCGGAGAAGTCAGTCGGCAGCGCCAGCGCCTCGTCGAGCGCGTTGGTGTGGAGCGACTGGGTATGGCCCTGGGTTGCCGCCATCGCCTCGATGGTGGTGCGCATCACATTGTTGTAGACGTCCTGCGCGGTCAGCGACCAGCCGGAAGTCTGGCAATGCGTGCGCAGGCTCAAAGAGCGCGGGTCCTTTGGGTTGAACGGCGTCAGCAGCTTGGCCCACAACAGCCGCGCGGCGCGCATTTTTGCCACCTCCATGAAGAAGTTCATGCCGATGGCCCAGAAGAACGACAGCCTTGGTGCGAAGCGATCGACGTCGAGACCTGCGGCAAGGCCAGCGCGCAGATATTCGACGCCGTCGGCGAGCGTATAGGCAAGTTCGAGGTCCTGTGTCGCGCCGGCTTCCTGCATGTGATAGCCGGAAATCGAGATCGAATTGTATTTCGGCATTTTCCGCGAGGTGTAGGCGAAGATGTCGGAGATGATCCGCATCGAGGGCGCCGGCGGATAGATGTAGGTGTTGCGCACCATGAATTCCTTCAGAATGTCGTTCTGAATGGTGCCTGACAGTTTCTCCGGCGGCACGCCCTGTTCCTCGGCGGCGGCCACGAACAGCGCGAGGATCGGCAGCACCGCGCCGTTCATGGTCATCGACACGCTCATCTGGTCGAGCGGGATCCCAGAAAACAGCGTGCGCATGTCGTAGATCGAATCGATCGCGACGCCCGCCATGCCGACATCGCCCGTCACGCGCGGGTGATCGGAATCGTAGCCGCGATGGGTGGCAAGATCGAATGCGACCGAGAGGCCTTTTTGTCCGGCGGCGAGGTTACGGCGGTAGAACGCGTTGGAATCCTCCGCCGTCGAGAAGCCGGCATATTGCCGCACCGTCCAGGGCTGGTTGACATACATGGTCGGGTAGGGGCCGCGCAGATAGGGCGCGATGCCGGGCCAGGTCTCGAGGAAGTCGATGCCTTCGAGATCGCTTTCCGGGTAGCTCGATTTTACAGGAATTCCCTCCGGCGTGAGCCAGGGTTCGGCTTTAACGGCCGACGCCGCCGCAGCGACTTGCTCGAACCCGATATCAGTGAAATCGGGAATCCTGCTCACGGACGGCCTTCCTTCAATTCCGTAATGCGTGCCTCGCAATCTGCAAGACGCTGACGAGCTTGCGGCTCCCCCGCCGGCTGCCCTGTTGGCCAACCCGTAAGCGTATCCACCACCCGAAATGTGGTACCGAATACCGTTACTCTTCGTCCCAAAATGAACATCGACAGGGGCAAAACCAATACTAGGAAAATAAAGACTGGTGGGTCAATTTGCCCGGCCAAAAAGTCTGCCGCCATCAAAACTCCGACGCCGCAAATGATTGCAATCGCAACCACGACAAACCATGCCGATGCTCGCCACGCTTGAAATAGCCGCGGGCTATTGTGATAACCGATCATCGAAAGCAATTGATCGCGCTCCGCTTCGAGCTGTACAAGTTCATCAACGTTCGGAATGCGGCTCATTCGGTTAGCCTCGCTCGTCATGGCCGGACTTGTTCCGGCCATCCACGCCCTTTTCCTTGGTCGAGGAAGACGTGGATGCCCGGGCATAGGCGAGCCAAAGCGACGCCGTCCTTCGGACGGCTATGCCCGGGCATGACGGGTTCGTGGCAACAATATCATAGCCGGCCACGAGCGTCATATGTGTTGAGCCACCCCTAATCATGGTCCGGATGCTGGTGGCTGACGATGCCGCCAAGCCTCTCCGGACCATAATTTTGTAGCGTGGTCTGGCTTGGCAGGTTGGCGATCGCCACCACCCAGCCGAGCCGGGATTCGGTACCGAATTGCTGGATCGGCACCAGCCGGTCCGGCCGGTCGAAGGCGCCGGTCATGATTTCGATCCGAGGACCGTCGATGTGGCGGAAGCTGAGCGGGGTGCCGCAATCCTTGCAAAAATCACGCTCGGCGGTCGAGGAAGATCGAAATGTGGCCGGCTTGCCGCGGGTCCAGGTGAAATCCGTTTTTTCGATCTCGGCCAACGAAGCGAACGGGGCGCCGGAGGCTTTTTGGCACATCCGGCAATGGCAGATGCTGACTTTCCTGGGAGGCGCCGACAGCGCAAAGCGAATGGCGCCGCACTGGCAGCCACCGGTCAGAACGGGTTTCTCAGGCGGTGTCATGTTTGCTCCACCAGTCGGTAGGCTTGCTGCAGCGTGGCCACCGCGTCGCCGCCGGCGAAGATGAATTCGTTAACGCCGGCGGTGCGAAGCGCGGCTTCCTTCTCGCCGGCTCGCCCAGCCAGATAGATATGTCTTGCGCCTGCGTCTTGAAGGGCCTTTGCGGCGGCTGCCGCCTGCGCGGCATAGATCTTGTCGGAGGAGCACAGGCAGGCCAGTGCCGCGCCGGAGGCCTTGAAGGCCCTGGCCAGTGCCGCCGGATCGGTAAACCCCGCCGTTTCGACGGCCTCGATCCCGCCGGCCTCAAAAAAGCTCTTGGCAAATGTCACCCGCGCGGTGAACTCGGCAGGCGTACCGAGGTTGGCGAGGAAAACCTTTGGCCGCGCTCCCCTCGCTTTGAGGATCTTATCCGATCGGTCTCGCAGGCGCTCAAACGGCACTGCCAACCGCATCGGCGGCAACGAATCGAATTTGATTTTCGCCTCGCCGTAGGGCGCAAGCTCGACCGGTTTTGCCACGAGCACCGCCACCTGCGCTTCCCCAAGGTTTGGAAATTCGCTGGCGCCGGTCAGTACCTCCTTTCGCCTTGCGATGTTGGCCTCGCGCGCCGCACGCGTCGCCGCGACTTTGCGCTGGATCAGGTTTTGCTCAAGGCTAGCGAACACGCCACCGGCCTTCTCGGTTTCCTGAAACAACCGCCACGCCGCCTCGCAAAGCTCTTGCGTCAGGGCTTCGATGCCGCCGGAACCGGCCGCGGGATCGGACACCTTTGCGAGATTGGATTCTTCCAGCAGCACCAGTTGCGTGTTGCGCGCCACGCGCCGCGCGAATGGATCGGGTAATCCTAGCGCGAGCGTGTGCGGGAGGACGTTGATGCTGTTGGCGCCGCCGAGGCCTGCCGAGAACGTGGCGATGGTCGCGCGCAGCATATTTACGTAAGCGTCGCGCTGCGTCAGCATTCGCCACGCCGTGTCGGCGGCAATGAACAACGGTTTCGGCTCAAGGCCACAAGCTTGCTCGACGCGCGCCCATAACAACCGCAACGCGCGAAATTTCGCCATGGTCAGGAACTGATCGGCGTCGGCGCTAAGCCGCGCGTAGACCATGTTCCGCGCTTCTTCCAGCGCAACACCGGCACCCTCGATGGCGCGCAGATAGGCGACGGCGGACGCCAGCACGAACGCCAACTCCTGGGCTTCCGATCCGCCGGCATCATGGACCACCCGTCCGTCGGCGACCGCAAACGGACCCTTGAATCCCATCGCGGCGAGGCCTTTGATCGCGCCGGTGACCGCGGGCACGATTTCGGGCCAGGAATAGGGGCTCGACCCCCACGCCGCGCAGGCGCCGATCGGATCGAGGCCGAAGCGGATATCGCAGGCCGCGGGGCTGATCCCTTTGCGCTGCACATATTCGGCCAAATGGATCGCCGCCATGCGCGACTGCGGGCCGATCTGAAGTTCGATGGCAATGCTGGCATCGATAAAGACGCCCTCGAGAACCTTCTCGATCGCCTCGGCTGTTGGGTTGAGGCCAAAGCCATACGCACCATTGGCGCCCGCGAATACCAGCGTCAGACCGGTGGCGCCGTTCTCGAGGTCGTGAAGCGCCTGCGCGTTGGCCGCGGCCGCATCGGGATGATCGATGCGCTGCATGATCTGCCATGGCGCGGCCGCGGGCCGCCCCGCGATCGGCGCGGCATCGCGCGCACGCCGATAAATTGGCTCGATCCGCAAATCGTCGTAGGTCTTGCCGACCAGCTTCTCGAACGGCGCGCCCTTCAACACGCCGTCGACCAGCTTGCGCCAATCGTCGTAGGTGGCGGGCGCGAAATCCGCAGCCAGGGGCAGGTCGTCGGTCGCAGTTGTCATTCGGCAGGTCGCTCCTCGACGCTATTCCGGGTCGAAATTGCCACGGGCCGACCGCCAAGCCAAACGGTTGTTTTGGGCGTGATGCGGCGGCTTTTGATCAGCCAAGGTCGGGCAGCCGCTCGATCCCTTGGGTGGAAAGCCGTGCCAGCGCCGACGCCACGCTGCGTCCGGCGATCACGCGGTCCGGAGCAATCTCCAGTAGCGGCACCAGCACAAAGGCCCGCTCGAACAGACGGGGGTGCGGCAGCGTCAAATCCGGCTTCTGAATCGACACGTCGTCATAGGCGATCAGATCGAGATCCAGCGTTCTTGGTCCCCAGCGTCTTTCGCTAGCGCGGTCGCGGCCGAATTTGCTTTCGATCTTGTGCAGCGTAAACAATAACGCGTGGGGATCAAGGCTGGTGTCGATTTCGATGCAGGCATTGATGAAGCCGGCTTGCTGCTCCTCGCCCCAGGGCGGCGTCGCGTAGTCGGAGGATCGCGCCAGAAGGGCGGCCTGTGTCATGCCGCAGATATTGGCGATCGCCTTTTGGAAAGTCGCACGGACATCGCCGACATTGCCGCCCAGCGCGATCAGGGCGTTAGCCATGCGACGCCGATTGCCGGGTGCGGGTGAGGACCACGCCGACATCCTCGAAGATCGCAGCGATCGGCGCGTGCGGCTTGTGAACGGTGACCTTGACGGCGCTTACCTTCGGAAATGCGGCCAGGATGGCATCGGCCACGGCGCCGGCCGCGCGCTCCAGCAATTTGTAATTGGCGTCCTTGAAGGCTGCGGTCGCGGTCGCGACCACGTTGGAATAGGACACGGTATCGGCGAGACGATCGCTGCGCGAGGATTGCGCCAGATCGGCCGAAAGTTCGAGATCGATCACGAAACGCTGCCCGACCTCGGTCTCATGATCCATGACGCCGTGGCGGGCATGGATGACGACGCCTTTGATGAAGATCGTATCGCTCATGCCTTGTCCCAAATCGCTGCGGCGACGCGCAATGCTTGCACGGTTTCCGGCACATCGTGGGTCCGGATGATCCGCGCGCCGGCCTTGGCTGCTATCAGATGTGCGGCGATCGAGCCACCCAGCCGCTGATCCGGCTCGGACGGCGACACCGAGCTGATGAAGCGCTTGCGTGAGGCACCGACCAACAGCGGCAGGCCGAAGCTGCGGAGCTGTTCAAGCCGCGCCAGCGCCGTCATGCTTTGTTCGGGTGTCTTGCCGAAGCCGATACCGGGGTCGAGCACGATGTTTTCACGGGAAATGCCGGCCTTGGTGGCCAGATCGAGCGAACGTGCAAAAGATCCGGCGATTTCCGCCATGATGTCGATGCCGGGATCGGCGTGGTCGCGATTGTGCATGACGACGACCGGGCAATGGCGCGCGGCCAATAATCCCGCCATGTCGGGATCGCGCTGCAGGCCCCAGACGTCATTGGCGATGGTCGCCCCCGCATCAAGCGCCCAGGCGACGACGGCCGATTTCATGCTGTCGATGGAGACGGGAATCCCCAGCGAAACGACATCGGCAACGATCGGCTGCAAACGCTTCAGCTCTTCGTCCGTCGAAATGGGTGCCGCGCCATAGGGCCGGGTGGATTCCGCGCCGATGTCGATGATGTCGGCGCCCTCGGCGATCATGCGCCTGGCCTGCGCCAGCGCGCGCTCCGGGGCGAGGAACTGGCCGCCGTCCGAAAATGAATCCGGGGTGATATTCAGCACCCCCATCACGGCCGGATACGGCCCGGACAAGAGGGCCGGCCATGCCCGATGACCGGCCGAGGCGGCCGCGGGGACGGTTCTGGGCGAGCTCGCGATCATGCGGTCGCTTTGCGCGGTCGGCGCAGGGGAGTCAAGATGCGAGGCGCGCTTGGCGCGGTGTCGGCAGAGCTCCGGACTGATGGGGCCTGAGGGCCGCTCAGTATGTAATTTTCGGTGGCAGCTTGCGCGCCTTCGCGATCAGCTGTTCGACCGACTTTTCCGAAGGCAGGACACGGACGAGTTTGCGCCTGATATTCACTTCTTTCATGTTCTGCGCCAGGCGGCCGGGGTTGCGAAGAGCGAGTTCGCGAACCGTGGTGACGCCGGCGGCGCGCACCAGGCCGACCTTTGCCTTGCCCATGCCGGGAATCCGCATGTAGTCCGAAACGTTGGCCCATTCGAGCAGTTGTTGCTCGGTGATGCCGGTTTTTGCCGCAAGCGCCTTGCGGCCTTTGACGGTCCGCGCCGCCTCGAGCAGCCCCGTCGTCGTGCGAATGCCGAGCGACTTCAGTTTGGCAGCGGCGAAGGACGGTAAGCCGTCAATCTCGGAGATGGGATATGTCATGATGCTCAATATGAAATGCTCTAACCGAACTGACTGAGGCCCGGCGTCCCCGCGATGATCTCGCCCATTTGATCCGCTCCGATTTTGTCTCGGCCGAACCGGAAAAGTTCACGCGCGACGTTCTGAATCTCGCTCATTCCAAGGCCAAGTCCCATCAGCTTGGTGCCGAGCGCCATCAGGCCTCCGCCCATCAACTTTCCGAGACCACCGCCGTTACTGGAGGCGGTAATCGCGGCTTCTGCGCCGGGAATCTTGTCAATCAAGGCCTGAACCTTGTCGGAGGGCCCCTCGTTGCGAAGGAAACCCAGAATGATGCCGATGGTTTTTTCAGCCACAACATCATCGATGCCGGCCTTGGTGGCCAGCCGCGCAATCAGTTCATCCATAGTGCCCCGCCCTCAGCCGGTTGCGTGTACCGGGTCCTTGCTTGTGAATTTATCTTGATCTTCTGCGAAACGAATTACAAGCGATGAGGCATTCGAAGGAGCGATTCAGCCTCAATCGCGTGACGAGTGTTGCAGCA
>DASQOU010000139.1:0-3064 GCA_035644295.1 Bradyrhizobium sp.
GCGATCGGTCGAAGGCCCCATCCATCGCACCAATTACGCCGAGATCCGCGACCGCTCCCTGAAAGTCTCGCAGCGCCTCGACCGCGACGGCATCAAGCTCGGCGACCGCGTCGCCACCATCGCCTGGAACACCTGGCGCCATCTTGAAGCCTGGTACGGCATCATGGGCATCGGCGCGATCTGCCACACCGTCAATCCGCGCCTGTTCCCCGACCAGATCGCCTGGATCATCAATCATGCCGAAGACCGCGTGGTGATGACCGATATCACCTTTGTGCCGGTCCTGGAAAAAATCGCCGACAAGCTGCCAAGCGTGGAACGCTATGTCGTGTTCACCGACAACGCGCACATGCCAAAAACCACCCTGAAGAACGCGGTCGCCTATGAGGACTGGATCGCGGAGGCGGACGGAGATTTCAAGTGGAAGACGTTTGACGAAAATACCGCGGCGGCGATGTGCTACACATCCGGTACCACGGGCGATCCCAAGGGCGTGCTGTATTCGCATCGTTCCAACGTTCTCCACGCCTTGATGGCCAACACCGGCGATTCCCTGGGTGCCAACGCTGCCGATACAATGCTGCCGGTGGTTCCCCTGTTCCATGCCAACAGCTGGGGCATCGCTTTCTCGGCGCCGTCGATGGGTACCAAATTGGTGCTGCCCGGCGCGAAACTCGACGGTGCGTCGGTATTCGAGCTGCTGGATACCGAGAAGGTGACGCATACCGCCGGTGTTCCGACGGTGTGGCTGATGCTGCTCAATCATATCGCCGCCAATCAGCTGAAACTGCCTCACCTGCGAATGGTGGTCTGCGGCGGCTCGGCGATGCCGCGCTCGATGATCAAATCGTTCCTCGACATGGGAGTCCAGGTCCGCCACGCCTGGGGCATGACCGAGATGAGCCCGATCGGCACCCTGGCCTCGCTGAAGCCTCCGTACAGCGAACTCACCGGCGAGGCCCGGCTCGATGTTCTCCAGACCCAGGGCTACCCGCCGTTCGGCGTCCAGATGAAAATTACCGACGATGCCGGCAAGGACCTGCCGTGGGACGGCAAGACGTTCGGACGGTTGAAGGTAAGCGGTCCCGCGGTATCGAAGGCCTATTTCCGCATCGATGCCGATATTCTCGACCCGGACGGCTATTTCGACACTGGCGACGTCGCAACCATCGACGCCAACGGATACATGCGGATCACCGATCGCTCCAAGGATGTGATCAAGTCCGGCGGCGAATGGATTTCGTCAATCGATCTGGAAAACCTCGCGGTCGGACATCCCGCGATCGCGGAGGCCGCCGTGATCGGCATCCACCATCCCAAATGGGACGAGCGTCCGCTGCTGATCGTGCAGCTCAAGCAGGGCCACACCGCGACACGCGAAGACATCCTCAAATACATGGAAGGCAAGATCGCCAAATGGTGGATGCCGGACGACATCGTGTTCGTCGACGGCATTCCCCACACCGCGACGGGCAAGATCCTGAAGACCGCGCTGCGAGACCAGTTCAAGGCGTACAGTTTTCCCAACGCGGCGGCGTAGCGCGTCTTAATCCCTCCCCCTTGTGGGGAGGGTGGCGCGAAGCGCCGGGTGGGGGTAGCGCACGGCAGTGCGCGAAAAATCATTCTGCGGGGAGGCAGCCCCCCACCCGACACGTTGTTCGCTTCGCTCACAACGCGCCACCCTGCCCACAAGGGGAGGGATAAGGGCGCGGCAATGCGCCACCAAAGTCCCTTGAATTTGCCGCAGGACCGTGGTCTCAAACGGGCCAGTGCGCAGCCCGGCAGCATTTCGCCCGGCAAGGCTCCAACCCGGCAGATTTCTACTGATGGCCCGCAGGTTTTCCGCTCCCTATCAGTCGGAGCCCGTGTCCAGCCTCGCGTCATGGGCGCGTAATCTGGCGGTATTCTCGATAGTCGCGGTGCTGGTCTCGATCCTCATCGTCCGCTTCGGCTTCCTCGAAGTGAAGCCGGCGCTGGCGACGTTCTTCGGCGCGCTGGGCTGCGCCGGTCTTTCGATTCTGGTCAGCCTCGCCGCCTTTGTCGCGATCTGGCAGAACGGTTCGCGCGGCATGGGCCGCATCCTGTTGGCGCTGCTGATCGACGCGGCGGTGCTTGCCTATCCCGCCTATCTCGCCCTGCAATATCGCAAGCTGCCGCCGATCCACGACATCACCACCGATCCGATCGATCCGCCGCGCTTCGACGCACTGGCGGGCTTGCGCACCGGCGAGGGCGCCAACACCGCGGTCTATACCGGGCTGTATTCCGCCGAGCAGCAACGGCTGGCCTATCCCGACATCGAGACGGTGGAACTCGACGTCCCCGTACAACGGGCCTATGAGGTCACGCTGCAGCTGGTCACCAAGCGCAAATGGCTTGTGATCGACGAGCGCGCTCCACAGCTGCCGCGCCGCATCGGCCGCATCGAGGCGGTGGCGCGGACGCCGATCATGGGATTCCGCGAGGACGTGTCGATCCGGGTCACGCCCGACGGTGAGGGATCGCGCGTCGATATCCGCTCATCGTCGCGCTATTTCGAGAGCGATCTCGGCAGCAACGCCGCGCGCGTTACCAGACTGATCGAGGATATCAACAACGCCGTCGACAACGCCAAGCCGGTGAAGAAGCCGCAGGCCCCTGCCAAGGTCCAGCCGAAGGTAGTGAAGAAGTAGGGAGTTGGGCACCGTCATTCCGGGGCGCGCGCAGCGCGAACCCGGAATCTCGCGCAACAATCTCTGGATTCCGGGTCTGCGCCACCCGAGTCGGCTGTTGCCGACTTGGACGTCCATTTTTGCCGAACTCGGGTAAACCCGAGTACGGGCGGCGCATCCCGGAATGACGGTGGATTAAGCCGCCGCCAATCTATAGGTCCCGCCGATCACCGGGTCGCCATCCGTCACCACGATCCCGCGTGCGACCAGGTCTTCCAGATGCGCCAGCACCGAATAGCCGGCGGCGCCGGTCAGCCGCGGGTCGATGCCGATATAGATCGCCCGCACCAAGGTTGGAATATCCGCTTCCCCCTTGGCGAGCCGGTGCAGGATCGAGGCTTCGCGGGCCTGAC
>DASQOU010000140.1:0-7229 GCA_035644295.1 Bradyrhizobium sp.
GGCCGCGCCGGCTTGTTGACGCGGCCGAATTTGAGCAAATCGTCGAGCACAGGCTTGAGCAGATCGATCGGCACGACCATGTTGACATGCTCGGCCTTGCCCTCGCGCTCGCGCTCGAGCTGAAGCGAGCCGATACCGATCAACTCGCCGCGGTTGGAGATCAGCCCGGTGCCGGCCCAAGTGGGATGCGCGGGATGGGTGAAGATCGCCTCGTCGAGCAGATATTCCCAGTAGCCGGCAAATTCCTGCTTGGTAGCGATGTGGCTTGCGACCGATCGCGTACGCCCGCCGGCGCCGCCCATCACCACCCGGTCGCCGATCTCGGTTGCCGCCGAAGAGCCGAGCGGCAGCGGATCGAGATCGATGCGGCCAAGGGCCTGCACCAGGCCAAAGCCGGACACCGGATCGAAGCCAAGCGCGTGCCCTTCCACCACGCGGCCCTCGCCGATATGCAGCCAGACGGCTTCGGCCTCGGTGATCAGATAGCCGATGGTCAGCACCAGTCCGTCGTCGATCACAACGCCATTGCCTGCGCGCTCGGTGCCGAGCGTATCGGCGCTGAAGGCGTCAGGGGGGATGATCGAATGCAGACCGACCATGGAGGAAAGCACGCGATCGAGATCGAAACTGTAGTCGCCCGCGCGGGGCTGATTCACCGGCGGCACCTTCCATTCAGTCAAAGCGGGCATGGCAGTCTCCTGGCCAATCGGCGTGCGCGTGTTCCGCGGACGGGGCGATCAGGCGCGCGCAAAACAGGCGACGATCTTATGTCGCAAACGCCTGTCTTGAAAGGTGTTCCATAGGATCGACTGAGGCGCTTCCTACGGATCGAGCTCTGTATCCCAGTATAAATAATCGAGCCAGCTGTCGTGTAGATAGTTTGGCGGGAACAGCCGGCCGTTGCGGTGCAGCTGATGCACCGTCGGCGCGAACGGGAGTTGCTTTGGAAACATCCGTGCCTGCTGCGGCGTCAGGTTTCCCTTGCGCAGGTTGCACGGCGAACAGGCGGCGACCACGTTTTCCCACGTGGTCTGGCCGCCTTTGCTGCGCGGGACGATGTGATCGAAGGTGAGATCGTCGCTGGCCGAGCAATACTGGCAGGCGAAACGGTCGCGCAGGAACACGTTGAACCGGGTAAAGGCGGGATGCGTGGTCGGCTTGACGAAGGATTTCAGCGACACGACGCTCGGCAATTGAATCTCGAACGAGGGGCTGCGCACGGCGCGGTCGTAGTGCTCGACGATATTAACGCGATCGAGAAACACCGCCTTGATCGCGTCCTGCCACGACCAGAGGGACAGCGGATAATAACTCAGCGGCCGGAAGTCCGCATTCAGTACCAGTACCGGCCAACCGCCCTGCGAGACATGTGCGTTCAAGTAACGCTCCCGGCCTCCATATGCGCTGCGAAGCAGCATGAGTTGACATACTACAGGCAGCGTGACGGGATTGTGAAGAGCGTTCACGGCCTTATCCGCCACTGCGCCGGATGGCGGGGGCGGTATCAAGCCCGCTAAACAAGGCGGGGCAGCAGCTTTCG
Source organism: Bradyrhizobium sp. (assembly GCA_035644295.1). Lineage (GTDB taxonomy): Bacteria > Pseudomonadota > Alphaproteobacteria > Rhizobiales > Xanthobacteraceae > Bradyrhizobium. The sequence goes on from DASQOU010000140.1 coordinate 1,541, forward strand.
CAGCGTACGGACACGGCAAAATGATCACCAAGTTCCACTACCTGGAGGCGCCGCGCCGGCTGAGGGCGTTCGTTCGGGCCCATGAAACGAGCCTGGTGGTGCTTGCGGCACTGGTCGGAGCATTGGGCGGATTGGTGGTGGTGGCGATGAGCGCCGCGGTCGACGCCCTCCACGTGGTGCTGTTCAACCTTGAAGCGGGAGATCGTCTTTCAAGCCAGGTCAAGATCGATCCACTGCGGGCGCTACTGGTTCCGAGTCTCGGCGGGCTTCTGTTGGGGGTCGCTTTCCTGCTGCTGGTGCGTTGGCGGCCGGCGCGCGAAATCGATCCAATCGAGGCCAATGCCCTGCATGGCGGGCGAATGTCGTTTCGCGGCAGTGTGATCGTCGCGTTGCAGACGATTTGGTCAAGCGGCGTTGGCGCGTCGGTCGGGCTTGAGGCGGGCTATACCCAACTTTCCAGCGGGCTTGCCGCCTCGCTCGGCCGCGGATTTCATCTGCGCCGCGCCGATCAGCGCCTCATGGTCGGCTGCGGTGCCGCGGCCGCGATTGCAGGCGCCTTTGGAGCGCCATTGGCGGGCGCCTTCTATGCCTTTGAGCTTGTGATCGGCGGATATACGCCCGCCAATCTGACGCCGGTCGGGGTCGCCTCGGTGGTCGGCTATTTTGTCGCTCACGGATTTACGGCGTTGTCGCTCGGCGTTGGCGTCGGGCCGGTCGGCGAGGTGCTGGGGCGCGATCTCGCCATCGCAGGCTTGCTTGGCGTTGTTGCGGCGTTGTTCCGCATCGCAATCATGCGCGGCGTCGCGCTCACCGAAACGCTATTGTCGAAGACGGGACTTTGGCCGCCGTTACGCACGGCGCTTGGCGGACTTGCCGTGGGTCTCCTCGCATTGCGGACGCCGGAGGTAATGTCGTCGGGGCACGGCGCGCTGCAATTTGCCGGGATCATCTCCATGCCGTTGGCGTTCATCGCCTTGGTGTTCGTCTTAAAGACGATCGCGTCGGTGGTGTCGCTTGGAAGTGGATTTCGCGGCGGCTTGTTTTTTGCCACGCTTTTTCTGGGCGCGATCGGCGGCCGTCTGTTCGCGGCCGGCATCGACACGATCGCGCCGGGGTTCAACCTCGATCCGAACGTCTATGCGATCATCGGCATGAGCGCGCTGTCGGCATCCGTGATCGGCGGGCCGTTGACGATGTCGTTCATCGCGCTTGAATCGACCGGCGACCTCTGGCTGACGACTGTCGTGCTGGTCGCGGTGATCATCTCGACCCAGATCACGCGCGAATTGTTCGGTTACTCATTCGCGACGTGGCGATTGCACCTGCGCGGCGAGACCATCCGCAGCGCCGCCGATGTGGGCTGGATCCGCGATCTCACGGTACGGCGCCTGATGCGGCCGGATGTGGCTACCGTAAACGCCGACCTGCCGATTGCGGAATTCCGCGCCAAATTTCCGTTGGGGTCGAAGACCCAGGTGGTCGCGGTCGATGAGATGGGGCAATATTTGGGGCTGGTGCTCGTGGCCGATGCGCATGCGCCCGACATCGATGCGGCAAAAGGTCTTCGTGGCATTCTTCATCACCAGCGGGACGTGCTGTATCCCGGCATGAACATCCAGGACGCCATTGCCGTGTTCGACGTCGCGGAAGCCGAATCGCTGGCGGTGGTCGAAATCGGGGGCGAACGCCGGCCGATCGGCCTGCTGACCGAGGCCCACGCGATGCGGCGTTATGCGGAAGAATCCGAACGACGGCGGCGCGAGGTCATCGGTGATGCCTGATCGCTGCATCCGCAGATCTTGGGGGAGACTCATGCGCAGATATCTGACGGCGATGCTCGCTGTGCTGTTCGCTCTTGGATGGACCAGCATCGTCGCAGCACAACCCTATCCGGCCCGCAACCTCACCATGATTGTGCCGTTCCCCGCCGGCGGCGCAACCGATACGCTGGCGCGATATCTGGCCGAGCAGATGCGGGGAATTCTCGGGCAATCCATCATCATCGAGAACGTCGCAGGCGCTGCCGGCAGCATCGGCGTCGGCCGCGCGGTTCGCGCGCCCGCCGACGGCTACACGCTCAGCATCGGCACGTCGACCACGCACATGCTCACCGGCGGCCTTTACGCCCTGCCGTTCGATCTGTTGAAGGATCTCGAACCGGTTATCGAGATTGGAAGCGAACCGTTGTTGATCGTCGGCCGGAACAGCCTTCCGGCAGACGATCTGAGGGGATTGATTGCCTATCTCAAGGCCAATCCCGACAAGGCGTCGGTCGGAATTGCCGGCGTCGGCGCGACCGGCCATCTCGCCGGGATCTCGTTTCAAAAGGAGACCGCGACCAAGTTTCAATTCGTGCCTTATCGCGGCAATGCGCCGGCTATGCGGGATCTGCTGGCGGGACAGATCGATTTCATGATCGAGCCGGCGTCGAATTTCAGATCGCTGGTTGCAACCGGCAGCATCAAGCCGTTTGCCGTCACGGGTAAAGCGCGGCTGCCTTCGTCACCCGATATTCCGACGGCGGACGAAGCAGGTCTCAAAGGCTTCGTTGCCTCGCTCTGGTATGGACTTTGGGTGCCGAAGGGCACGCCGAAGGATATTGTCGACAGGCTGAACGCCACCCTGAGGCAGGTGCTCGCCGATCCCTCGGTCGAGAGGCGTTTCGCGGACCTCGGCATTCAAATTTCGCCGCGCGACCAGCAAGCGCCCGAAACCCTGCGGGCATTTCAAAAAGCCGAGATGGAGCGGTGGTGGCCGATCATCAAGGCGTCCAACCTCAAGGCGGAATGAACAGAAGTTTGTACCGGCAGGCGGCCTCGCGCTAACCGGCAGTTAAGAGGTGGCCACCCGCTCCAGCTTCTGGAGGCAGCGAACCACCGCCGGCATCGGCGTGTCCGGAAAACTCGTGCTCCAGTTGGTGACGCCGACCTCGCCGACATAGATGGCGCCTTTGGAATCGAGCGCGACGCCGTGCGGCGCGAGGAATTTGCCGATCTCCAGGCCGGGGCCGGTTTCGCCGCCAAGCCGCGCGATGCGCTTGCCCTTGGCGTCGACGATGGTCAGGCGCGGGCCCAAATTCAGCCCCTTGCGATTGACCGGCATGCCGGGGCCGAGCTCGCCGATGATAAAATTCGGCTGCCGGCCGCCGCAGCAGTGCAGCGCGCAGGGCCGGTGCAGATTGTTCCACTGCGCCTCGTATTTGCCGTTGCCGTCGAACACCTGGACCCGATGGTTCTCGCGGTCCGCGACATAGACAAAACCGTCGTCGTCGGTTGCGATGTTGTGGACGATATTGAATTGGCCGGGATCACTGCCCGGCTCGCCCCAGCTTTTTATCAGTCGACCGTCGGGCGTATATTTGTGCACGCAGGCGTTGCCGTAGCCGTCCGAGACATAGATCTCACCCTTCGGCGACAGTGCGGTGTGGGTGCAGCGGTGAAACGGCTCGCCGCTCATGAATGGCGTGGGCTTGTTGGGGATGCCAATGGTCAGCAGCACCTTGCCGTCGGTGGTGCATTTCCGCACCGTATGGTCGCCGTCATCGGTGCAGTAGAGATGATCGTCCGCGTCGATGTGCAGCCCATGCGCGCGGCTGAACAGGCCTTCGCCCCAGCTTCGGACGAAATTGCCCTCGCGGTCGAGCACGACCATCGGATGGGCGCCGCGATTGAAGACGTAGACGCGATCCTTGCTGTCGACCGCAACGGAAGCAACGTCGGTGAGATTCCAACCGTCCGGCAGCTTCGCCCAGTTCTCCACCACGCGGTAGCGATGCTCACCTGAGCCGAGAATGACTGGCATATGTGCTTTCTTTCTTCCTTCTCTCCTTGTGGGAGAAGGTGCCCACGATACGAAGTATCGTGGGCGGATGAGGGGTCTGCATCCGCGGAGAGAGACCCCTCACCCGTCTTCGATGCTTCGCATCTCAGCCACCCTCTCCCGCAAGGGGAGAGGGGAAGAGCGCACGCCCCTAGGCAATAACCCCTCCTCAATCGCCTTGATCTGCAGCGCCAGATATTTCGAATTGATGCGGCACTGCGCCAGACTGCCGGCGATGAACCATAGGCCCGGTTGGGGCGTGCGGGTGTACATGTTGCGCAATTCGTGCCCGTCGCCGAATCCCCAGATCGGGCCGACGCGCTCGGTCACTTGTTCGCCGAACAGTTGGCGCACCAGATGCTCCTGCGGCTTGTAGCCGGTCGCCAGCACGATCAGATCGGCGGCAAGCGTCTCGCCGCGCCTCGTCCGCGCGCCATCGGCGACAAAGGATTCGATATCGGAAAATTGCCTAAGTCCGATCTCGCCCTGCACGACCAGATCGGAGCAACCGACGTTGAAATAATAGCCGCCGCCGCGGGTGAGGTACTTGAACTGCCAGCCGGTGCCGCCGTCACCGTAATCGAGCTTGAAACCGATCCGCGCGAGCCCTTCGAGCAATTCCTGATCGAATTTCTTCGATTGTTCGGTCAGCATCACGTGGCTTCTCTTCGCAAGCGTAAGCGGCATGGAAGTCGCGATCAGGTCGTTATCCTCAAGCGTTCCTTCATTATAAGTCGCATAGGCGAGTTGCGCCGATGGTTCGATATTGGTGATCAGGGTCGGGCTGCGCTGAACCAGCGTCACCTTGGCGCCGCTCGAATACAGGTCCTGCGCAATGTCGTGGCCGCTATTGCCGGTGCCGATCACAAGCGCCTTTTTGCCCTTCCAGTCTTCAGCATCGCTGTACTGGCTGGAGTGCAAAACGGTGCCGGTGAATTTCTTGAGCGTTGGCAGTTCCGGCAGATTCGGAATGCCGCTGACGCCGGTCGCCATCACCACATGCCGTGGATGCATCGTGCGTTGGCTGCCGTCGGCGCCGCGCAGCACCACCGACCAGCGTCCTTCAGCCTCGTTATAAGCGCCGCTCTCGAACGTGGTCGCGGTCCAGTAGTTCAGCTCCATGGCCTCGACATAGGCCTCGAACCAGTTGGCGAGCTTGTCCTTGGGGATATAGACCGGCCAATTCGGTGGAAATGGCATATAGGGCAGGTGATTGACCTGCACCTGATTGTGCAGGGTCAGCGCGTGGTAACGCTTGCGCCAATTGTCGCCGATGCGCGCCTCGCGGTCGACGATCAGCGAATCGATCTGCAGCTGCTTGCAGCGTGCCGCGATCGAAAGTCCGGCCTGTCCGCCGCCGACCACCAGAACGACCGGATCGCGGTCGGCATAGGCGGCCGCTTCCTTCCGCTGATCGAGCCAGTTGGGTCCGCGAAAGTCGCGCGAGTAGGATTGGCCCCGCGGCCGCGCCGACCCGAGCCGCTCTTCAAACCCCTTCAATTCGTCGAGCGCGGTGAGAAGCGTCCAGGCTATGAGCCTGTTGCCATCGCCGGCGTCGGGGATCAGCCGCAGAATTCCGCTGCCGCGACCCTGGATGGTCTCGAATTTGAAAATCGCTTCGATTGTCTCCGTGCCGGCGCGGGTAACGCGGCGCGGCGCGGCGCGATCGGGGTCGATCCTGAATTGGCGGGGCACGGCGCTGCGGCTAAGGCCTTGCAGCTCTTTCAGGATGGCCTCAGTGCCGTTGATGGTCTGCAGGTTCCAGCTCAGCGCCAGCACGTCCCGCCAATAGCTGTCAGGATGAAACAGGGTCTTCAGGGAGCCGTCGCCGGGGCTGGCGAGCACGCTTTCGAAGTGCGCCAGCCAGTTT
>DASQOU010000141.1:0-3152 GCA_035644295.1 Bradyrhizobium sp.
CCGCGTCAGCGCGGGCGTCGCCGCCATCTTGACGAGCACTTCCTTGACGGGATTTTCGGTCCAGGCGTGCGTGACGTAATCGCGATGCGTCACGCCCTCCGGTGTCTCGACAAATACCACGCTGCCGGGCCGCAGCGGCCCATCCATGTCCTCGGTGATGGCGATGCCTTTCTCCTTCAGCATCTGCATCAATTCGTTATCGTGGCGCTTGGTGTAACGCGTATAGGCGCTGACAAAAAAGCCGGATCGGTTGTCGACAATCCAGGATACGAACTTGTCGAGCTCGCCATACACCGCGTCGAGCAGGAACACGCCGCGCACGCGGTTGCCGAGGCCGCCCACTTCGAGGCTCCAGGCCGCCGGCACAAAGCCGCCGCTGTAGCCGACGATGACGACCGGCATGTTCGCGAAAGCCCTGGCGGTGCCCGGATCGCCGTAGAGGCGGGCGAGGTGCTCGGATGACTCGGTCACGAAGCGCTTGAGCCCGCCCCGCTGCCAGAACTTGCCGGCGCTGGAATCGGCGGCATCGACCGCCAGCTGAGGCGCCAGCAACACGGCATTGACGCCGGCATCCGAAATCTGTTGCGGCACGAGTTGCCGGTCGCGCACGTCGCGCTCCAGCGTCGCGCCGTTGCCGTGGAAGAATACAACGATCACGCCCGGTTTGCGGACATCGAAATTCTCCGGGACATGCATGAGAACCCGGTTATCGTTGTAGGTCTCGTCCTGCCAAAAAACCTTGCCCCCGAGACCGCGATGGCCGCGGCGGTCGCCATTCGTAACGTTGAGGAACGGCTCGTCGGTGCGCGGATTGTTGCCGAGATAGGGAAATGCCGAGGATTTCAGGCTGACCAGTGTGGTCTGTTCTTCTCTGGCGGGGCGCTGGTACGGGACCGTCGGCGCTAGCGAGGCAACCCTGTAGGGGGCGGGGTCAACCTGAGCCATGCGATTGCGAGGCGCATCGGAGGACTGACGCGGCACGAAGGGTTCACTGGCGCCCGAGAAGCGGTCATTGAATTGCGCCGCCGGGAACCGATCGTCGAACGAATCTCCTGACGTCTGGGAGTCGGCGGCCAGCATTTCAGCGTTTGGCGCCTTGCCGCTTTGAACGAGCACGAGCGAGAGCGGGACAAGCGCGGACAGAAGGGCGATCCAGCGCCATCGATGAGAACCGGCGCCATGCTGCGCAAGCAGTGTCGACGCATGCCGGGTCGCGCCCGGTGGCGTCACCTGGCCCACATAATCAGACGTCTGGAATTTCGGATTCGCTCCGACCATCCACCCCTTGCCCCAATATCGCCAAAGGCGATCGGCGTATGTCAGCCTGCCAACGTTGAGGGAACGTTAAGCACCCGGAAAAACTCCCCACTTCCAGAACGCGAAACGGAGCACCAAATCGTGTCGCGATTGTGGGCCGGCCACTTTGCTTTCGCAATATCCGCCTTCAATGGTACAAAACTACCATATTCATGCCAACATTTAAGACGTTGTTAGCATTGCTTGAATTGCCACTGCCCAGCCTGCACGATGAAGAGATCGCAGGCGTGACCCAAAGCGTGGACCGGTATGGCGGCATCAGGAGCGGAAAGCGCGGCGTGGCCCGGCCGGCTCTCCGGGGCCGGGACCACGGTCTCCGTCATGGTGGCGACCGCCATCGTCGTGGCCGACATGGTTGGCGTCGGGGTCTTCACCAGCCTCGGCTTTCAGGTCAAGGACATCCCCTCGGGCTTTTCCATTCTGCTGTTATGGACGGTCGGCGGCGTTGTCGCGCTCTGCGGGGTTTTTTCCTACAGTGAACTCGGCGCGATGTTTCCGCGCTCGAGCGGCGAATACAATTTCCTGACCCGCGCCTTTCATCCAGCTTTCGGATTTCTGGCGGGCTGGGTGTCGGCGACGGTCGGCTTCGCCGCACCGGTGGCGCTGGCGGCGATGGCTTTCGGGGAATACGGCAAAGCGGTGCTGCCGGGCGCGCCGCCGCTTGTGCTTGCAATCGGTGTGGTCTGGCTGGTGTCGATTGTTCAGCTTGGCGGCGTCAGGCACTCCGGCACCTTTCAATTGATCTCGACCATTTTGAAAGTCGTGCTGATCGTCGCGTTCCTGATTGCGGGATTTGTCATCGGCACGCCGCAACCGGTCTCGTTCACGCCATCGGTTTCGGACTTCGCCCACATCACCAGCGCGCCTTTCGCCATCGGGCTGGTGTTCGTGATGTACTCGTTTTCGGGGTGGAACGCCGCGACCTATATCATCGGCGAGATGCGCACGCCGCAGCAAAACCTGCCGCGCGCGCTGCTGGCGGGGACGCTGATTGTCCTTGTGCTCTATGTCGCGCTGAACGCGGTGTTCCTGCACACCACGCCGATCGACAAACTGTCCGGGCAGCTTGATGTCGCGCGGATCGCCGGCAGCCACATTTTCGGTGAGATCGGCGGCCGCGTCGTCGGTGCGATGATTTGTATCGGGCTTGTGTCTTCCATCAGCGCGATGATGTGGATCGGCCCGCGCGTCATGATGACCATGGGGGAGGACATGCCGGCGCTGCGGGTATTCGCCCGCAAATCGAGCTCTGGCGCGCCGGTCTATGCGATCCTGTTCCAGCTCGCGGTCGCGAACCTGTTGCTGTTCACCCGCAGTTTCGAGGCCGTACTCGATTTCATCCAGTTCGCGCTGTTGTTCTGCTCGTTCTTTACCGTGCTCGGCGTCATCAAGCTGCGCATCACGCAGCCCGAGCTGCCGCGGCCCTATCGCGCCTGGGGATACCCGGTAACGCCTGCGGTTTTCCTGCTCGTGACGGTCTTCATGATGTATTATCTGTTGACGGAACGGCCGCTGCAGTCATTGCTGGGCACTTTGATGATGATCTCAGGCCTTTTGATCTACGCCATCTTCCGCAAGCGGGCCGATCCAGGCTCGGCGGCCGTATCGGCAAGCCCCGAATAACGATGCATCAGCCCATCAAAATGGCGGCCGTCGCTGCGGCCATGTTGTTCGCAGCCACGGCGCTCGCGCGCGCGGCCGACACCGTGACCGCGGACGATACCGCGCGTTTCCTGGCGGGGATGCCGCCATCGGCGGATTCGCCGCTGATGCCGTTGACGAAGGAGCCTGCGTGGCAGCGGCACGCCAAATTCTTCGATAGCGCGTTCGGGCAG
>DASQOU010000142.1:0-7250 GCA_035644295.1 Bradyrhizobium sp.
GTGGTCGCATCCGAGGTCAAGGCGCTCGCCAGTCAGACGGCGAAGGCGACCGAGGAGATTGCCGGACAGGTCACCGCGATCCAATCCTCAACCGGCGACTGCGCCATAGCGATCGGCGGCATCAGCGACACCATCCGCGAAATCAGCGCCATCGCCACCACCATCGCCGCCGCCGTCGAGGAACAGGGATCGGCGACCCGCGAGATTGCGCGGAGCGTGCAACAGGTCGCCGCCGGCACCAGCGAAGTTGCGGTCAATGTGGCCGGCGCAAGCAATGCCGCCGACCAGTCGCGCGCGCTGGCCGATACCGTTCTCTCTGCCTCCGGCGAACTCAGCCAGCACGCCAGCAGGCTGTTCGAAAGCGTCGATACCTTCCTGGCCGGCCTGCGCGACGCCGCTTAGAGTGCCTTGAGGCGGAGGCCTGCGTGCACCGCGATGGAAAGGTGGGTGCCGGATCGCACAAAATCATGCTCTGATCACAGGGGATGATCAAGCCAACAATCTCTCGGGACACCACAATGGGCAGCACATCGAAGAAGCCGGCGATTGCAAAGAGTGTGAAGAGCAAAAGTCCGGCCGGATTTTCAGAACCTGCGGTCGATGCGGTTTTCAGGGCCTATCCGGCGCCGATCAGGGCAAGATTGCTGGCGCTGCGACGTTTGATTTTCGACACCGCCAAGACCACCAAGGGCGTCGGCCGGCTTGAGGAAACCCTGAAATGGGGCCAGCCAAGCTACCTGACCGCCGAGACCAAAAGCGGCAGCACGATCCGCATCGATCAGGTCAAATCCACCGCCAATCAATATGCGGTGTACTTCCATTGCCAGACCGATCTGGTCGAGACCTTCCGCGAATTATATCCCCGCGAATTCAGCTTTGGCGGCAATCGAAGCATCATCCTGAACGCCGAGGACGAAATTTCGGAACCGGCGCTCCGACATTGCCTGGCGTTGGCGTTGACCTATCATCTGCACAAGCGCAAGGGCGCGCGCAGCAGATAGGCGTCAGGCGACCCGCGACGATCTTCCTGAACCGTCCGTCTTCAAGGGAACGTTCGTGCCGCACTGCGCCGCCAACAGCCCGACGATCTCTTCGTTGGGCCGCGCATGGCTGAACAGGAAGCCCTGTCCCTCGTGACAGCCCTCGGCGCGCAGATAGTTCAGCTCGGCTTCGTTCTCGACGCCTTCGGCCGTGATAATAATGCCCAGTCCAATACCGAGGCTGATGATCGAGCGGACGATTGCCTGGGCATCCCGATTGGCGGCAACGTCGCGCACGAAGGCCTGATCGATCTTGATCTTGTCGAAGGGAAAGCTTCGCAAATAACTCAAGCTGGAATAACCGGTACCGAAATCATCCATCGAAATGCGTACGCCGAGCGCACGCAGCGCATGCAGCGTTGCCAGCACATGGTCGCTCTTTTCCAGAAGCAGGGTCTCGGTGATTTCCAGTTCGAGCCGCTTTGCCGGCAGGCCGGACTGCTTCAACACATCGATCACCATCGACAGCAGGTTGCCGGTGCGAAACTGCGCCGGCGACAGGTTGACCGCGACGCGGAAATCGCCCGGCCACAGCGCCGCGTCCATGCAGGCGCAGCGCAATATCCGGCCGCCGAGCCCGTTGATCAGGCCGGTCTCCTCGGCGATAGGGATGAATTCCGCCGGGGAGATCATGCCGCGTTCAGCGTGCGGCCAGCGCACCAGCGCCTCAAGACCGGTGATGCGCCCGGTCGAAAGATCGACCAGCGGCTGATAATACGGCCGCAGCACATCCTTCTCGATGGCCTCGCGCAGATCGGCCTCGATCTTGCGGCGGGCCTGAGCGCGCGCGTCCATTCCTGCCTCGAAGAAGCTGAAGGTGCCGCGCGAGTCGTTCTTGGCACGCGAAAGCGCCATGTCGGCGCTCTTCAGAAGCTGTTCCGATTCGTCGCCATCGCCGGGCGCCATCGCGATGCCGAGGCTGGCGCCGATCACAACGCAATGGCCGCCTAGCATATAGGGTTCGCCTATCGCCTCCAGCAATCTCCTCGCCAGCAGTACCGCGTCCTCCGGCCGCGCCATTCCGCTCTGGACGACGGCGAATTCGTCGGAGTTGAGACGGGCCAGCGCGTCTTCCTCACGCAGCATGGATTGCAGCCGCTTGGCTACCGCACGGAGCAGCTTGTCGCCGATGCCGTGGCCAAGCGTATCGTTGACCGCCTTGAAATTGTCGATGCCGAGTATCAGCACCGCGGCCTGGTCCGAACTGCGCCGCATATGCAGCAGAATCTCGTCCATCCGTTGCCGCAGCAGATTGCGGTTCGGCAAGCCCGTCAAACCGTCGTGCTGCGCCAGGAAACTTAGCCGCGCCTCGGCGCGCTTGCGCTCGGTGATGTCCATCAGCGCCAGCAACACGGCAGGCTTTTCGCCGTAAACCAGGTGACGCGAATAGATCGCCACATCGATTAGCGTTCCGTCGGCCCTGACATGCTTCCAGGTGTGGGCCACCTGTTCATCGCTGCTGCGGTCCTGCGTCCAGGGTGGTTCGGATTCAAAGGCCTGAAGGCGGCGGATGGTCAGCTTTTCGAATTGGTCGCGGTCATAGCCGTAATGCGCGATTGCGGCGTCGTTGACTCCAACTACATGTTCGTCGTCCAGCGCGCAGACGATCATCGGAATGGGATTGCTGTCGAACAGCAGGCGAAACGAGGCTTCGCGCTGCTTCAATTCGGTGATGTCGACGCGCAGGCCGATGATGCCGCCATCTTCGGTCAGCCGCTCCTCGATCAGAATGCAGCGGCCGTCGGCAAGGCGTTGCTCGTGGCGTCCGCCGGGCTGATAGAGCTTGGCGATCCGCTCGGCGATCCATTCGTCCTCGCGGCCGACGGCTTCCGGATAATCGCCGCGCTCCACGCCGATACGGATGGTGTCCTCCAGCCGCGCGCCCGGCTTGAACAAGTCCGAACTGCGGCTGTAGATCTCGGCATATTTCTTGTTCCAGAGAATGTAGCGTCCGTCGGCGTCGAGGAACACGATGCCTTGCGGCAGGATGTCGATGGCTTCGCGCAGCCGTTCGTGCGCCTTTCGCGCATGCGCAACCGCAGCTTCCGCCTCCGCACGCATGCGCGCGATCTCGTCGATCTCGGCGGCTACCATGCGGCCAGACGGCTTCGCCGGTCGAACCCGCGGCGCAGCGTGCGCTGCCGCTGCTCCCTTTTTTCGTTTCACTTTTTTCGTCGAAATTCTCAACATCGCAGCCTCACCCGCATTCCGCGCGCATGTTCTCGGCTAAGTATCTGAAAAAATGGTGTCCTTTGCGCCAAGGCTGCTTTTGCCGCCGGCGCATCTTGCGTGGTTCAGCTGCCTGTTTAAGAGGCGAACAAGCGGAGGAGAAAGTGGAAAGATAGCAATCGCTGGGATAGGCGACCGGGAATGCCCGCGAATGCGTCAGGGAAATTCCCAAACACACCTAAAATCACAGCCAATGTATTCAATCACCCATGGATGCGCGAAATGGCGTCAATGATCGAGAGGGTTATCGAATGGTAAAAGAGGGTGGCGGCGCGCCGCGCCAAAGCGACCGATTCCCTCGTTCGCTACCAAGGCGCAGTGCCTATCCGACCGCTCGGCTGGTTTGAAAGCTCGATCCGTGTATTCCGTGGCTTCTGCCGTTCAACCGCTACGGACGGCGCCCCCCCCACGTGCGGGGTGCAACCGACGCAACCATGCGAACGCGGGACCACCGATTGCCGAATTCCACGCCGGGCGCGCGTGATGTAGAGTGCTGCCATGAACCTCCGCCCGATTTTCATTCTGCTCCTCCTCGCCATCGCCACCGTTGTCAGCGCCTCCGCCGCGTTGGCGCAGGACAAGGGAAACGTCGATCCGAAACCGCTGCCGCCGCTTGCCAATCCGAACGATCCCAAGCTCGGCGCCAAGGAGCTGTTCGGCCGCAAGGTCCTTCCTGCGGCGATGCCGACGCGCGTGGTCGGCTTCTACGCCAAGGGCTGCATCGCGGGCGCGCAAGCGCTCCCGATCGACGGCGAGACCTGGCAGGTGATGCGGTTGTCGCGCAATCGCAATTGGGCGCATCCCGACATGGTCGCGCTCCTGAAGCGGCTGGCGGCCAACATTCACAAGGACGCCGGCTGGCCGGGCATATTGGTCGGCGACATGTCGCAGCCGCGCGGCGGGCCGATGTTCACCGGGCACGCCAGCCATCAGGTGGGGCTGGACGCCGATATCTGGCTGACGCCGATGCCGGACCGGCGGTTGTCGCGCAATGAGCGCGAGGAAATGTCCGCGGTGATGATGGTGCGGCCTGACCGGCTCGATATCGATCCGAGCGTCTGGACACCGAACCATCTGATGCTGATCCGCGGCGCTGCGCGGGAGCCGAGCGTGCAGCGCATCTTCGTCAATGCGGCGATCAAGAAAGCGCTGTGTCGGGAAGCCAAGGGCGACCGCAGCTGGCTTTCCAAAGTGCGGCCGATGTACGGCCACGACTACCACTTTCATATCCGCATCAAATGCCCGCCGGGCAGCACCGAGTGCGAAAGCCAGCCGGAGCCGACGGACGGCGAGGCCTGCACCACCGCGGACTTGGCCTACTGGTTCAAGGATGAAGTGATCCACCCGAAGCCGCCGGCGGAGCCGCCGAAGCCGAAGCCGCCGATGACGCTGGCGCAATTGCCGGCCGCCTGCCGCCAGGTCCTGGCAGCACCGGACGCCAGGCAATAGAATCTTGGGAGCTGACGATCGCCGCGGGCCCAAAATGCGCTAAGGTTTCGGTGCCGTTGCACCGTAAGCGCGCGGCCTCGCGGGGGCGACGGTCCCACCCTTTCATTTTCGATTCGAGAGCCAGCGTGTTCGCGGCATATCCGCGCGCGGCTTGAGGGAACCATCATGCGCATCAGTGCACGCAACCAGATCAAAGGCACCGTCGTCGATGTCAAGAAAGGCGCGACCACCTCGCATGTCCGCGTCGATATCGGCCAAGGCCAGATTATCACCTCCGCTATCACCAACGAGGCGGTCGATGAACTCGGCATCAAGGCCAAAGGCCACGTAACCGTCGTCGTCAAGGCCTCCGACGCCATGATCGCGGTGGATTGATGATGCGCGACTCCTTGTTGATCGCGCTTGCCTTGCTCGCAGCCGCGCCCGCCAGCGCCGCGGAAGAGCCGAGCGGCTGCGACAAATTCAAATGGAGCATCGATCGTGAACGGGCGGCGCTGACCGCGCCGGATCGCGTCAAACTTGCCTCCGGCGGTGAACTAGCCGCGTTGCCCTCGACCGGCATGACGCTGGGGTTGAGCGCCCCGGCCGAGGCCCGACTGCCCGCGCCACCGGAGCGCGCGCCGAAGGAAGGCACCTTTGCCGGGTTTACGAGCTTCAAGGCTCCGCCGAAGGCCGGCACCTACACGGTGAGCCTGTCCGCAGGTGGCTGGGTCGACGTGGTGCAGGATGGACATGCGCTGAAGCCAAAGGCCTTCAGCGGCGCCACCGATTGCGACGGCATTCGCAAGACCATGAAGTACGAGATTTCGCCAAGCCCCTTTGTGCTGCAGGTCAGCGGTATCAAGGAGAATTCGGTCTCGATCGCGATCCTGCCGTCCGAATAGGCGCGCTCGATCCCACTGAGCCATACCTCCCGGGTAATCAGCACGTCCTCGCGAAATGAGCCCGGCGGACGCAAAATCGATATGGCCATTGCAAGGGTGCCCCGCTGCCAATTAGAGACTTTACCCGAACCCTCAGCCTGTTATGGTTTTCGCACGCGAACTCCCGATCGACCGTAAGTCACCGGGATCAGTGGAACGGCGCTTCCGCCTGTCGCATTTCAACGTTTGACTAAGCCTGACTTCGCGCGCGACCGAGCGCCGCGAGCGGGTACGGAGCGCGCCCATGCATCGGCTTGCCGGATTTTTCATTGCCCTCGCGATCCTGTTCGGACCGGCCGCTCTGCCTGCGTACGCCCAGGACAAGAGTCTCACCGTGTTTGCGGCGGCCTCGATGAAGAATGCGCTCGACGACATCGATGCCGCCTATACCGCAAAGACGGGTGTCAAGATCGTCGCCAGCTACGCCGCGAGTTCGGCGCTGGCAAAACAGATCGAACAGGGAGCGCCTGCGGATATTTTCGTATCCGCCGATACCGACTGGATGGACTACGACATCAACAAGAAAAACGTCAACGCACCGACGCGGGTCAACCTGCTCGGCAACCGCATGGTGCTGATCGCGCCGAAGGACTCGAAAATCGACAACGTGACCATCGGACAAGGCTTCGACCTCGCAAAGCTCGTCGGCGACGGCAAGATCGCTACCGCCGACGTAACATCTGTGCCAGTGGGCAAATATGCCAAGGCGTCTCTGGAGAAGCTTGGCGCCTGGGCCGCGGCTGAGCCGAAATTCGCCATGACCGAGAATGTCCGCGCGGCACTCGCGCTCGTAGCGCGCGGCGAAGCAGCACTAGGTATTGTCTATTCAACCGACGCCAGGGTCGAGCCCGGCGTAAAAATCGTCGGCACTTTCCCGATGGATTCTCATCCTCCGATCATCTATCCGGTGGCAGCGACGTCGACTGCAAAACCGGAAGCCGCCTCCTATCTTGCCTTTTTGCGATCATCGGCTGCAAAGGCTATCTTCGAGAAATACGGTTTCTCGTTCCTCGTCAGCCCGACCACTTAGATCGCGTGTTCGAACTCTCACCCACCGAATGGACGGCGATCCTGCTTTCGCTGCGGGTTGCCACGGTTGCCACCCTGGTGGCGACGCCGCTGGGGATCGCCGTGGCGTGGCTGCTGGCGCGACGCGAGTTCTGGGGCAAGTCCGTTGCAGACGCAGCGATCCACTTGCCGCTGGTGCTGCCCCCGGTCGTCACCGGCTATCTGCTGCTGCTGACATTCGGCAGGCGCGGCGCCGTCGGTGCGTGGCTGGCGGACCATTTCGGCATCGTGTTTGCATTCCGCTGGACAGGCGCGGCGCTGGCCTGTGGGATCATGTCGTTCCCGCTGCTGGTGCGACCGATCCGGCTGTCGATCGAGGCCGTTGACCGAAGGCTGGAGCAGGCGGCAGGAACGCTGGGCGCAGCACCGTGGAAAGTGTTCCTGACCGTTACACTGCCCCTGGCGCTGCCGGGCGTGCTGGCCGGGATGGTGCTTGGCTTTGCCAAGGCGATCGGCGAATTCGGCGCGACCATTACCTTCGTGTCGAATATTCCGGGCGAAACCCAAACCATCTCGTCGGCGATCTATTCCCTGATCCAGA
>DASQOU010000143.1:0-2912 GCA_035644295.1 Bradyrhizobium sp.
GGCCTTCGTACGGCTTGAAGGTCTGCTTGGCGAGATCGGTGTAGAGCCCCGCGATCTTCTGCGACTCGGCTACGAGCGTCTCGTAGGCGGACTTGGCGTATTCGGTCTGCACTTCGAGCGCCTTGTCCAGCGACTTCACGCCGGACAGCTTCTCGACCAGCGACTTGGTATCTTCAAACGACTTCTTGGTGTAGTCGCCATAGGCGCTTGCGATGGCCTGAAAGCCGTTCTGAAGGGTCGTTGCGGAGGCGACGACCGTCTCGAGGTGCTCTTTGCCGTACTGCTGAATGTCTTCAATTTTGACCATGATGGAGTCCTTTCCCAGACTATGTGCAATTGATTTCCGGGAGGCCCCGACTCCCTGGCGCCTACTTATAGTGCAATGCACAATACAGTCAAGAATTTTTGTGCGACGCACAAAATTACGACGGCTGGTGCAAACACCTGAGTCTCACGCAAGGGTTGATTAATCTTTTGGAAACCCCAGCCACCTAACCTGATTCTCGGCCTTGCTCGCGCGCCGGACAAACATCCTAAAAATGTTTGTGAACAGCGTCTTAGCTGGAGTGGCGGCCCGCTTGGCCTCCGGGGCGGAAAACCATGCCCCGATCGGGCGCCTTGAGCAGCTAAACGCACCGGCCGTCGGGCACAATTTGGCCTCACGAACCGGTGATAAGACAGACATTGGGACGGGGAAGTTCATGCTTCGCACAACCTTCGCTTCCTCGCGTGTATTGCGGGCTTGCGTTTTCGGGCTGGTCACGGTCACCGCCGGGGTCATTTTCACAACCGACGCTGCCGATGCGCGTCGCTCGCGGCATCGACATCACGCGCGCCACCACCATGAGGCGCGCGAGAGCTACAGCCCGGCGTTCTCCTCCATCATCGTAGACGGCAACTCCGGCGCCACGCTTTCCGCCAACAATCCCGACGCCAGCCGCCATCCCGCTTCGCTCACCAAGATCATGACGCTCTATTTGCTGTTCGAGCGCCTCGACGCCGGCAAGATCAAGCTCGACACTGAAATGGATGTGTCCGAGCACGCCTCCGAGCAGGCTCCTACCAAACTCGGTCTGCGCCCGGGCCAAAGCATCGCCGTCGAAGACGCAATCAAAGGACTGGTGACGCGTTCCGCCAACGACGCTGCCGTCGTGATCGCGGAAACCATCGCCGGCGACGAAGGCGATTTCGCCAAGCTGATGACCCGCAAGGCGCGCGCGCTCGGCATGACCAAGACGGTTTATCGCAATGCCTCCGGCCTGCCCGACGACGAACAGGTGACGACAGCGCGCGATCAAGCGACCCTCGGCCGCGCTATCCAGGAGCGTTTCCCGCGTTACTACCGCTATTTCTCGACCACGGCGTTCAACTATCACGGCCATTCGATCCGCAATCACAATAAACTGCTCGGCAATGTCGAAGGCGTCGATGGAATCAAGACCGGCTATACCCGCGCGTCGGGTTTCAACCTGGTGACCTCGATGCGCCGCGGCAACCGCCATTTGGTCGGCGTGGTGCTGGGAGGCCGCAGCGGCGGTTCGCGCGACACCATCATGCGCGGCCTGCTTGCCGAAAATCTCGAAAAAGCCGCGACCAAGCGCACCGTTACCGCGATCACCGAGCGCAATTCTTCAGACGCCAATGCCGACGTTGCCGAAGCCGACGCCGCATCACGACCGACGCAGACGGTTCAAGTCCAGGGCGCCGTTCAGGTCGCATCGGCTGAGCCGGCCGCGGCGCCGCCAGCGCGTTCGACCGCACCGGCGGCGCGATCACTCATCGCAGCCGCTGCAGCGGCCATACCGCAGCCGCAAGCCAGGACCGAGCCCGCACCGTTTACCAACGGGGTGATTCAAGCGCAGCAGATCACTGCGATCCCCGGCTCCTCGGAGCCGATGAAGCCCGTCAAGGTGAAGACTGTCCAGGTCAAGGCCGGACAGGCAAAGTTGGCGTCCGCCAGCCCAGCGCAGGCGGCCACACCCGTCACCAATGCCATTTCGCCAGCACGCCCGGATATGCAGGAAGCATCGAGCGCGATGGTGGCGAAGACCGAAACCAACAGGTCTGACGTCGCCAAATCTGACCTGCTCAGGCCTGAAATGCCGCCCCAGCCGGCCAATCACGGCACCGGAAACGGTATCCTCGGCGTGCTGCCGGCATCGAGCCTATCGTCCTCCTCCACGCCGCAGGCCCTGGCCTATTCCGATCCGAGTCCGCAGCCACAGACTATTCAGCAGAACGGAGCGATCAAGGCCGTCGCGCCTCGTACTGGCTGGATCATTCAGGTCGGCGCACTGGATAGCGAAGAGGAAGCCCGGCAACGCATCGAAGCGGCGCGCAATCAGGCCCACGGACTGCTCACCAAAGCCGATCCGTTTACCGAGCCGGTCGTCGGCAAAGGCGATAAGAAGCTGTTCCGGGCTCGCTTCGCCGGCCTCGACCGCGATCAGGCCGAGGCGGTTTGCCGGACCCTCAAGCGCTCCGACATCTCCTGCATCACCATCAAGAACTGATCGATAAGGACCGTCACGCCCGGCCGCAGTACCAGCAGGACCGCGCGCAAAGCGCGGCCCGATGCCAGGCGCCGCGCGTCTTGACGCTGTAGCCCGGCCATCACTCCTCCACGTTCTTTCCACGTCGGTGCCCAGGCTCAACTTCTCGTCAAGACTTTGCGGCTAAAACTGCCAAACGAATGATCGACCACGCCGAACAACGGCGGGCGGCGACGGGGCGTCAGTCAGAGTAGTGGCCGAAGCAACTCGCGGTTCGTAAGCGTTTGGTAGCGTTGCCGGAGTTAGTTGTGATGCGTGCGAAGCAGAGTATCCTTGGCCTCGTTTACTCGGGCGGCGAGGTACGTCGACCCCCCTTGGTCGGGATGCAGTTTCTTCATGAGCGCGCGGTGCGCACGGCCG
>DASQOU010000144.1:0-7335 GCA_035644295.1 Bradyrhizobium sp.
TCAACGCTTCACTGCCGGCCTTACCCCCGACCTGCGCATCATGGATCTGATGGATTCGCAGCCTGAATTCACCAAGTCGATCTGGGATTATCTCGACATCCTGGTGAACGATAACCGCCTCGCCAAGGGCCGCGAGATTCTTGGCCAGTACAAGCCGCAGTTCGACGCTACCGAAAAAGCCTATGGCGTCGACCGCTACGTGATCGCGGCGATCTGGGGCATCGAGTCGAACTATTCGACGCAAATGGGCGATCGCAGCGTGCTACAATCCACCGCCACGCTCGCCTGCATCGGCCGCCGCCAGAAATATTTCAGGGATGAATTTCTCTCGGCGCTGGAGATCCTGCATAGCGGCGACCTGCGCCCTGAACAGATGCGGGGCTCGTGGGCCGGCGCCTTCGGTCCCACCCAGTTCATGCCGACGGCTTTCAAACGCTACGCCGTCGACGCCGACGGCGATGGCCGCCGTGACGTGGTCGACGATCCCGCCGATTTGATCGCCTCCACCGCCAACAACCTGAAGAAGGACGGCTGGCAGACCGGGCAGAGCTGGGGCTACGAAGTCGTGGTGCCGAAGGGGTTCAATTACATGCTGGCGGATCGCGCGAAAGCGATGACGATGGCGCAATGGGAGCATCTCGGCCTCAAGCGCGCCAATGGCCAGCCATTCCCACCTTCCACCGACAAGGCCTATTTGCTCGCGCCCGCCGGCGCCGAAGGGCCGGGCTTTCTGATGCTGCAGAATTTCCGCGTGATCATGAAATATAATCCGGCGGAGGCCTATGCACTGGCGATCGGCCATTTCGCCGACCGACTGCGCGGCGAGCCACCTTTCGTGCAGCCATGGCCGCGGCAGGAACGCGAATTATCGCGCGCCGAGCGGCTGGAATTGCAGCAGCTTCTCGCCCAGCGCGGATTCTATCGCGGCACCCCGGACGGCCAGTTCGGCGGCGCGACCAGGGAGGCGCTGCGAGGCTTCCAGGCCTCGATCGGGGCGCCTGCGGACGGATTTGCATCTTCGGAGGTATTGGAACGGCTCCGCAGGCAGTGATTCCGGGGCGATCCAGCCCGAAATTAACCCTGTTCGAGCCCGAACAGTTCGAAACGCGAAACCCGGTTCCCAGTCCTTTTCGAATCACGTCCTACGAGATTCAACAAGCGCTGGAACAGGCGCAAGCGATGCGCGGTTGATAGCTTCGAAATCTGCCCGCTTGCGGCCCGATTCAGCTATTATGATGATTGCCCGAACGACCGATTGCGACTGAGCCGCATGCCAAAGACAAGATCCTTTTCCCGGGTGTTCACCGAGACCGGCCCGCTGATTGTATTGGCCGTCACGGTCGCGCTGCTGGTTGGGATTGTGGGACCGGCGTCCGCGCAGTTTTTCAATTTCGGCGGACCGCCGCGGCCGCAACCGCAATCGCCACCGCAGCGCGGATTCGGGGGTGGCTGGTTCGGCGGCGATCTGTTCGCACCGTTCCAGCAGCAGGCGCCCAAGCGGATCGAGAATTTCTCCAAGGCGCCACCGCCGGAAAAACGCGACACCATTCCGGAACGCAACGTGCTGGTGCTCGGCGACGCCATGGCGGACTGGCTCGCCTATGGTCTGGAGGACGCCTATCTCGAGCAGCCTGACATGGGCGTGATCCGCAGACACAAGACCGTCTCCGGCCTCATCAGATATCAGCCCAAGGGCGACCCGGTGGACTGGGCCGCCGCGGCCAAGGTCATCCTTTCCACCGAGAAGCCCGATGTCATCGTGGTGATGCTCGGCCTCAATGACCGCGTCGCGATTCGGGAGCCCGCGGCCGAGAAATCCGACGGCAAGCCGGCAGACAAAAAGAGCGACAAGAAGGACGGCCGCGCGAAACCGGAGGGCAAGGCGGGCGAGCCGAAGTCCGCAACGAAAGGCGATGACGCGACTGACGCCGCCGCGGCCAAGCCCGACGACAAGGCGGCCGATACCGAATTGTCCGACGACACCGCCGACAATGGCGAGGCTTCGCCGATCATCACCCCGGAAAAGAGCGCGCGTTCGCCGACCGGGCTTGTTGAATTCCGCGACGACCGCTGGATCGAACTCTACAGCAAGAAAATCGAAGAAATGATCACCGTCATGAAATCCAAGGGCGTGCCGGTGCTGTGGGTCGGGCTTCCTGCGGTGCGTGGCGCCAGGGCGACCTCGGACACGCTGTTCCTGGATTCTCTGTACCGTGAGGCCGCCGCCAAGGCCGGCATCACCTATGTCGACGTCTGGGACGGGTTTGTCGACGAAGCCGGCCGCTTCCTGCAGCAGGGCCCCGACTTCGAAGGCCAGATCCGGCGCCTGCGCTCCTATGACGGCGTGTATTTTACGAAAGCCGGCGCGCGCAAGCTTGCGCATTATGTCGAGCGCGAGGTCACCCGGCTGTTGGCGTCGCGTTCTGCGCCATTCGCGCTGCCAAGCGAGCCTGCAACCCCCGATGCCAATGCGCTGCCAGGCCAGCCGGCGCCGCGTCCGCTGGCCGGACCGATTCTGCCGCTGGTGGCGTCCTCGGTCGGCACCGATCAATTGCTTGGCGGCCCGGGATCGCGCCCGGCAGCCGTCGATTCACTCGTGGCACGAACGCTCGTCAAGGGTGAACCGCTCGCGCCACCCGCCGGCCGCGCCGATGATTTTGCCTGGCCGCGCCGCGAAATCGGACGCGAGCAGGCCAAGGGCGAAACCCCGGTGGCATCGGTTTCGCCGGATGGAACGCCGTCCGGTGCAGCCCCATCAAAACCAAAGAAGCCTGTTTCGCTTCAATCCAATGCGCCGTTCCAGCCGGCCCCGCCGGTATCGCGGAATTTCTTCGGCCTTGGAAACCCGCCACCGCCGCGCCAGGTGCAGCCGCAGCCGCTGCCACGTGGGCCCAATGTCCCGCGGCCGCCCGGTAATGTCGGGCGGTCGGCGTGGGTGCCATTCGGTAACCTCACGCGATAATTTCTCTCGCCATTCCGGAATTCCGGAGCGCAGACAAGCGCGATCCCGGATGTACAATCGCACATGCGGGAATCGCGCAACATCAATCTGCCGATTGTCTCTCGACCCCTATGGGGCGGAGCCTCAGCCGTAATACCGCGGCAGGCGGCGCGGCGGCCGCGTCAACAACAGCGCCAGCGCGAAGCCGATCCCGCCGGCGATCAACAGCGCACCGAGCGGATAATCCTGCACTCGCTTCGCCACGGCTTGCGAACCGTCACGCAAAGTCTCGCCGCCGTGCTCATAGGCGTCCTTGGCATAATTGACGGCGGCTTCGCCCGCGTCACGCGCGGTATCCTTGGCCTGGCCGTAGAGATTCTGCACCGTACCCGCAGCCTCGCGCGCCCGGCCCGCGGCCTGGGTCTGGGCATTTCCCGTCATGCTGCCGACAGCGCCTTCGACCTTACCGGCGAAATCCTTTGCCGATCCGGCAATTCGATCCTTGTCCATCGCGATCACTCCTTGTTGCGCGCGTCTATGCGGCATGGCCGGTTTCACCCTCAGAGCAAGCGCCCGGACATGTCTTGGCGAAAATGCGCAGGTGAGATTCTCTGGAGACCTAACCGACGAGGCCCATTCCGGTTCCCGCCAGCTGGCAGGCGCGAGCAGCCGTTGACTTCGCAATGTCCGGGAGTAGCTTTTTGGTCCTAGAGCAAGATCGGTTCTGATTGAATCAGAACCGACGCTCTAATTTCTTGTTTTGACGCGTTTTCTTCACGCGAACCGGTATCCACTTCGCTCGAAAACGCTCAAATGCACGGAACTAACCGCGCGCCGCGACCAGGAGGAAGGCCATGACCGTGACGATCCGGCAGCTTCACCCGCATTTTTTCGGCGAGGTTTCCGGTGTCGATTTGCGAAAGCCGCTGACGCCACAGGAGGCGAGAGATATCGAAGCCGGCATGGACCAATACGCCGTGCTCTTGTTCCGCGATCAGGACATATCGGACGAACAGCAACTGGCCTTTGCGTTGAATTTCGGCGAGCGCGAAAGCCCGCGCGGCGGCACCGTCACCAAGAAGGAAGATTATCGGCTCACCTCCGGGCTGAATGACGTTTCCAACCTCGGCAAGGACGGCAAGCCGCTGCCGCGCGATCACCGTACCCACCTGTTCAACCTCGGCAATTGCCTGTGGCATTCCGACAGTTCGTTCCGTCCAATTCCGGCAAAATTCTCGCTGCTGTCGGCGCGGCTGGTGAACCCGAAGGGCGGCAATACCGAATTCGCCGACATGCGCGCGGCCTATGACGCGCTCGACGACGAGACCAAGGCCGAGATCGAGGATTTGATTTGCGAACATTCGCTGATGTATTCGCGGGGATCGCTGGGCTTCCTCGACTACACGAAGATGAAAAGCAGATGTTCAAGCCGGTGCGGCAGCGTCTGGTACGCACCCATCCGGTGCATGGCCGCAAGTCGCTTTATCTGTCGTCGCATGCAGGCGCAATCCTCGGCATGAGCATGCCCGAGGCGCGGCTATTGTTACGCGACCTCACCGATCACGCCACGCAACGCGAATTCGTCTACGTCCACAAATGGACGCTGCATGATCTCGTGATGTGGGACAACCGCCAGACCATGCACCGGGTCCGCCGCTACGACCAGTCGCAGCCCCGCGACATGCGCCGCGCCACGGTCGCCGGCACCGAACCAACCGTCGCGCAACAGGCGGCGGAGTAGGGGCTACAGCACAACCCGTCATACGCGGGCTTGACCCGCGTATCCATCAACTCTCACTGGGGCGCGGACTCATTAGCACGCAACCAAATGCGGATGGATGCAAGCTTGACGAACGCTAGATAGTTAGCTGCGAGTTTGTCGTATCGGGTTGCGACACGCCGACATTGCTTGATCTTGTTGAAGAACCGTTCGATCAAGTTGCGTGCACGATAAAGATAAGGGCTGAAGCAGATCGGGTCTTTGCGATTGCGTTTCGGCGGAATGTTTGCCCACGCGCCTTGCTGGCGGGCAAGCTCCCTGATCCAGTCCGCATCGTATCCACGATCCGCGAGCAATATCGTTTGTGGAAGCAAAGCGCTGAGGAGAACCGAACACAGCCGATTATCATGCGCCTCACCGGGCGTGAGAGCGAGATGGACCCAGCATGCCATTGGTGCCCACCACCGCGTGAATCTTGTTGGTCAGGCCCCTCGCGAGCGACCCGTATCTTGGTGATTGTTGTCCACGATGCTGGCCCCGTGCTGGTGCACGCGCACGATGGAGGTATCGATCATCTGCACGGCCGCGTCGTGACCGGCGGCCAGTGCATCCATGATCCGGTCCCAGACGCCAGCCTGCCGCCAACGGACAAAGCGATTATAGCAAGTGGTGCGGGGACCATAAGACGCCGGCGGGTCGCGCCAGGGAGCGCCTGAGCGCAAGACCCAAAAGATGCCGTTCAGGACGCACCGGTCGTCAACACGGGGAATGCCACGCGGCTTGTTCGGCAGAAACGCCTTAATGGCAGCCCATTCAAAGTCCGTGAGTTCATACCGCATGATTCGAGGCTTCCGTTTGGTCGCTTGAATCACGGCCAAACCGATGCCTTCAACCGGCAAAATCGGACAACCGGAACTTCCGAGATTACCCGGCACCCCGTAACCGGACATGCTGCGGACATGCCAAAACGACGCGAATGACCCAAAGTGGGCTGGGTGCCATTTCCTTCAAAGTTGAACATTTATTGGCACGGATGGTAGATAAACTCACATTGCGCCACAACGCGTCCCCGCACATCCGCAGCGCGAGGCCAAGATGCCGAAAGATGACAAAAAGACCCGACCATGCACCTGCGCTTTTAGCCAGCAACTGCGTTGCATCAGATTTAAGGAGGGCGTATGCAACGAGAAGCCGATTCCGGGAACCTTCGGCGCCAGGCGGCCAGCGCCGGTGCGAAAAAAACGAAGCCGCCGCGAAATCGGCGGGATGGACCGGCCTAGATGACGCCTTTTGATTTGTGACCAATGAAGCGACCATTTCCAAATCCGCCGAAAAACGCCCCTCCAGATACCGTGTGGTTCGGAGGGCCAATCGCTTGGTTCTCGATTTCACTGACTATTCGAGCGGACGACCTTGTCCCTGAGGATGTCACTCGTCTTTTGCGCGTCGAACCAACTCAATCGCAAACCAAAGGGCTGCCACGTTCAACGAAGGCGGGCGCTCCCATAGCAAAATTCGGTTCCTGGAAGCTAAGCTTAACGTCGGCTGAAACCGACGAATGGGACGTTACGGAAGCAGTTAGGCTCCTTATCAGCCGTTTCCCTCAAGGGCCGTCAGCCTGGAAATTGCTGCCACCGGGTGTAGAAATTCGATTGAGTTTTGGTCTTCACCTCGAAACCACAAATCAGGGGCTCTCGTTGCCTACCGACATTTTGCAGTTTGCTGCTGATCGTAACATCGATCTGGATTTCGACATTTACAGCGAACGAATGGCATAAAGCGGGGCCAGTATGGCTTATGATTATCGGCCGGGCATGAAGATGTATCAGGTCATTTGGCAACGCAATGGAGAGCATATTGCGACGTACGCACTTCACGCTACCGACGAAGCTGACGCTCGGTCGAAGGCGGAGACCTCTTTGACGGAGGGGCAATCCAGAGCACGATTTTGATCGCACGGGGACAACGGTACGAGTTCGCGCGATTACGTTCCCGCTCAGCCCTGATGATGGCTGCTGACGAGGACGATATGTCCGGAAATGGCTTTTCGGACATGGAGCGATGTCCGACTTGAGTCCGTTGTGCGCACCAAAGCGGACTCCGCCGACTAAGACAAATTTACGAGTTCACGCCCTAAAAGCATTTTTCGGAATAGATGGATTGCCGGGTCAAGCCCTGCAATGACGGCCAATGCCTACGCGTGCCCGGCTTCGTTCGACAGCATGCCTGGATCGATCCCGATCTTGCGCAGCGCGCGGAGGTATTTCTCCTCGACATCGCCGCCAAAGATCAGATCCGGATCGGCGTCGCAATGCAGCCAGCCATTGTCCTGGATCTCGCTTTCCAGCTGTCCCGCCGCCCAGCCGGCATAGCCCAGCGCGAGTATCGCGTGCTTTGGCCCGCCACCCTTCGCGATCGCTTTCAGGATGTCGACAGTCGCGGTCAGGCAAATCCCCTCGTCGATCCGAAGCGTCGCGTCTTGGATGAAGAAATCGCTCGAATGCAGCACGAAGCCGCGGCCGGTCTCCACCGGACCGCCCTTCAAGACCCTCATGGTCTCGGCATTTTCCGGCAGCTTGATCTGGTCGGCCTTCTTGATGATGTCGAGTTGCACCAACAGTCCGGGAAAGTCGATGCTGCCCGCCGGACGATTGACGATGATGCCCATGGCACC
>DASQOU010000145.1:0-2450 GCA_035644295.1 Bradyrhizobium sp.
CGGCCGTGCCCGATGTGCACGTCGCTGCTATCGGCCTGGGACGGCGAGGTGCCTGATGTCCAGCAGCGCGTCGCGCTTGCGGTGGTGGCGCGGTCACCGATCCAGCGGCTGGTAGCCTTCAAGAAGGAGCGCGGCTGGCACTATCTGCCATTGTTCTCGGATATCTCCGGCGAGTTCAGCCGCGACTATCATGCGCTGACCAAGGACAGCGGCGACGACGCGGCGTTCAATGTCTTCACCCGGCGCGATGGGAAAATCAGGCATTTTTGGGGCGGCGAAATGAATGGCGCATCAGCCGATCCCGGACAGGATCCCCGTGGCGCGCCCGATCTGATGCCGCTCTGGACCATTCTTGACGTGACGCCGGACGGGCGCGGGACGGACTGGTATCCGAAGCTGAATTACTGAAAACACTTGTATTTACGGCCTGGAATCGGCCATTCTTGGGGAGCGCCGCGCGCCGGGCGCTCCTTCCGTATTTTGACGTGCCTCAGATCCGCCCACACTTAATTCGCATTTAACTAAAAACCGCCTTAATGACGCTCCGCTCCTCTGCGAAATGCGTTTTTGGGACTAATGATACCACGGGGCATTGCACGCAGGTTTGTGTTCGACCGTGCCGTTGAGGTGCACACGATCGGATGCGGCCTGCAGGGGAACAAGGTGGAGTCATTCTGGATGCAGGGCGAATGAGTTACGGTACCGGCGCGCGTCAAGATTTCGGGGCACACAACCACAGAAATTCAACCCGGAAAGCCAACCGCTACACGGTTGTCGGCGGCGCCTTCGTCGCTTGCCTGATGCTGGGTTGCGCCTGGACCGTCTATGCCAATGTTTTCGGAGCGAGTGTTTATCCAACCGCGGTTGTCGGCAACTTTGATGTGGCTGTCATCAAGCGGTCGCCAGCGCCTGCCGTCCAGAGCGCGGCACCGGCCTTTGACGACGTTTTTGCTACGCTGTCCGCGCCTGCGCCGCTGAGTTCCGCACGGGTAAATTTAGCGCTGGGCCCATCGCTGACGTTCAATGATCGGTTCGCAGCCTCGTCACCGCAAGGTGAAGCCCCGAGGCCGCAGCCGGTTTCGCCGCCGGCGGACCTCCAGGTCGCCGCACTTCCGCCGCCGTCACCACCAGATCGTCAGGCCGCCCAGACGGCGCGGCTGCCGGTGCCGCGCCCTGCCGACGCTCGACCTGCGAAAAATGTCGGTGCTTCGGTCCGCGAGATGACGGAGAGCGCCAAAGCGGCCGTGCTGGCGGCCGTCGCGGAAAAGGAAGGACCCACGATCTTCGAGAAGCTGTTTGGCAAGTTGAAGTCGTCCGGATCGACGCTGGCCTACGCGTCCGCCGACGCCAGCGCCACCGGCAGTATTGGACCGACCCAAAACAGCGCGCTGGGCGGATCGACACCCTACGATCGGTCGACCGCGGTTTACGATATCTCTGCGCGCACGGTTTATATGCCTGACGGCACCAAACTCGAGGCCCATTCCGGTCTCGGCTCCAAACTCGACGATCCCAAATTCGTGCACGTCAAAATGTCGGGCGCGACGCCGCCGCACGTCTACGATCTGGAGCCGCGGGAGGCGCTGTTCCATGGCGTGCCGGCGTTGCGGCTCATACCCGTCGGCGGCGACGAAGCTATCTTCGGGCGGAGCGGTCTACTCGCGCATACCTACATGCTCGGCCCTAACGGCGATTCCAACGGCTGCGTTTCGTTCAAGGACTACAACGCGTTCCTGAACGCCTACAAGAACGGCGAGATCAAGCGCCTGGCCGTGGTCTCGCGGCTGGACTGAGCGGGGCAACCTCACAATCGCGTTTTTGGCCGGCGCCCGCCGCTGCCGTTGATCGCGAAGCCATCGATCTCAACTTATCGTTCGTCATTCCGGGGCGGCGCGAAACGCCGAGCCCGGAATCCATAATCCCTGTGCCCGCGATGGCCTTCTAGCTCTATCTGCTTGCGAGCGGGGCTAACGAAGGTCGGGGTTATGGATTCCGGGCTCGCGCTAAGAAGCGCGCCCCGGAATGACGAATGGTCTCGCAATCAACGCTCGCTCAAAACAAAAACCCCGGCATCGCTGCCGGGGTTTTGCATTGTTGAGCTCGATTGATCCCGGTTCTGCGGAGCGGCATGAAGTATGCCGCACCGCGCCCGGGACAGGCTGGATCAGAAATCCATGCCGCCCATGCCGCCGCCCGGGGGCATGCCGCCGCCGCCGCCGGCGTTCTTCTTCGGCAGTTCGGCCACCATGGCTTCGGTGGTGATCAGCAAAGCCGCAACCGAGGCTGCGTTCTGGATCGCCGCACGCACCACCTTGGTCGGGTCGATGATGCCCTTGGAGATCAGGTTGACGTATTCGCCCGACTGCGAGTCGAAGCCGTAGGAGTACTGATCCTTCTCGAGGATCTTGCCGACGATGACCGAGCCGTCCTCGCCCGCGTTGATCGCGATC
>DASQOU010000146.1:0-33536 GCA_035644295.1 Bradyrhizobium sp.
GGCGCCCGCGTCACGAATGATTCCGGCGTCGTGCGGCTCGCCAGGGCGTGAGCCGCGGAATCCAGCGCGGGACGTTGGCCCGGAAATCCTCGTACTCCGTTCCGAACCTACGAACGAGCACCGGCTCCTCGTACCCCACGACAAACGCGTGGAAGGCGAGCCACACCAACACACCGTACGCAAGAAGGCGCTGGTCGCCGAACAAGGCCGCTTGGCCTAGAATGACGGCGACAAGGGCAACGTAAATAGGATTGCGCACGTAGCGATAAAGACCCGTCACCACGAGGTTCTGCGTCGGTGCGATCGGCGCCGGCGTGCCCAATCCTTGCAGCGCAAAGCGCGCAAACGAGTCGACAAGCCCGGGCAGACCGGCGACGATCAACAGGATCCCGACGGCGCGCGTTGCGTCGAGATCGAAGAAGGGCGGCCGAAACTCCCAACGCGTAATCCACCAGGGAACGAGCCCCGCCACTGTGCTGGGCGCAACCGCAAAGAAGAGGGCGGAGCCCAATATCGCGATCGTTTTCGGCACGGTACCTCCTTCCCGTCCTGTCGCAAGGTTAGTGCAGCCATGTCCGGTCAGCGCGTTCAACGGAAATAGGCGGTGGCTCCATCCACGATTTTGCACGATACTCTTCGTTTCGCCGCCGCGGACCTTACAAGCGTCGCCGAATCCTCGCCGTTTCGCCAATGCGTAGATGTCGCCTGTATGATATCAAGCCCGAGATCGCCGACTCCGGCTTGTCTGCCCTTGCACGTACTGGCGCAGCGCCCGATTAATGCGTGTTTGATAGCCCTCACTGGATTTCGTGTGGCTCTTGAACCAGGCGACGACATCGGCGTCGAGCCGAAGTGTCAGTTGCTGTTTGACGGGTCGATAGAAAACCCCACGCTTGGCGCCGGACCAGTCGAGGAGTCCCGGCGCATCCGACGTATCAATAGCGCTATCGGGCAGCGCAGCCAGCGACTTCAGTTCCGCCAGTTGCTCACGCGTCAACCGCTTAGAAGTTTCCTTCTTCATAGGCTTTCCTTTCGTTGGCCGTGGCCTTCCGCGCGCTGATGATGCGGCCGACAGGCTCGCCCTTTTCCGATTCGGCCTCAGGCCAGGTGTGAATCACAAGCAGCAAAACCGACCCAACAAGTCCGATGGTGTGCTAGCGATCACCGTCCGGATGCAGATCGGGCTTCGACGCATGAAACGGGTCGTCAAACGCCAGCATGGCAGTTTCGAACGACAAGCCGTGCTTGACGCGGTTTGCCGCCGCCTTGTTCGGGTCCCACGTCCAGCGCACCGCCGCCTCGCCATGTAGTTACAAATATGGCGTTACAACAAGGCAAGGGTCCATCGCAGCGAGGGTGCTCGGTTGATGGAGGCGGCGCGACGGTGCACGTCCGTCCGGCGTCCGACCGACATTGTCATCGCAGTGCTTTCGAGAAGTCGCGGCCCCGCCGGCGCTCGCGCTCATCGTATTTTGGAGTGCAGTCAAGGCGGTTGAGGCTACCTTCAAACTGCGTGGGCGTTTCAAGCAAGAGGAGACCGCGCGGCAGAGCCGCAAATTCGGTGCGCTAGGGCCAACCTGTCATTCAGCGGGCGCTGCTAGCGGCATTTCCGCGTGCGATACGTAGTGAGTGCTGGTGCCGAATTTTCCAACGGCGAAGAAGCCGGCCGCCACCACCGCATAGGCCAGCGCGACACCGGGCGTCACACCCAAGCCGCCGCCGATGCCGACCGCTTCGCCATGCATGAAGCCGAAATAGGTGAGCACCGCGCCAGAGAAGGCAAAGGCCGAAGCCTTCACGAAGTCACGCTCGATCACGAATACACCGATCGCACCGAGCACGAGCCCGGCCAGGATGGAGCCGCCGCCCATCACTTCCAGCCCGCGGTAGAGCACACCCTGTTGCGGCAAGGAGGCGATCGCCGCGGTCTTGACCGCGCCGACCTTGTCGGCGGCAAGGCCGCCGACCGCTTGTGCCGCGTTGACGGTCGCACCCAGCATGGTGTCGATCTGCAGCTTGGCCCATGCGGCGAGATGTGGCGTCAAGGCGAGCACGATCGCGGGTGCATGCTTGACCGGCGTGGTCTGAAACGCCTGTGCGCCGATCAGCATGCCGATATAGAGCAGGATCGGTGAGATTGCGACCACCGGTACCAGCGCCAACATTACCGAGATAATACCGAACCACGACAGCACCACCACCATGATTCCGGTCGCGGCCGAATAACCGATCCGGCCACCCATCGCCTTCCATCCGGGATGACCGATATAGACGGCGTTGATGAAGGGATTTCCCATCAGGCAACCGATCAGGCTGACGACGCCATCGGCGGTCAGAACGCGCGTGGTCGGATATTCATCGCCCGCGGCTTCCGCGCTTTCGACGTTGTCCATTGCTTCGACCAGATCGTAGATGCCGAACGGGATGGCGGTCACCAGGATGATGCCGAGGAATTCGAAGCCGGAAAACACCTGGCCGAACGCCGGCAGTGGCACCGAGAAGCCGAAGCTCGCGAACGCATCGCCAACGCCCTTGACGCTCAACCCGCCGAGGCCAAGGCCGAACAGGTTCGATCCCCACGCGATGATCATGCCGACGGCGATGGCCACGAGGCCGGCCGGGACTCCCTTGAAATATTTAACGCCGCCGAACCAGCTCAGCAGGATGATCGCGAAACAAATCAGTCCGATCTGCGGCGTCATGTACATTTCCAGCGCCGGCCGCATCGAGATGAAGGTCACGGAGACGCCCGCGAGCGTCCCGAGCAGCGCCGCGCGCGGCGTGATCCTTCGGATGACCGGAGCAATGAAGCCGCCGATCATCAGAATGAAGCTCTGGAAGAACACCCAGACCAGGCCGGCGGCCCAGCCCTTCATCGGATCGCCGGTCTTGATCGTGATCGGCAGCATGATGACGAAGGTGACGATGAACATGTGCGGCACGCTGACGCCGGAAGGCAGCGCACAGACATCGGTGCGGCCCGTCTTCTGCGCCAGCCGATAGGCGAGCCAGGCGTAATAAAACGTCGACAGGCACATCATCAGGCCGAGCGCCGGCAGGATACGGCCGAACACCAGCGAGTCCGGCATTTTCAGCACAAAGCGCAACAGCCCCGTGAGCACCAGCATGTTGACCAGAATATTGGTGCCGAAACCGAAGAAGGCGTTCCAGTCGCCCGGCGTCCATAATGCCGGTTTGAAGCCGGATTTTCCGGCAGAAATGCTCGTGCTCATCGTGATGCTCCCGCTGCCAATGCGTTTGAAGTCTCCGGTGTCATTGCTTGAAGGACTTTGGCGGAGTCACTGACCCAGCCGAAGATGCCACCCTGGGCCTTGATCATCCTCAGGCCCATTTCGTGGAATTCAGGGAAATAGGACGCGCAGCCATCGGCCAGCACGACGCAGCGATAGCCGCGGTCGTTGGCCTCGCGCACGGTGGTGTTGACGCAAACCTCGGTGGTCACGCCGCACACCAGCAAATTCTCGATGCCGTATTTCCGCAGGACATCGCCGAGTTCGGTGGCGTAGAACGCGCCCTTGCCGGGCTTGTCGATGACGATCTCGCTGTCGAGCGGGTACAATTCGGGAATGATGTCGTGACCCGCTTCGCCGCGGATCAGGATGCGTCCCATCGGGCCGGGATCGCCGATGCGAAGACTTGGCGCGCCGCGCTCGACCTTCGCCGGCGGCGCGTCCGACAGATCGGGCAGATGGCCTTCGCGGGTATGCACGACGAGCATCCCGAGATCCCGCGCGGCGCTCAGCACGGAAGCAATCGGCTTCACTGCGGTTGCAAGCCGTGAGACATCATTGCCCAGCGTCTCGCCGAAGCCGCCCGGCTCCATGAAGTCGCGCTGCATGTCGATGATGACAAGGGCAGTGACCGACCAGTCGAGCTTGATCGGTTCCGGCTCCGCGGCGACCAGGCCGCTTGGAAGCTGCTTTGAGTTCGCCATAGCCAACGCGCCCCCGGGCGAGACAACTCTCGAAAGACAACTAAGCAAGGCCCGTGCCATTGTGTACAATGGCGCCCGGCGGCGCGCCGTTTTGGAATCTTCCTTATTTTCAGTGAGTTGAAATTTGCGCCGGCGCTTCTCCATTGACCGCGCGCTACGCTTGGGACTTGCAGTTGCTCATTCGTTGAGCGCGATGCTGCTTGTACCGCGGCGTCCGAGGGGCGCAGGGCTTCGCCATCGGCTGAGCCTGGAATTCCTGGCGCAAAATTTGCTGCTCGTTTCCGCTTGAGATACTTTGGATCGATGGGGAGCGTTCGATGGCGACAATCACTACCACTGCACCGGTCGTGCGAAAGCCGCTTTATACATCGCTGTTTGTGCAGGTCCTTGTCGCGCTTCTGCTGGGGATTGTGCTCGGAATGGCCGCTCCCGAGTTTGCCATCAGCCTCAAGATTTTCAGCGACGCCTTCCTGAAGCTGATTTCGATGATCGTGGCGCCGATCGTATTTTGTGTAGTCGTGCATGGCATCGCGGGCGCCGGCGACCTCAAGAAGGTCGGACGGGTCGGCGTCAAGGCGCTGATCTATTTCGAGGTGATGACAACGGTGGCGTTGGTCGTCGGCCTTCTGCTCGCGTATTTGTTCGGCCCCGGCCACGGCATGAACATCGACCCATCGACGCTCGATGCCAAGGCGCTCGGCAATTATTCCGGCAGAGCCAACGAGCTGAAGGGCGGCGGGATCGGCAGCTTCCTTCTCAATATCATCCCGACCACTTCGTTCGACGCGCTCGCGCGCAACGACGTGCTGCAGGTGCTGTTTTTCGCGATCATCTTCGGCACCAGCCTTGCGCTGGTCGGCGGTGAAAAGGGAGAGAAGATATCGTCGCTGATCGACGCGGTATCGACCGTGCTGTTTCGGGCGATGGGGTTGATCGTGCGCGTCGCGCCGCTCGGGGTGCTCGGCGCGGTCGCCTACACCGTCGGGAAATATGGCGTCGGTTCGCTCAAGCAACTGGTGTCGCTGGTCGCCCTGTTCTACGTCTCGGTCGCGATCTTCGTCCTCGGCGTACTCGGCGGCGTGATGGCGCTCGCCGGACTGAATATTTTCAAATTTCTGGCCTACCTGCGGGAAGAATTGACGATCGTTCTGGCGACCGCCTCGTCGGATGCGGTGCTTCCGCAGATCATGCGCAAGCTCGAGCGGCTTGGCGTCAAGGATTCGGTGGTCGGGCTTGTGATCCCGACCGGCTATTCCTTCAATCTCGATGCGTTCTCGATCTACCTGACGCTTGCGGTCGTCTTCATCGCGCAGGCGACCAACACACCGCTGTCGTTCGGCGATCTCATGCTGGTGCTCGGCGTGTCGCTGATTACCTCGAAGGGCGCTCACGGCGTTCCCGGTTCGGCCATCGTCATTCTCGCCGCCACGCTCAATGCGGTGCCGAGTATCCCGGCGATCGGGCTTGTGCTGGTGCTGTCGGTCGATTGGTTCATCGGCATGGCGCGCGCGCTCGGCAATCTGATCGGCAACTGCGTCGCCACCGTCGTCGTTGCCGCCTGGGAGGGCGATCTCGACCGCGCCAAGGCCCAACACGTCCTTAACGGCGACGAACTGGTCGACGTGACGGCGGGTTAGGGATTTAACCCACGAAATCCCTGGGGCTGCCAACGTCCGCCTTGGCGACACGGCGGTCTCTAGCCCTGCGCGAAGACGAAAAATACCATCGGCAAACGCGCGCGGGCCTGTATGATCGCAGTCGACGTGAGCGCGAAAGCCGACCCTCTCGAGATGGGGCTAGATGGTATCGACGACTGATCGAGTTGCAACACCGCCCCTTGGGGGCGCTGGCCTGTACGATCGCGCAAGACCCGCTCCGGCAACGGTCGTGGCGCCGGCTGTTTCGCTTGCCGCAGGCGAACGTGAATTGCGGATCGATCTGTTCCGCGGTCTGGCGCTGTGGCTGATCTTCGTCGATCACATGTCTCCCGATCTTCTGACATGGTTCACGATCCGCAGTTACGGATTCAGCGACGCTGCCGAGATTTTCATTTTCATCTCCGGCTACACGGCCGCGTTCGTTTACGGCCGCGCGATGCGGGAGTCCGGCTTCGTGATCGCGACGGCGCGGATCCTGCGGCGGGTCTGGCAGATTTACGTGGCCAATGTGTTCCTGTTCACGCTCTTCTTTGCGGAAATCGTCTACGCCGCGAGAGGTTTCAATAACCCGCTGTACTCCGAGGAAATGGGGGTCAACGATTTTCTCAAGCACCCCGACGTCGCGATTGTCCAGGCGCTGCTGCTGAGATTTCGCCTTCTGAACATGGACGTCCTGCCGCTCTATGTCGTGCTGATGTTTTTCCTGCCCTGGATCCTGCTGCTGATGCAGTGGCGGGCCAACGTCACACTGGCCCTGTCGGTCGCGCTCTATGTGCTCGCCTGGAGGTACGATCTTCATCCGACGTCCTATCCAAACGGCTTTTGGGCCTTCAATCCGTTCTTTTGGCAGCTATTGTTCGTATTCGGCGCCTGGTGTGCGCTGGGTGGCGCGCGGCGAATTTCCTGGCTTATCTTGTCGCCGGTCACGCAGTGGATTGCGATCGCCTATCTGCTGGCGGCGTTCTCTGTCACGATGACGTGGTATTTCCCTCAGCTCAGCTTTCTGATGCCGCGCCGAATCGAGCAATGGATCTATCCCATCAGCAAGACCGATCTCGATGTGCTCAGATTTGCGCATTTCCTGGCGCTGGCGGCGATTACCGTGCGCTTCGTGCCGCCGGGCTGGCCGGGATTGAAATCGCCATGGTTGTGGCCATTGATCCTGTGCGGGCAGCATTCGCTGGAGATTTTCTGCGTCGGCGTGTTCCTGGCTTTCGTCGGGTATTTCGTGCTCACCGAAAGCTCCGCAGGTCTTGGCCTGCATTTCGTCGCAGCCTTTTTCGGAATCCTGATGATGACCGCCGTGGCATGGTTGAATACGTGGTACAAGCGCTCAGATGGCGAGAATGCGTCTTGGACAAGGGCCAATGGCGGCAATGCCGATATAGTCGGAGGGGGCTGACGAAGTCGGAAGCGCCCGGCCCGACATGGCCGGCAGCTTTTTCCGGTGATGGCAGCATCACCGCGCGGCGCTCGCGGTGTGGCGCATCAGCCCCCGCCGGTCCTTGACGTAGGCGATAGCGACGCCGAGCCGCTCGACCTTGCCGACGATCTCGCCGCCGAGATCGCCGTCGCAATTCATGTGGGTCGGCGCGATGAAGAACTCGGACTGGTCCCACTCCGACTTGAAGTCCCACCGTAACTGCGGGAGCTTGACGGTCTTTTCGAACGGAAGGCGTTCCCCGCAAACCGCCACTGAATAGACCTGCACCGGCCTGCCTGTCTCGACGGGCTCGGAACGGCGCAGATAAGTTTCGAGTATGTTCAGCGCTTCGGGCATGCTGCTGAACCAATAGTCGAGGTCGTAGCGCCGCGATGCTCCCTCAAGACCTCCGACCACAGCGTTATAGGACAGGTATTCGTAAGGGTGCAGCCTGACCAGGGTCACGGCATTCCATAAGAAACATACAGTCACGACCGCGAGCCCGCCGGAGGCAACGAGGCGGCCACGCGCCGCGAGCGCCGTCAGTGCCGCATCGAGGCCGATACCTGCAAGGATCGCCAGCGCGGGGACCACGAACAGGAAATGGCGCATTCCGGTGAAGGCCGGCCCGTGAAAGATCACCTGGCAGACCACCGGAACAATCACCGTGAGCGAGACCAGCACGATATCCCTGCGATGGCGCTGCGTCGAGCCGGCGGCGAGGCGCGGCAACAGCGCGATCGTCATCGCTAGTGCCGCGCCGAACAGCGTAAGCAGCGGCATGCGGATCAGAAGGTAGATCGGCACATACAGTCGCGGCACCTTCGCCATCTCGTAGACCTGGCCGTCGACCACGGTGCGGATGGCATAGTGAAACTCGGAGAACGAGAGCAGGCCGCGGATCGGATTGAGCGGCGCCAGCGCCGCCCACGGCCAAGCCAGGATCATGATCACGTACGCGAGCAACAGCGCGGGCACGAACCGCAACGACGAATCGATTGCGAAGCGCCACTGCGCGTGGCCCCGCCCCTGCCGAGGCAGGTACAGGGCGATTGCGACACCGGCGTAGATCACCAGCAGCAGGCCGAGGACGCGGATACCGAGCGCAATTCCGGCGAAGAGGCCGAACGCTGCTAGGTCGCCAGCGCGAGGCAACGGCAGGCTGCGCGCGATACGGATCAGGAACAAGGTCGCGACCGCCATGGCGGCAGCGAAGGGAATGTCCTTGGTGTGGTTGAACATGGTGCCGTACCACGCGCCGCAAACGCTTAGCGCAATCGTGGCAATCAGGGCTGCCCGCGGGCCGGCGATCAGTCGCGCTGTAGCAGCGGCGGCGCCGATCCCGCCTATGCCGATCAGCGCACACAGGATATGGCGCAGATCATACGGATCGGTCGGGATCAGATGACCGAGGATGATGGCAATGATGTCGAACAGGCCGCCGTACAGATAAAGGTTTTGGAATTTGAATACGCTCTGGTCCGTAAAGCCGCTGGTGTAATAGGCGATGATCAATTCACCGTAGTGATGCTGA
This sequence comes from Bradyrhizobium sp., assembly GCA_035644295.1. Lineage (GTDB taxonomy): Bacteria > Pseudomonadota > Alphaproteobacteria > Rhizobiales > Xanthobacteraceae > Bradyrhizobium. Next base: position 8,571 of record DASQOU010000146.1, read on the forward strand.
ACGTCTTCGTCATTGGAGATCGCGTAGCCGTTGAAAGTGCAAAACGCGATGATGACAAGCGCGGCGATAAGGCCGACGGTGGCGATATCACAGCCATCGGAGCGCGCGGTTCGTCGTATCTCCTTGCTCCAAGGCCAAGCGTTCTCCATGCTGCCGGGAATGCCCTCCCCGCGTAGCTCTGATCCGCTCACAATGACCTCATCCCCGGCAAAGGCATTAGCTCTAGATTAGCAGGCACAGCATCCATTTGCATCTCACTGATGCTCCGGAGCCGTTAAACAGTCAGACTATCATGGCAAATTAACGTGGAGGCACTTGCTCCTTCAAACGAAAAACCCTTGACTCCAATAGGAGACCGGCTTCGCGATACAACATTAGATGCTTGCCGATGTCCGCGCCGGATCATTGAGCTGCATCCTGCGGCCGGAAATTCTCGATCAGCCGCAGCAGCACGCGCGCGCCGGCATCGACATCCGCCAGATCGACATGCTCGTCCGGATGGTGGCTGATGCCGCCACGGCAGCGCACGAACAGCATCGCGATGTCGGCGATATCGACCATCGCCATGCCGTCATGGCCGGCGCCGCTGGGGAGTTCGAACACGGGATAGCCTTCCGCCGCGACGGCGGCCGCGACTTGCGCCTTGAGCCACGGCGCACACGGCACGGTACGGTTCTCGTGAGTGACGTCGAGCTGCAGCACGAGCTTGCGACGTTTTGCAACCGCTTCGATCTGCCGGACGATATCGGCCACCGCCCGCTTGCGGTGCGTGTCGGTCGGCGCGCGCAGATCGATGGTGAAGTGGACCTGGCCCGGAATCACATTGGTCGCTCCGGGCATGGCGTGGATATATCCGACGGTGCCGACCAACCCGCCCTGGTCGGCACCGCATACCTCTTCGATCTTGGAGATGCATTCGGCGGCGCCCATCAGCGCGTCACGCCTCAGCGCCATCGGCACCGTGCCGGCATGGCCGGCCATACCGGTCAGTCTTGCTGCAAGACGCGTTGCACCGGCAATGGCGGAAACCGCGCCAACGGGAAGGTTTTGGGCTTCCAATACCGGTCCCTGCTCGATGTGCAATTCGATATAGGCCAGCAATTCGCTTCTGATGCGCGCCGCCGCGCCGATATGGTCGGGATCAAGACCAAACTGGATGAGCGCATCGCGCATCGAAATTCCGTTGCTGTCCTTCGACGCGAGCACGCCTTCGTTGAACGTCCCCGCAACCGCCCGGCTGCCCAGCAGCGTCGAGGCGAACCGGACACCCTCCTCGTCGGCGAAACCCGTCACTTCGATGGCGAACGGCAGCCGCCGTCCCCTTTGGTGCAAGTTGGCGACGCAGGCGATCGCCGTGAGCAGCCCGAGCGGACCGTCCCACTTGCCAGCGTCGCGGACGGTGTCGTAGTGCGAGCCCAGCATCAGACACGGCAAACCCGGTCGCTCGCCCTCGTATCGGCCGCAGACATTTCCGATCGCGTCGAGGTGCGCGCGCATTCCAGCCTCGCGCATCCAGGTCAGGATCAGGTCCGCGGCCGTGCGATGTTCGGGGGAAAGAAAAATGCGCGTGAGCTGCCCTGGCGCCTCGGAAATCGTCCCTAGCCGGTTGATCCGGCCGACGATCTCATCGCCGAGGGGTGAGGCCTGTCGTCCGGCAGTCATCTTAGGGGTGTTTTTCCGATGAGGGAGCCAAGCCGTCGGTACGCACTTTCGGCCGATCGAATCCCGAGTGAGACCAGGACTGGTAGCAGCCTATGCCCGATTGACCAGCCGGCAAATAATCGGATTTGCCGCCCGACTCTACAGCAAGGCAGTCAATTCCCTGGTTAAGAACTGCTTAACTCCCTTGCATACAATCAAAAAGAGTTGCTTAAATTTTAGTCGCACGATCTCCTGCCCAACTTTTAAACCGAAACCCATCAGAGAAAATATGCGATCAATTTCAATTTCTTATGTGAAGTTGCCTGCCAAAAAAGCTCTGGCACGAACATTGCGACATGGCCTGTCGGGCTCCGCCGGTTCAGGCGAAGCCGCGTATTAGCGGCGGTCCATCCGCCAAAGGGAGCAAGCACATGGATTTTGGCAGGATTTCAAGACGACATCTTTTGCAGGGAAGCGCGGCTCTGACACTCGGCACAGCCTTCGGCGCGCGCAGCGCGTTCGCGGCCGATACCACCATCGGCTTCATCTATGTCGGATCGCGCGATGACTATGGATACAACCAGGCCCACGCCCAGGGAGCGGCGGCGCTGAAGAAGATGGCCGGCCTCAAGGTGGTCGAAGAGGAAAAGGTGCCGGAAACCGACGCCGTCGAAAAGACGATGGAGTCGATGATCAATCTCGACGGCGCCACGCTGCTGTTCCCGACTTCGTTCGGATATTACAGCCCGCACGTGCTCAAGACGGCGAACAAGTTTCCGAAGATTCGCTTCGAGCACGCCGGCGGGCTGTGGACCGACAAGGATCCGAAGAATGCCGGCAGTTACTTCGGCTACATCGACGAGGCGCAACATATCTCGGGCATCGTCGCCGGCTACTCGTCGAAGACCGGGAAGCTCGGCTTTGTCGCCGCCAAGCCGATTCCGCAGGTGCTGCGCAACATCAATGCCTTCACGATGGGCGCCAGGCTTGCCAACCCGAAAGCCACCACCCAGGTGATCTTCACCGGTGACTGGTCGATGCCGGTCAAGGAAGCCGAAGCGACCAACAGCCTGATCGATCAGGGGGTCGATGTCCTGACCTGCCACGTCGACGGTCCGAAGACCATGGTCGAGAACGCGGCGCGGCGCGGCGCAATGGTGTGCGGATATCACGTCAATCAGTCACCGCTCGCGCCGAAGGCCTATCTGACCGGCGCGGAGTGGAACTGGGAAGCGCTCTATCCGAAATTCGTGAAAATGATCGCCGCCGGAGAAGCCATCCCGAATTTCTATCGCGGCGGCCTGAAGGAAGAAATCGTCAAGGTCTCGCCCTATGGGGAGGCGGTCTCGGAGCAAGCGCGCAAGCATGCCGATGACATCAAGGCCAAGTTGATCGCGGGCACCTACACCATCTTCAAGGGCCCGATCGTGGACAACAAGGGCAAGACCGTGATAGCCGCCGGTACCGAGCGCGGCCAGAAGGATACCGAACTCGAAAAGATGGACTACCTGGTGGAAGGCGTCATCGGAGCGACTTCGTGACATCAGAAGTTGTTGGTCCTGCCGAAGCAATGGCGATTTCGCCGGCCACAGGTCCGGGGTTTCTCCAGCGCTACGGCGGGACCATCGAATACATCCTCATTCCGGGCGCGGCGCTGGTCGGCGCGCTCGGGGTGTTCGGAATTTTCGTGGCGGTGTTCGGCAAGAACCCGCTCGACCTCTATTTCTATATGTACCAGGGCGCCTTCGGTACCTGGTTCTCATGGCAGAATACGCTCACCCGCGCGGCCCCGCTGATACTGACGGCGCTATGCACGGCGCTGCCTGCGCAACTCGGCCTGGTCATCATCGGCGGCGAAGGCGCGCTCTTGATCGGCGCGCTGGCATCCACCAGTGCCGCGCTGGCGATGCAATCGGCGCCGCCGCTGGCGGTGCAACTGACCATGGCGGCCGCCGGCATGATCGCTGGCGGACTTTGGATCATGCTGTCGGGCGGGCTTCGGCAGTACCGCGGCGTCAATGAAACGATTTCGAGCCTGCTCCTGGTCTACATTGCGCTTGCGATCCTCAACCATCTGGTCGAGGGCCTGATGCGCGACCCCACCAGCCTCAACAAGCCGTCGACGCGAGAGATCGGCGCGGCCAATATGCTCGGATCCATACCCGGCACCGACGTGCATTGGGGGCTGGTGTTCGGCATCATCGCCGCCATCGCGTCCTACATCCTGATCTATCACACGGTGTTCGGCTTCGCCGCGCGGGTCGCCGGGGGCAACATTCGCGCGGCCAGGATTGTCGGCCTTGGCGTCGGCAAGCTGATCATGACGATCTGTTTTCTGGCGGGTGCGTCAGCCGGCCTTGCAGGAATGGTCGAAGTCGCCGCGGTGCAGGGCCGCACCAATGCCAACCTCGCCGCCGGTTATGGCTTCACCGGCATCCTCGTTGCCTTCCTGGCCCGGCAAAATCCGCTTGCCGTTATTCCGGTCGCCATTCTGCTCGGCGGAATCGGCGCCAGCGGCGGGCTATTGCAGCGCCGGCTTGGCCTGCCCGACGCCTCCGTTCAGGTGCTGCAGGGAATTATCTTTGTCTTCGTTCTTGCGAGCGACGCGCTGTACGGACGAATTGGCTTCCTGAAGGGGAAACCCTGACATGGCCGACGGAACGATCGGACTCTGGACCGTGCCTCTGGCGGTGTTCGGCGGCGCCATCCGCGTCTCCACGCCGTTCCTGTTCGTCAGCCTCGGCGAATGCATCACCGAGCGCTCGGGCCGCATCAACCTCGGCCTCGAAGGAACGCTGGTGATGGGCGCGATGAGCGCGTACGGCATTTCCTATCTCACGGGGTCACCATGGCTTGGTGTGCTTGCCGCCGGCGTCACCGGCTCCCTTTTGGGCGCGCTTCACGCCGGGATATGTTCGTTGCCACGGGTAAATGACATCGCCGTCGGCATCGCGCTGATGCTGTTCGGGACCGGCCTTGCATTCTATCTTGGAAAGCCGCTGATCGAACCGACGGCGCCGCGGCTGCCCGCGATCGACTTCGGATGGTGGAGCGACGTCTCGCAGGTTCGTTCCGCGTTGCGGATCAACGTGTTGTTTCTGATCGGCGTTGCGATGGCGCCGGTCCTGTACTGGGCGTTTCGGACGACGCGATGGGGTTTATTGATCCGAACCGCCGGCGAGAGTTCCGACGCGGCGCGCGCGATGGGATATTCCGTTCTTGCCATCCGTTTGCGGGCAACCATGGTCGGCGGTTTCCTCGCAGGAATTGGCGGTTCATTTCTGTCACTATTCTATCCCGGCAGCTGGAACGAGGGCTTGTCCAGCGGACAGGGCATTACCGCGGTCGCGCTCGTGATCTTCGCGCGCTGGGATCCCTTGCTGTGCATGTGGGCATCGCTGGCCTTTGGCGGCGCCGCGGCGCTCGGGCCGGCGCTGCAGTCGGTCGGCGTCACATCGGGATATTACCTGTTCAATGCCGCACCCTACATTCTGACGCTCGCGATCATGATCATCACCTGCTCGCCGAAGCGCACCCTGACCGGGGCTCCGGCCGAACTTTCCATCACCCGATGAGCCGATATCGACAGACGAGGCTAAAGACATGGCCGAGCGCTATCTGAAGTCCGAGCCCTATGCGTGGCCCTATAACGGCGATCTCCGTCCGGAGAATACCGCGCTCATCATCATCGACATGCAGACCGATTTCTGCGGCGTCGGCGGCTACGTCGACAAAATGGGGTATGACCTGTCGCTGACGCGCGCCCCGATCGAACCGATCAAGCGGCTGCTCGCCATGATGCGCGCGAAGGGATTTCACATCATCCATACCCGTGAGGGTCACCGCCCCGACCTCAGCGATCTTCCCGCGAACAAACAGTGGCGGTCCCGGCAGATCGGCGCCGGGATCGGCGACCCCGGTCCGTGCGGGCGCGTGCTGGTCCGGGGTGAGGCCGGTTGGGAGATCATTCCCGATCTCGCGCCGATGCCGGGCGAGCCGATCATCGACAAGCCCGGCAAGGGATCGTTCTGCGCTACCGATCTGGAACTGATGCTGCGGCTGTGCGGCATCGAGAACCTGGTTCTCACCGGCATCACCACCGATGTTTGCGTCCACACCACCATGCGGGAGGCGAACGACCGCGGCTTCGAATGCATCCTGATCGAGGACTGTTGTGCTGCCACCGACAAGGGCAATCACGATCACGCATTGAAGATGATCAAGATGCAGGGCGGCGTGTTCGGCGCGGTCGCCACTTCCGCAGCGCTGATCGGAGCCTTGTCATGATCATTGGCGAGACGCCCCTGCCGAGCGGCCCGCTTGGCGTCGACGCGCTCAACATGACCATGCGATTTGGCGACTTTGTTGCACTTGATAAGGTCGAGCTGAAAGTACGCCCAGGGTCCTTCCATGCGCTGCTCGGCGAGAACGGCGCCGGCAAGAGCACGCTCGTCAAATGCATCATGGGCTATTATCACCCGACCGAGGGCGATGTGCTGGTCGGCGGCCGCGAACAGGCGATCGCCAATCCGAAGGCCGCCCACGCGCTCGGCCTTGGCATGGTGTACCAGCACTTCACCCTGGTGGGCGCGATGACGGTCGCCGAGAACCTGGTGCTGGCGCGCGATGATGTTCCCGCGGTCGTCAACTGGGCCAGGGAAAAGCAGGAACTGGAAGCGTTTCTCGGGCGCATGCCATTCAAGGTGCCGCTTGACGCGAGGGTTTCCGACATTTCCGCCGGCGAGCGCCAGAAATGCGAAATCCTCAAGCAGCTTTACCTGAAGCGGCGGTTTCTCATTCTCGACGAGCCGACATCGGTGCTGACGCCGGGCGAAGCCGACGAGGTCCTGGGAATGTTGCGCACCATGGTCATCAATGACAGCCTGACGATCCTGATGATCACCCACAAATTCCGGGAAGTGATGGCGTTCGCCGACGAAGTGACGATCCTTCGTCGCGGAAAACTGGCGGGCCACGGCAAGGTTGCCGATCTTACGCCCGATAGCATGGCCCGCATGATGATCGGCGCGGAGGAATTGACGCTGCAGCCGCCCCGGGTCGGAGAAGTGGGCGCCACCCGGCTGGAGCTGGACAAACTCAACGCGCTTGACGACGCCGGCACGATTGCGGTTCACGACGTATCGCTCGCGGTACGGGGTGGCGAGATCGTTGGCATCGCAGGCGTCTCCGGTAACGGCCAGCGGCAGCTTGTCGAGGTGCTTGCCGGCCAGCGCCAGGCAGAGAGCGGCGAAATCCGCGTCATCGGCGACGTCTACCACGCCACCCGCGAGGAAATGCGCCGGCACAAGATGTCGCTGTTGCCCGAAGAGCCGCTGAAGAACGCCTGTGTCGGAAGTATGAGCGTCGCCGACAATATTGCCTTTCGCGAATTCGATCGTGCGCCATTCGCAAGCGGTGGCTGGTGGCTCAACCGCGCGGCATTTCGCAGCGACGCGGAGAAGAAAATCGGTCTCTACAAGATCAAGACGCGAACGCCGGATACTCCGATGTCGGCGCTGTCCGGCGGCAATGTGCAGCGCACCGTGCTGGCGCGCGAACTCGGCGGCGAGGTCGAGGTTCTGATCGCCGCAAATCCCTGCTTTGGCCTCGACTTTGCCGCGGTGGCGCAAATTCACGCGGAAATCATGGCCGCGAGAAACCGCGGAGCCGCCGTCCTGCTGGTGAGCGAAGACCTCGACGAGCTGCTCGAACTATCGGATCGTCTGGTGGTGATGTTCCACGGCCAATTCGTCCATGAAGCCCGTGCCAGCGAGGCTGACCTCACGGAAATCGGGCGGCACATGGCGGGGCACTGATCGCTTGCTCTCGCACATTGCTTCTGCATGATGAGGTGAGCAGCCGCAGGTAGAACCCGTTTCGTTTGGTTCGACTTCGCCAGCATATGATGGCCTTGTGGTTCGAGACGCGCGGCATTGCCGCGCTCCTCACCATGAGGGTTGAGACCTCATCCTGAGGAGGCGCCAACGGGTCGCGCGAATGCGCGCCCGATGATAAACTCCGCGCCGTCTCGAAGGATGAGGTCACTGAACCGGCCAAGGCTCTGATATGACGATCTCCAACCACGACGAACATTTTCTGCGCCGCTCGTTCGATGTTGCGCGCCGCGCCGTGAGCCACGGCAATCATCCGTTTGGCGCGATCCTGGTCGATGAGAACCGTAACGTTCTGATCGAGACCGAAAACGGCTACATGCCGGCGCATGACGGGACTGCCCATGCCGAGCGCCTGCTGGCGAGCCAGGCCTGCACGACGCTCAGCGCGGACGTGCTCCGGAATGCTACGCTGTACTCATCCGCCGAACCCTGCGCCATGTGCGCAGGCGCAATCTACTGGGCCGGCATTGGCCGTGTGGTCTACGGCTTGAGTGAACATCGACTGCTCGCCGTCACTGGCAATCACCCCGAGAACCCGACGCTCGACCTGCCGTGCCGCGAAGTGTTCAAAAGCGGACAGCGCGTGACCGAAGTCATCGGCCCCATGCTGGAGGACGAGGCGGAAGCGCTGCACGCCGGCGTCTGGGACAAGTAAAGCCGGTTTCCAGTTTGTGCTAACGCGGCCCTGCGGGTCCAGATCAGGCTCCACAAACGAAAAATGGCGCCGCGAGTTCATCGCGGCGCCATCGCTTCTGGAATGATCAGACAGTTAGAACTTCACAGTGATACCGGTGTAAACCGACGACTCCGTGCAGGAGTTGGTGCTCACGCCGTTCACGGTGCAAACAAACGGGGCGGCGTTATGATCGAGCCCGAACTTGTTCTGCCAGTAGCGCCAGGCAACCCACACGTCGACGAAGTGAGTGTACTTCGCGCCATAGACCGCCTTGCTGGCGTCGAAGGTCAGACGGATCGGCTCGCTGTTCAGCTCGGTCTTGGTCGCGGTGCTGTTGAAGCCAACACCGGTCCCAACAAGCGGCGCGTTCTGGTCACCCTTCGGTCCGTACCAGCCAGCACGACCGCTGATTGCGAAAAATTGCATGTCCGGCGGCAGGAAGCCGAGATCCATGTAATAGAGGACTTCGACGGCCCATGTGGTCTTGAAGTTCGTGTTGCCATCTATCAGGCAATTTACCCCCGGAGTGCTACCCAACACACCGCACTGGTTGAACGAGTTGTGGTTGATTTCCTTGTAGGCCAAGGGCGATATGTTGAAGAAGCCCTTGTAAGGAAGATCAAAGGCGAACTGCAGACCGCCCATGAAGGCACGTTTGCCAGGAGCCAGGAAAGTGTTTTCCGTCTCATACTCCGAGGCAATCTGGAACGAAATGTTATGCAAAGGCCCCATGGTGAAGGCCTTGGTATTGAAAAGTTCGTTCCAGCCGAACGTGCTGATCGCCTTGCCGAAGAACTCGATGGCACCAGCGCAGTTTGCGTTTGCAGTATTAACAAAATTGATCTGGCCGACGTTCGTGCAAGGTCCGGCCGGGTCGTTGTGGTCCGACTTGATGTAATTGGCGATGAAAAAATTGGTGCCGTAGGCCCACACATCGAAATGCGAGAATGAAAAAACCGACTTCGCGGTCACACCGTTAAATCCACCACCCGGCTTGACGCTGAAAGCTCCGGGATCGGTACCTCTCGGCTCGAATGAATAAGTTACCCGGTTGTCGATCACGAAGAAGAACGGCACATCGGGAACGGGCTTGGCCTTGGCCTTGACGGGCAGGTCGGCGGCGCTGGCGAAACCACCCGGAGCGAGCGCAGCAAATGACAGCAACGCCGCTGCAATTACTTTGTTACGATAGGACATTTCGGATTACCCCCACGTTGACGATCGAAATGATCGAGTCCCTGGATGCGACACTCGCGCTGTTCGCTGAGCCTGAAAAGCCTCAAGTTTCTCCAAGGCGTGCCGCAAGATTGATCAAGAAGGGGCCGTTTCCGATCGCATCGGCCATCCCAAGCTCAGAGCCCAGCCCGCCACGAAAGCGCCAGGGACTTGGGTCCGGCTGGCCGATGTGACTGTATATTCTATATTTTTTTGACAGGCCGGGACTATCGAACCAAGCGAAACTCTGCCCCAAAGCGCGCCTAGGTGGCAGATTTTCGGCGACTAAATAACGCCGCTCATGTTCGCGGCAGACCCTGCCGCGATTCAGATTTGGTCCGGACCGTCACAAATATGCAACAGATTTTTCCCCGGTTTCGGCCCGGCAAAACACGAAACCAGCCTTGGGGGCAGAAGCCGGTCGGACGAATGGCAAAGGGAGAATCACGGTGACATCTGCCAAAGAGTTGAGCAACCGCTGGCGCATTTTCCCTACTTACGCTCAAGTCCAATCTGGCTCACAATTAAGTCACCGGTCCTCAATGCTTGAAAACGAATGTTAGACGCAACGCCCACACGCCCGCATCCTGGCGGAACGCCGCTGCTCCAGACGATTGGGCTGACCAAGCGCTACGGCGATTTTCTGGCAAACGATAAGATCGATATCGAGATCTGGCCGCAGCAAATCCATGCCCTTCTGGGCGAGAACGGCGCAGGAAAATCAACGCTGGTCAAAGCCATCTACGGATTGATCCAGCCGAGCGAAGGTGAAATGCGCTGGCAAGGCGAGACGATGGTGCTCTCCGGGCCCTCGGAAGCGCGCTCGCGCGGCATCGGCATGGTGTTCCAGCATTTCTCGTTGTTCGACAATCTCACCGTCGCCGAAAACGTAGCGCTCGGTCTAGACGGCAAGGAATCGTTCAGGGACATTTCGGCGCGCCTTCAGCAGGTGTCCCATGTTTACGGCCTTCCGCTCGATCCCAACCGCGAGGTTTGGCAACTTTCGGTAGGCGAGCGCCAGCGCATCGAAATCGTTCGGGCGCTGATGCAGAATCCCAAATTCCTGATCCTGGATGAGCCGACGGCGGTGCTTACCCCGCAGGAAGCCGATCAATTGTTCATTGTTCTGGACCGCCTGAAGTCCGAAGGCCGCGCGATCCTCTACATCAGCCACAAACTGGAGGAGGTGAAGCGACTTTGCGACACCGCCACGATCCTGCGCGGCGGCAGGAAGGTTTCGACCTGCAATCCGCAGGCGGAAACTGCGGCCTCGCTCGCCCGAATGATGGTCGGCGCCGATATCAAGGAGGTGAAGGCAGCCGCGGGCCGGAAGATCACGGTGCCGCGCCTTGTTGTCGCCGATCTCAGCATGGAGCCCGACGATCCCCATGGCGTCAGACTCGCGCACATTTCGCTCGAGTTGAAGGGTGGTGAAATCCTGGGCATCGCGGGGGTTGCCGGCAACGGACAGGATGAATTGTTCGCCGCGCTTTCGGGAGAGCGGCAATCCCCGGACCCCGGCAGCATCGTGATCGACGGCCACGCCGCGGGGCATCTTTCCATCACGCAGCGGCGCAGGCTTGGAGCGGCCTTCGTGCCCGAAGAACGCCTGGGCCATGGAGCTGCGCCACGCATGAAGCTTTCCGAAAACGCCTTGCTGACCGGCCATGCCGCCAGCGGCATGGTGCAGCATGGTTTTATCAACACCGCCGCGGCGTTGAGGGTGGTCGATCGCGCAACGGCGGCTTTCGACGTCCGCAAGGCCAAGCGCGACCCAGAGGCCGCCAGCCTATCCGGCGGCAACCTGCAAAAATTTCTCGTCGGCCGTGAAATCCTCCGCAACCCGGCCGTCCTTGTAGTGAACCAGCCGACCTGGGGCGTTGACGCGGGCGCTGCAGCCGTGATCCGCCAGGCGCTCCTCGACCTCGCCGCGGGCGGCGCTGCCGTACTCGTGACCAGCCAGGATCTCGATGAGCTAACCGAGATCACCGACCGGGTCGCGGTGATGTTCCACGGCCGCCTGTCGGAACCCATGGCGACCGCCGATGCCAACCGTGAGAAGCTGGGCCTGTTGATGGGGGGAAGCAGCCTGGTGCAAAAGGAAACGGCGCATGCAGTTAGTGCTTGAGAAGCGGACCGAGCGATCGAACACCATCGCCCTTGTTTCGCCGTTGATCGCGATCGGGTTGACGATCGTGACCATGAGCGTCCTGTTTGCAATTTTGGGCAAGAATCCAATTCTGGCGCTTTGGGTCTACTTCATCGATCCCCTGATCGACAGCTATTCGCTGCAGGAGATTGCGGTAAAGGCCACGCCGCTCGTCATGATCGCCATCGGGTTGTCGCTCTGCTATCTCGCCAATGTCTGGAATATCGGCGCCGAAGGGCAGTTCTTGATCGGCGCCGTCGCCGGCAGCTGGCTCGCCGTCAAAACCAACGGCACCGACGCGGGACCCTGGGTCTTGCCCGCAATGTTGCTGCTCGGCGCTGCGGCAGGCGCGCTATATGCGCTGATTCCCGCGATCTGCCGGATACGGTTCGGAGCCAGCGAGATCTTGACCAGTCTGATGCTGGTCTATGTCGCCGATCTGTTTCTCGATTACCTCGTGCGCGGTCCATGGCGCGATCCGGCCGGGTACAACTTTCCGACCACTGCGGAGTTCGACCCCGTCGCCACCGTGCCGATTCTGGTCGAAGGCGGCCGACTGCACTTGGGCGCGATCATCGCGCTCGTGGTCGTGGCTGCCGCGGCGGTGCTGCTCGGCCGAACCATCAAGGGCTTTGAAATCCGCGTCGTTGGCGCGGCACCTCGGGCGGCGCGCTTCGGCGGATTCAATTCCAATCAATTGATTCTTCTCACCTTCGCCATCTCCGGCGCTCTGGCCGGACTTGCGGGGATCATCGAGGTTGCTGGACCTGTCGGGCACCTTCAGCCGAGCTTTTCACCTGGTTACGGTTTCACCGCGATCATCGTCGCCTTCCTCGGGCGGCTGAACCCAATTGGAATATTAATTGCAGGACTTTTTCTCGCGCTTACCTTCATTGGCGGCGAACAGGCCCAGATTGCGATGAAGATACCGTTGGATGTTACCAAGGTCTTTCAGGGGATTCTGCTGTTCTATGTGCTCGCCTGCGACTCCCTCATTCTCTACCGGTTCAGGCTGATTTTCCCTTCGCGGCAGGTGCACCGTGGAAATATTTGAAGCTATCATCCTGTCGGTGCTCGCGGCATCGACGCCACTGTTGATCGCGGCCACCGGCGAACTCGTTACCGAGCGATCCGGCGTTCTCAACCTCGGCGTCGAGGGCATGATGATCGTCGGCGCGGCGTGCGGATTTGGAGGCGCATGGCTCACCGGATCCATCACTGTAGGCGCCATCTGCGGGATCGTTGCCGGCACCCTGCTGTCACTGATCTTTGCGCTGATGACGCTGGGCCTCGCGGTCAACCAGGTTGCCTCGGGGCTCGCGCTGACGATCCTTGGCGTAGGACTATCCGGCTTGATCGGCGCTGGCTTCGTCGGCGAAAGAATTACACCGGCTCCTCATCTTTACATTCCGGGCCTTACCGATATTCCAATGGTTGGACGTATCTTGTTTGGCGAGGACGCGTTCGTCTATTTGTCGTTGGCGCTGGTCGTCGGCGCCTGGCAGTTTCTCTACCGGACGCAGGCGGGACTGGTGCTGCGGGCAGCCGGCGACAATCACATATCGGCGCACGCGCTGGGCTATCCGGTACTTCGGATACGCATGTTCGCCGTGATGTTTGGCGGCGCATGCGCCGGCCTCGCCGGCGCATATCTTCCATTGGCCTATACGCCGTTTTTCATCCCGGGCATGACGGCCGGCCGCGGGTGGATCGCGCTGGCGCTGGTGGTATTCGCATCATGGCGGCCGGGCCGGCTCGTGATCGGCGCCTATCTGTTCGGAGCGGTGACGATACTGCAATTGCACGCACAAGCCTTTAGTCTTGGTATACCCTCGCAATTCATGTCAGCCTTGCCTTACCTGGCAACTGTCATCGTCCTTGTTCTGATCTCGCGGGCGAGAGCCGGTGGCTCGACCGCGCCCGCGGCCCTGGGAACGGTGTTCGTGCCGGATCGATAAATACCTGAAGCGTGCGCGATGGGGCGCGTGTGCATCGGGACTGAATGTTCATCCCCTTAGTAACCGGAGAAACCAATGAGAAAGATTCTCATCGCGGCGGCGGCAGTGATGGTCACGGCCGGAGCAAGCCTGTTCGGCGCATCTGCCGCCGACAAGCTCAAAGTAGGCTTTATCTATCTCGGACCGGTCGGAGATTTCGGCTGGACCTACCAGCATGAACTTGGGCGACAGGCACTGGTCAAGGAATTCGGCGACAAGATCGAGACGACCTATCTCGAGAACGTCAGCGAAGGCCCGGACGCCGAACGCTCGATCGAGCAGCTTGCGCGCGCCGGGAACAAGCTGATCTTCACGACATCCTTCGGCTACATGGACCCGACGCTGAAGGTGGCGAAGAAATATCCCAACGTGCATTTCGAGCACGCCACCGGCTTCAAACGCGACAAGAACATGGCGATCTACAACGGCCGGTTCTACGAGGGCCGCTACATCCAGGGCATTATCGCTGCCAAGATGTCGAAGGCCGGCGTACTCGGCTACATCGCCTCGTTCCCGATTCCGGAAGTCATCATGGGCATCAATTCCACGATGCTCGGTGCGCAGACGATCAATCCCAACATCAAGGTCAAGATCATCTGGGCCAACACGTGGTTCGACCCCGGCAAGGAAGCTGATGCCGCCAAGGCGCTGCTCGATCAGGGCGCCGACGTGATCATGCAACACACCGACAGCCCGGCGGCGATGCAGATCGCGGCCGAGCGCGGCAAGCTGGCGTTCGGCCAGGATTCCGAAATGATCAAGTTCGGTCCGAAGACGCAGTTGACGTCGGTCATGGACAACTGGGGGCCCTACTACATCGAGCGCGTCAAGGCCGAACTCGACGGCAAGTGGACCTCGTCGGATGTCTGGGGCGGGCTAAAGTCGAAAATGCTCGTGATGGCCCCCTACACCAACATGCCCGACGACGTGAAGAAACTGGCGATGGATACGGAGGCCGCCATCATTGCCGGCAAACTGCACCCGTTCAAATGTCCCGTTATTGGCCAGGACGGCAAGGCGGTTGAATGCAAGGGCGGCGACCATCTCGACGATGGCCAGATGCTCGGCATGAACTTCTACATCAAGGGTATCGACGACAAGATTCCCGGCAAATAAGCTCGGACGTTTCGCGACACCACAGGGTTCGGGCGGCAACGCCCGGACCCTTTTTGCAATGTAAGTTTTGCGTTCCCCGGACGCTGCGCAGCACGTCGCCCTTGCGGCGTGGCGCGCTGCCGATCCGGGGTCCATCAGGTTTGGGTGCAAATGGGTCCCGGCTCTGCGGCGCAACGCAAGATGCGCTGCACCGCGTCCGGGACACGAGAAATTGCGCGGCCCGCACAACCGCTACCCCACCTGCATCGCGTGCGCGGCGGCGCTGTGGCGCCGGATCAGGTCGGGCACGTCGAGCCCCGGGATCGCACCATCCAACACCACCCATTTGCCGCCGACCATAACCCTGTCCGCGCGATAGGCGCCGCACAGAACCAGCGCCGCCAGCGGATCGCCATGACCGGAAAAGCGCAGCTCGTCCAGTTTGAACAGCGCAAGGTCCGCCGCCTTGCCCACGGCAATCTCGCCGAGCTCCGGGCGGCCGACGCATGCGGCCGATCCCTTGGTGGCCCAGCGCAGCGCGTCCTTGTGGCTGACGCGACCGACACCGTAGCGCGCACGCTGCACCAGGAACGCGGC
Organism: Bradyrhizobium sp.; assembly: GCA_035644295.1. GTDB lineage: Bacteria > Pseudomonadota > Alphaproteobacteria > Rhizobiales > Xanthobacteraceae > Bradyrhizobium. Next base: position 23,835 of record DASQOU010000146.1, read on the forward strand.
GCGGACCTCCTGCATCAGGTTGGATTCATCGTTTGAAGCCGAGCCATCGACGCCGAGACCGATCGCGACCCCCGCCTCTTCCATGTCGCAGACCGGGCAACAACCGGAGCCCAGGACCTGGTTGCTGCAGGCGCAATGGCTGATCGTGGTTCCCGCCTTCCCCAACCGCTTCATTTCCTGCGCGTTGAAATGGATGCCGTGGGCCAGCCATGTGCGCGCGTTCAGCCAGCCGCATTGCTCCAGATAGTCAAGCGGACGGCAGCCATACATCTGCTCGCAGAACTTATTCTCGTCTTCGGTCTCCCCCAGATGGGTATGGAGGCGGACGTCAAGCCTGTCGGCAAGATCTGCGGTGGCGCGCATCAATGACGTCGTCGCCGAAAACGGCGAGCAAGGCGCCAGCGCGATCTGCACCATGGCGTCCTCGCCACGCTGATGATGTTGCGCCACCACGCGTTCGCTGTCGGCCAGGATCGTATCTTCGTCCTGCACCACGCTATCAGGCGGCAATCCGCCGTCGCGCTGCGACAGGTTCATCGAGCCCCGCGTCAGCAGCACACGGACACCGAGCCGCTTCGCCACGGCCACTTCGATATCGACGGCGTCATCGAGCCCGGCCGGAAAGAGGTAATGATGGTCGGTCGTGGTGGTGCAGCCTGACAGCAACAACTCCGACATCGCCACCGTGACGGCCAGATTAAGCGCTTCCGGCGTCAGCCGCGCCCAGACCGGGTAAAGAGCGGTCAGCCATGGAAACAATTCGCGATCGAGCGCCGCCGGCAGAGCGCGCGTCAGCGTTTGGTAAAAATGATGATGGGTGTTGATCAGCCCGGGCAGCACCACATGATCGCCCGCCTCGAAGAACACGGCGGAGATCATCGGCTGGCCGCCCCTCGGCACCAGTTCCACGATCTTGCCGTTCTGGACGACCACACCACGCTCGGCACCATCGGCGAGGATGGCCAAGGGATCTTTGATCCAAACCGCCCGCGTGGGGTCCATCATCCTTAAACCTTTGGCTTGAGATCGGAGCGACAAAACGGCAGCCTCGCATCCCTGCAATTCAAGGACCAGTCCCCGATGTGCAAGAGTTGGCTTCGGCCTTGCAGGCGCAGGAGGTCGAAGCAAGCGCAGCAGGTCGAAGGCTCCGGCTTCTCCCTGGGCTCTATCGACGCCGAAATCAGGTTGTCGATATCGGTAGATTCACGGTTGATTCATCCTCGATCTTGGACCGGACGTTGAGCGCTGCTGGCAACAAGCCGCTTGGCATGGGCTTTGTATTTGTATGAGATAGAAGAGTGCCAAGCCACGGAAGGACCAGTCCATGACCTCCGAGATCCACCCGGTAGATCAAGTCCTGCCAACCCCTCGCCTGCTGGCGCTCGGTTTGCAGCATGTTCTGGTGATGTATGCCGGCGCGGTGGCGGTCCCCTTGATCATCGGCCGGGCACTGAAACTGGCACCGGAAGAGGTCGCGTTCCTGATCAGCGCGGATTTGTTCGCCTGCGGGCTAGCCACGCTGGTGCAATGCATCGGTTTTCCAGGCGTCGGTATCCGGCTCCCGGTAATGATGGGCGTCACCTTCGCTTCCGTTGGTCCCATGCTGTCGATGGCGGCAGCACCCGACATCGGTTTGCTTGGCATCTATGGCTCGGTGATCGCTGCTGGAATCTTTGGCATCGTTGTGGCCCCCTTCATCAGCCGGGTGTTGCCGCTGTTTCCGCCGGTCGTGACCGGGACCATCATCATGGTGATCGGCATTTCGCTGATGCGCGTGGGCATCAACTGGGCCGGTGGCGGATTACCCACCTTGACCAAATTGGTTGATGGCGTTGCCGGCGCCTTTCCGAATCCCGCTTACGGCCAATTGCAGGGATTGGGCATCGCATTGTTCGTTCTGCTGGTCATTCTCGGCCTGATCAAATGGGGAAGCGGCTTCATCGCCAACGTCTCGGTGCTGCTAGGCATCATCGCCGGCGCGATCCTGGCCAGCGTGCTCGGCGTCATGCATTTCGAAAAGGTTGCCGCGGCGCCGTGGGGCGACATCGTGCTTCCGTTTCATTTCGGACTTCCGCAATTCCATCTGGTGCCGATACTCACCATGTGCATCGTGATGATCGTGGTGATGATCGAATCGCTCGGCATGTTTCTGGCGCTCGGCGAGATCACCGGCAAGACCATCGACCGCGACGCGCTGACGCGCGGGCTGCGCGCCGATGGACTCGGCACGCTGCTCGGCGGTCTGTTCAATACTTTCCCCTATACCTCGTTCTCGCAGAATGTCGGCCTCGTCAGCGTCACCGGCGTGCGCTCACGCTGGGTGACTGTGACCGGCGGCGTGATCATGCTGCTGCTCGGCCTGCTGCCGAAGATGGCTGCCCTGGTCGAAGCTATTCCGCTCGTGGTGCTCGGCGGCGCCGGCGTTGTGATGTTCGGCATGGTCGCCGCCACGGGCGCGCGAATCCTCACCACCGTCGACTTCAAGAACAATCGCTACAACCTGTTCGTGGTCGCGATCTCGGTCGGCTTCGGCTTGATCCCGCTCGCCGCGCCGAATTTCTTCCGCAACCTGCCGCGCGATCTGCAGCCGCTGCTGGACTCCGGTATCCTGCTCTGCGCCCTGGTTGCCGTCAGTCTCAATGCATTCTTCAACGGGGTCAGCAGCAAAGCCGCCGCTGAGGCAGAGGCAGCGACGGCGGCTTCGTCGGCCCAGCATGTTTGAGGCTTGATCTCATCCTGAGAACCTGACTCGAGATCCTGCCAATGGAATTGCGCTTGCCCACGAGTTCGTCATGCCCGGCCTTGTGCCGGGCATCCACGTCTTACCTTCGCTTAACCCAAGAAAGACGTGGATGGCCGGGACGAGCCCGGCCATGACAATGAGAGATGGGTGCCCTCAACTACCCCTATACGTCGCATAGCTCCATGGCGTGACCAAAAGCGGTACGTGGAGATGGCCTTCGGGCTCGCTGACCGAAAAACACAACGGAATCCGGTCGAGGAATGGCGGATCTGACATCGGCACTTTTCGTTCCGCAAAATATTTGCCGATGCTGAACGTCATTTCGTAACGGCCGATCGGCACCGGCCGCCCGTGAACCAGCGGTTGATCGGTCCGCCCGTCGGCGTTGGTGACGGCGCGGGTCACGACGCGGCTCACCCCGAGGTCCGACAGCTCGACCAGTTCAACTTCGATCCCGGCCGCCGGCTTGCCGCTATGGGTGTCGAGCACATGCGTCGACAAGCGCCCGTGCACCTTCAACCGATCATCCGAGGTCACGAGTTGATCGACACGCAACGCGGCAATCCTGCAGATCTCCTCGACCGATTTCTGCATTTCGGTTTCGGCATTATTTGGCAGACGACGCTCGAAATCGCGCAGGATCGAATCCTTGGTGTGGCGGCGAACGCAAACGATATAGGGAAATCCGAATTTGGCTCGGTAGGCGTTGTTGACCCGCTCGAATGCCGCATATTCGGCATCCGACAACCGATCGAGGCCGGCGCTGTTCTGTTCGGCATTGGATTCCGCGGTGAGGCCAGCGGCACGCTGGGTCTTGTTGGCAAGATCGGGATGCGCCTTGATCAGGGCAAGGCGAAGCTCCGGCACCGCACGATCGACCGACGCCTTCATCGCCGCAAACAGCTGGTTTACGCCGGCGAACGGCCGCGCTGACGCAGCCTGTTCGGCGATCCACGGCGAATACTCGAAGATATTCGCAAGCGCCCCGACAAAGTCGGCCTTGCTGCACGCGTTCAATTCGGAGAGCGATTTCTGAGACATGGCTCCCGGCTATCCGATATGCGGCGCGCTGGCCGCGAGATGTGAGAGATTGGCGTGCCAGTGCTGGGCGATCTGGAGGCGCGTCGGCACCCAGACCCGATCATGGCTCATGACGTAGTCGAGAAACCGCATCAGCGATGCCGCGCGGGCCGGGCGTCCGACGATCCGGCAGTGCAGTCCCACCGACATCATCTTGGGCGACGTCTCGCCTTCCGCGTACAGCACGTCGAAACTGTCCTTGAGGTAGGTAAAGAACTGATCGCCGCCCCCGAACCCCTGCGCATTGACGAAGCGCATGTCGTTGACGTCGAGGCTGTAGGGGATGATCAAATGCGGCCCGGCCGGCCCCTTGATCCAATAGGGCAGATCGTCGGCATAAGAGTCGCAGGAATAAAGGAAACCTCCGGCTTCCATCACGAGTCTGACGGTGTTGATCGATGTCCGCCCGGTGTACCAGCCGAGCGGGCGCTGCCCGGTAACCTCGGTGTGGACGCGGATGGCGTCGGCAATCTCAACCCGCTCCTCGGCCTCCGACATGTCCTTGTGCTCGACCCACTTCAGGCTGTGACTGGCGATGTCCCAGCCGGCTTCCTTCATCGCCGCGACGACCTGCGGATTTCGTTTCAAGGCGGTCGCCACGCCGAAGACCGTGGTCGGCAATTTGCGCTCGGTGAACATCCGCCATAGCCGCCAAAAGCCCGCGCGCGAACCATACTCGAACATCGACTCGATGTTGGCGTGGCGCTGTCCCGGCCAGGGGTGCGCACCCAGCACGTCCGACAGGAACGCCTCCGAGGCGCGGTCGCCGTGCAAAATGTTGTTTTCGCCGCCTTCCTCGAAATTCACCACGAACTGCACGGCGATGCGCGCATTGCCGGGCCAGCCCGGATCGGGCGGATTGCGGCCGTAGCCTTGGAGATCCCTGGGATATCCGGCCTCGGCCATCTACACTTCCTCGAAACGGACTTTCTGCGCGCCCTGCCAAAGCACGGTCTTGCCGAGCGCAGGCAGATTCTCAAGACCCGAGGTTAACGTGATGAAATGATTGCCAGCGAGCTGGCCGACCTTGCTGGCGAAGTGCACGCCGCCATAGGCCAGCAGAATCTCGGTTTCGCTGATGCCGCCGGGGTAAAGAATGATCTGGCCGGGCGCGGGATAGCTGGTGTGGTTTTCAAAGCTCACGCCAAAGTCGAGATCGCCGAGCGGCATCCAGACCCCCTCGCCGCTCCAGCGTACATGGATCGCCTGGCTCTCGAACGGCATCGCCCGACGGAAAGCAGCGCAAGTCTTGGGCGCGAGCTGTTCTTCGAAACGGGCCTGAAACGTGAAGTCGCCGGCGCGGAAAATGAGTTGGCTCATTCATGGTCCCTGTGATTGCATTCCTTGGCTGCAGAAGTCCAGGCTTCGGAAAAAGCCGGCCCTATTCGTCCGGCCGTTTTCGCTCAAAGGACCAGCCGAAAATTCCGGTGCGACGCACCTCCGGTTCCGGCGGAGGAGGTGGCGCGACTTCCGCCTGCGGAGGCGGTGGCGGGGCCGGCAAATTATCGCACTTCATCGAGTAGACCAGTTTGCCGTCGGCCGTGCGGCCAATCGGCGCGCAATTGTCGACGCGCGCGGTCGCGCTCTTGGGCGTCAATTTCGTTTGCGCCCAGGCGGGTGATGAAATCAAGAGAATTGCAAGTACAAGCTTCTTCATCGCTTTCTCTCGCGGAACATGCGCTGTTCGGGCCCTATTGAACCGGATCGGGCAGAAGAAGTCCAATGTTGTTGTGGCTCCGAGCAGCAAGCCAATTGGTCCCTTTTCCGGTGCCCTTGCCGCATGTCGATGGCTGCAATGCAGGATTGCCCACGCCCGCTTGCGGCGCAGGCGGGCTTGCACGTATCCTCCCTAAAGTTCTACTGGAGCAACGCCATGACCCCCGTGAATTCTCCCGCCATCAAGGTCGTCAAATCAGTTCGCGAACAAGTCAGTGCGGAGGAATGGCAAACCCGCGTCGATCTCGCTGCCTGCTACCGCCTGACCGCCATGTACGGCATGACGGAGATGATCGCCACCCACATTTCATGCCGCGTACCAGGTTCGCATGACCACTTCCTGATCAATCCCTACGGAATGCTCTACGAGGAGATCGATGCCTCGAGCCTGATCAAGGTGGACCTCGACGGCAATACGCTCTTCAATGCCACGGATTACGGCGTCAACGCCGCCGGCTTCGTCATTCACAGCGCGATCCACATGGCGAGGAGCGACGTCGACTGCGTGGCGCACACCCACACGCCGGCCGGCATGGCGGTCTCGGCGATGGAATGCGGGCTGCTTCCGCTTGCGCAGACATCGATGCGGTTTCTCCACGTCGCCTACCATGATTTCGAGGGTATCGCCGACGATGTCGGCGAACGCGAGCGGCTGGTACGGGACCTCGGCAACCACGAGGCGATGATCCTGCGCAACCACGGACTGCTCGTGGTCGGGCGGACCATCCCCGCGGCATTCAACCTGCTGTTTCGCATGGAGCGCGCCTGCGAGGTGCAGGTGATGGCGCTGTCCTGCAACACCAAACTGACGATGCCGCCACTGGACGTGCTGGAAAAGACCTTCGACAGGATGAAGCCGCGGCCGGAGCTGCCCAACCGCAACGGCGAACTCGCCTGGCCGGCGCTGCTGCGCAAGCTTGATCGGGTCGATCCTTCCTATCGGAACTGACCAAATCTCGAGCCTCCTCTTTTGGTGCCTGTCGTCCGGCTTTCCCGCCCGCTCCGCAGGCCGAAGCGGCTTGAGGACCGGTCCCATCGTCGGCCGGCTCGGGTTTGGCCAGGCGGCCCTGCGCCAATTTTGCCGATTTTATCGCTCGATAAACTGAGGTAGGGTCTTTGATCAATACCCCTCCCCTCCCCGTCACGAAAGTGAGATTGGGCCATATCGACAGGCCGTGCCGCTACGGGTAGGGTCCGCAGCCTAAAAAATATTCCGGGAGACGCTTTTGTTGGAGAAGTTCAAGTTGAAGCGCGACTACTATGCCGGCGGCCTGATGCTTCTGCTCGGAGTGGGAGCCGCGGTGACCGGCTCAGGCTATAAATTCGGCAGCCTCGCCAGAATGGGTCCCGGTTTCATGCCGGTCATGCTCGGTATCGTCCTGGCATTTCTTGGTCTACTGATCGCGGGCACGGCGCTCGGGTCGTCCGAACCCGACGACAAGAAGTTTCTGCCATCCAACCCGCAATGGTTCGGCTGGTTCTGCATCCTCGCCGGCCCCGTTCTGTTCATCATCCTTGGCCATTATGGCGGCATGATTCCTGCGGTGTTCGCCTGCGTCTTTGTCTGTGCGCTGGGGGACAAGACCGCGACTTATAAATCGTCGTTCGTCCTGGCAAGCGGCGTCACCGTGTTCGGCGTGCTGCTGTTCCACTATCTGCTCAACATTCCGTTCCCGGTGCTGCGCGGGGTGAACCTGTGATATCAACCGCGCTTACCGATCTCTGGTACGGCTTTGGCGTCGCGCTTGAGCCGCACAACCTGATGTATTGCTTCCTCGGCGTCCTCGTCGGCAACCTGGTCGGCGTGTTGCCGGGCATGGGGCCTGTGGCGACGATTTCGATTCTGCTGCCGCTGACATTTGGCATGCATCCGGTGCCCGCGATCCTGATGCTGTCCGGCGTCTACTACGGCGCCCAGTATGGCGGGGCGATCTGCTCGATCCTGCTGAACCTGCCGTGTCATCCGCCCCACGCCGTCACCTGTCTGGACGGCTTTCCGCTCACCAAGCAGGGCAAGGGCGGCACGGCGCTCGGCATCACCGTGATCGCCGCTTTCATCGGCGCGTCGTTCGGCATTACCGAGATGATTTTCCTGGCGCCGTTCCTGGTCAAGGTGGCGCTCGAATTCGGCCCCGCCGAGGTATGCTCGCTGATGCTGGTGGGACTGCTTGCCGGCTCGACGCTGGCCAAGGGTTCGCCGCTCAAGGGCATCGCCATGACGGTTCTCGGCCTCCTGGTCGGCATCGTCGGATCCGACATCGAGACCGGTCAGCCGCGCTTCACTTTCGGTATCACTGAATTGTTCGACGGCGTCGAAATCATCGCGCTGGCGCTTGGGATGTTCGGCATCGCCGAGTTCATGAACAGCATCAACAATACCGAAACCGTCGACATGAAGTACGCCAAGGTCGGAATCTCCGACATGTTTCCGTCCAAGGCCGACCTCAAGCTGGCGTTCTGGCCGATGATCCGCGGCACCTTTATCGGCAGCCTCTGCGCGCTGATTCCGGGCACCGGCCCGACCATCGCCTCCTTCGTGTCCTATGCGACCGAGAAGAAGATATCGCGCACGCCGGAGCGTTTCGGTCACGGCGCGATCGAGGGCGTCGCATGCCCCGAGGCCTCAACGCATTCCTCGGTGCAAGGCGACTTCATCCCGACCATGAGTCTCGGCATTCCCGGCGATACCGTGATGGCGTTGCTGTTGGGCGCGCTGATCATTCACGGCATCGTTCCCGGTCCGCAGCTGATCAGCCAGCATGCGGACATCTTCTGGGGCCTGATCGCGAGCTTCTGGATCGGCAATATCCTGCTGGTCATCCTCAACGTGCCGATGATCGGCCTTTGGGTAAAGCTCCTGAGCATCCCATATCGCTACCTCTATCCGAGCGCGATGTTCTTCGTCTGCATCGGGGTCTACGCCGCCAGCAACGACATGTTCCAGGTCGGCGAGACGCTGGTGATCGGCATTGTGGGTTACATTTTGCTGCGTCTCGATTTCCACCCGGCTCCCATCCTGCTCGGCTTCGTGCTCGGACCGCGTTTCGAGGAAAACTTCCGGCGCAGTCTGTTGATCTCCCGCGGCGACCTGATGACCTTTATCGAGCGCCCGATCAGCGCGTTCTTCCTCTTGATCTGCGTTGTGCTGATCGCCGCCCAGATCTATGTCTGGCTGCGCAAGCCGAAAATACTTCAAGAGGAAAAGGCCATCGAGGCCCAGGTACCGTCGACGACGTATTCGGAACTGGCGGGCTAATTTAGCCGCGGCGCGTCCAGTTGACGACAGAACCTCTCGGGTAGCGGGTCGGCGATTTAAACGTCGCCTACCGCTGCGGGCCGCCGGACAACAGCTTGACGAGCCGGTACAGATATTCCTCGCCCTCATAGAATGATTGCACGAGAATCCGCTCGTCCTTTCCGTGCGCCCGGATGTCATTGATATCGCCTGCAAGTCCGGAATGGCCGTAAGTCGGAATGCCGGCATTACGCAGATAACTTCCGTCGGTAGCGCCCGCGCTCATGGTCGGAAGCACGACAGCGCCCGGCCAAAACTCCTGCGACAATTTCCCGATCGATCCCATGATCTCCTCATGCAGCGCGGACGGCGCACTCAAAACCGGCTGATCGAGCTGGGTGACGGTGATCTGGTCGTCCGCGAGCACGCGCTCCAGCGTCGCCTTGACCTCGTCGACGGATTCACCCGGCATGATCCGGCAATTCACCTTGGCGCTCGCCAGTTGCGGCAAGGCGTTGACCGCATGTCCCCCCTCGAGCATCGTGGCCACACAAGTGGTGCGCAGCTGCGCGTTATAGACCGGATTGGCCGCGAGCCGGACGAACGACATCGCGGCCGGATCAGGCTTGTCCGACAACACCGTGCGCATGTCAGCGGCGGTCTGCTCGCCTTCGAACTGCGCGGTGCGCTCGAAATAAGCGCGCGTGGTCTCGTTGAGCCTTAGCGGAAAGCTGAATTTGGAGAGACGCACCAAACCCTCCGCCAGATGATAGATCGCATTGTCCTTGGTCGGGACCGAGCTGTGGCCGCCCTTGTTCCTGACGTCGAGCCGGTAACTCAGCGAGACCTTCTCGCTGGTCTGGACGCTGTTCCTGATCGCCTTGCCGTCCTTCAGTCCGACGCCGCCGCCCTCGTTCAGCGCGAACTC
>DASQOU010000147.1:0-2018 GCA_035644295.1 Bradyrhizobium sp.
CAACGAAAAGCTGAAGCTTGCCAGCATCATGGCCAACAACTTCTTCACGATCGTGGTGGCGCTGGCCTCGATCTACGCCATTCTCAAACTGTCATCCGGAGTGTAGCCCATGGCGGCTGATGGCAACGGCAAGGCCACAAATGGCAATGGTGGTCCCGCCACCAACGGTCACGCCTATCCGATTGAAGACCACACCTACGACGTCGTCGTGGTCGGCGCCGGCGGCGCCGGTTTGCGCGCGGTGGTCGGCTGCAGCGAAGCCGGTCTGCGCACCGCCTGCATCACCAAGGTATTCCCGACGCGTTCGCACACGGTCGCAGCACAGGGCGGCATCTCGGCGGCGCTCGGCAACATGCACGAGGACAACTGGCGCTGGCATATGTACGACACCGTCAAGGGGTCGGACTGGCTCGGCGATCAGGATTCGATCGAATACATGGTGCGCCAGGCGCCGGAGGCGGTCTACGAACTCGAGCACTGGGGCGTGCCGTTCTCGCGCACCCCTGACGGCAAGATCTATCAGCGGCCGTTCGGTGGCATGACCGTGGACTACGGCAAGGGCCAGGCGCAACGCACCTGCGCCGCCGCCGACCGCACCGGCCACGCCATGCTGCATACCATGTACGGCCAGGCGCTGCGTCACTCTGCGGAATTCTATATCGAGTTCTTCGCCATCGACCTGATCATGGACGACCAGGGCACCTGCCGCGGCGTGATCGCGCTCAAGCTCGACGATGGCACGCTGCATCGCTTCCGCGCGCAAACCACGGTCCTCGCCACCGGGGGCTATGGGCGCATCTATCACTCCTGCACCGGCGCCCACACGCAGACCGGTGATGGCAGCGCGATGGCGCTGCGCGCCGGCCTGCCGCTGCAGGACATGGAGTTCGTGCAATTCCATCCGACTGGAATTTACGGCGCCGGCTGTCTCGTCACTGAAGGCGCGCGCGGCGAGGGCGGCTATCTCGTCAATTCCGAGGGCGAACGCTTCATGGAGCGCTATGCGCCGTCCGCCAAGGACCTCGCATCGCGTGACGTCGTCTCGCGCGCGATGACCATCGAAATCCGCGAAGGCCGCGGCGTCGGCAAGAACAAAGACCACATCTTCCTGCACCTCGACCATCTCGATCCCAAGGTGCTGCACGAGCGGCTGCCGGGCATTTCCGAGTCGGCGAAGATATTCGCCAATGTCGATGTGACGCGCGAGCCGATCCCGATCGTACCGACCGCGCATTACAACATGGGCGGGATTCCAACCAATTTCCACGGGGAAGCGCTGAGCAAGAAGAACGGCGACGACAATTTCGTGGTGCCGGGCCTGATGGCAGTGGGCGAAGCGGCCTGCGTCTCGGTGCACGGCGCCAACCGTCTCGGTTCCAATTCGCTGATCGATCTCGTGGTGTTCGGCCGCGCCGCGGCTTTGCGCTGCGCGGAAAAGCTGACGTCGAATGGCAAGCAGCCGGAACTGCCCGCGGGGTCGGCCGACAAGGCGCTCGGGCGGCTCGACCATTATCGCTATGCCTCCGGCGGCACGCCGACGGCGAAGCTGCGCGACAGCATGCAGCATGTGATGCAGAACAATTGCGCGGTGTTCCGCACCGGCGAGGTTTTGCACGAAGGGCAGAACCTGATTCACAAGGTGCATGGCGGGATCGTCGACGTCGCCGTGACCGACCGCTCGCTGACCTGGAATTCCGATCTGGTGGAGACGCTGGAGTTCGACAACCTGATCGTGCAGGCGGTGGTGACGATGGACTCGGCGGCGAACCGCACCGAGAGCCGCGGCGCCCACGCGCGCGAGGATTTCCCCGACCGCGACGACAAGAACTGGATGAAGCACACGCTGGCGTGGATCGACGATGGCGGCAAAACCGCGGTCGATTATCGCCCGGTGCACGACTACACCATGACCAACGACGTGCAGTACATCCCGCCAAAGGCGCGGGTGTATTGATGACGACAGCGAAGGCTTGACAGCATGGTTGAATTCGCACTGCCGAAAAATTCAAGGATCACCG
>DASQOU010000148.1:0-8861 GCA_035644295.1 Bradyrhizobium sp.
GTCGCCGGTGCCATTGAGGCCGACGACGAGGCCGTAGCCAACCAGCTGATTCTGGCGCACGCCTTCGATATTGGCGAGGTCCTTGATCCGCGACGTCGCGCCCGCAGGAAGAGCGGATAGCGCCAGCGCCACCAGTGCGGCACAGGCCAGCCGAAACACTTTTCCCGTATAAACGCTTGGCATCCTCTGCTCCCCGCTGAGGTAGTGTGGCTGGATCCGCGCATCACTCCCATGACGGCGATCTGCGATTAACCATGCGAGTGCCGTGCCACGCCGTTCTTGCAATCTAATTATTTGATATCGTTGAATAAAAATTCATGGAACGCTTGTTGAGCCCGCTGGCGGCAGCGGCGAAACTGCCTCCGGCGGCAGATTTTGCCGGGTCGTTTACGTTGCCTTAACCATCCATGGTGATGCTGCGCCTGACATTGGCGAGAACCAACGATGCGCATCTCAGGACCGAACGGCACCACTCTCGGCACTCAGCCGGGCAACGTCCGGCGAACCAGCACCAGCAGCTTTGCACTGCCGGACGCGACATCCACCCCGGAGACTCGTTCGGCAGTCGCGCCCAAGGCGGCGGCGAGCATCGACGCGCTGCTGGCCATGCAGGGCATCGAGGATCCAGTTGAGCGGCGCAAGCGCTCAGTGCAGCGCGGCAAAAGCGCGCTCGACGTGCTGGACGACCTCAAGATCGGCCTGTTATCGGGCAATTTCGATGCCTCGACGGTCGGCCGGCTGCGCGACGCTGCGGCCAACCTGAAATCCTCTTCAGGGGACCCAGGCCTCGATTCGGTGTTGTCCGAAATCGAGCTGAGGGTCGAGGTCGAACTTGCCAAAGCCGGCCATTTCTGAGCCAGACTTTGCTCAGGTTCCTGCCGCAGAGCGCCGTTTCCCGCTTGCCGGCGATATTGTCTGTCACAACATGCCGCTATATAAGGCGCGCGCGGGCGGACCCTTTCTGCCGCCCGACTGGCGCCGTCGATTTGAGTTTCCTGCGGGATTTCCGCGAGTTCGAGTAGGAACTTCAGAAAGAACACCGGCACTGGAAACTTAAATTTTGTAGTGCCCCTTTGTCTGCGAAGTTCGTGTAAGAGGATGCCGCAAGGGATCACCGGATTCGAAACGGGCACTCGAACGTACAGATGGGCTGGCCTTGGAAAAGTTGAAGAATTATCGACCCTCCGAAAAAGAGCCTTTCATGAACGATCGCCAGCGCGATTATTTTCGCGCCAAGCTGCTGGCGTGGAAGGACGAGATTTTGCGGGAGTCGCGGATCACGCTGCAGACGCTTCAGGAAGAAAACGTCAACCATCCCGATCTCGCCGACCGCGCCTCTTCGGAGACCGACCGTGCGATCGAGCTGCGCGCCCGCGACCGGCAGCGCAAGCTGATCTCCAAGATCGACGCAGCGTTGCAGCGGATTGAGGATAACACCTACGGCTACTGCGAGGAGACCGGTGAGCCGATCTCGCTCAAGCGGCTTGAAGCCCGGCCGATCGCAACGCTGTCGGTGGAGGCGCAAGAGCGCCACGAGAAGCGCGAGAAGGTCTATCGCGACGAATAGGGCGGTCAGCCGCCGCGTGCCGCCGCTGTCAGCACAGCCGCAAGACCTTCCGGATCATCCGTGACAATGCGGCGGATATCAACGGCTTTCAGCTTAAGCTCCCGACTTTGCAAAAGTTTCGCTTCACCGCGTTTGCCAACGCAGCGAAGCGAGCAGCATCGTCTCGATGCGTGATCAGATTTCCGTCACGCCTCAATTAGCCAACGGATCCGGACGCATCTGCACCTTGAAGACTTTTGGCAGAACGCCCTTGCCGCCTTCGCTATGGAAATTGGTGCGTGTGCCGGAGGTCGTCCAAAGCGCGCGGCCTTTCCAGCCTGCATTGGGATCGTCAATCCGGCCATCGACGTTCTTGCTGAAGAATCCCAGGGGGTAGGGGATTCGAAGGTCGACGAAGTTGCCGTTGACGAGCGCAAGCAGCGACTCGCCGCCATTCGTCGAGGCGATCGGAACATTCTCGCCCAGACCAAGGGTGTTGTAGAGATCGACCCAGATATAATAGGCGTGGTTGGCGCTACCTTTCGCGTCGACCCCCTTGAATTGAGGTCCGGGCATCCGGTAGAGCGTCCAGCCCTCGGCGCATTGCTTGCCGGTCGCCGCATCCGGCCCGGAGAGCGGCGATTTGCATTTGGACCGATCGAAGCTGGCGACATGTCCGCTGGCGAGGACCGTCCAGGCGACGCCATTCGAATCGACATCCACGCCCCGCGAGCCGAAGCCACCCTCCGGCGCCTGAAAAATCTCGGAGACAGCGGTCTTTGCCGGATCGCTTCCCGGGATCAGGCGGATCAGCAGGCTTGGCTGCCCGATGCGCGAGAAACCTGGACCCATGGCCTGGCCCCAGACCACGTCGCCCTTTGGACTCGGGCTAACGCCGTAGAATGCAGCCTTGACCAACTTGTCCTTGGTGGGATCGGTCGGTTGATCGGCGGCGACAAACGCCTCGCGTTTGCCGGTGCCGCTGACATTGGTGACGACCGGTGTCCAGCCCTGCGATTTCATCTCGTCACCGGTCGCATCGAACTGCTTCGTATTCAGCCATCCAACGACGCCGCTGTACGGCTGCCCCTGGCTGAGCCAAAGCGTATTGTTCGCATCGCGTCCGAAGTACAGATGATGCGTGTTGAAACACGTATCGATCAGGATCCATTTTTCCGTCTTTGGGTCGTAGACCGAAAGTTGCCGGGCCGATTCATTCAGCGGTGCCACCTGGGCCGACGGGTGGTCTGAGCCTGCCTTGCAGCTGGCGGGATTGGCAGGCGGGCGAATCCGGGCCGTGAACCAGACGCGGCCTTTTTCGTCCATTATGGGATTATGGATGCTGGTGTGGCCGTCCCAGATCGGCTCCTCGCCCCAGAACACCGACGGCCCCATTGGGTCGTCCTTGGAGCTTGGCGTCTTCGGATCCCGGTAGGGATGTTTGATGAGCGTCGCGGTATTTTTGACGGGATCCAACACCGGGACGAAATCCGAGCTCTCTTCCGGCGAACCGTAGATCAAGCCGTTGGCATTGATCGTGGGATTTCGCTTGTCGGTCGAGACCGCGTCGTGCAGATACAATTTCGGCGTGCCCCAGTCCCAGGCACTGATCACGACGTTGCGCTCGATGCCCTTCGGACGTTGCGGCTTGTCGAAAGGAAGTTCGCCTTTTGCGATGCGATCGGTCCAGTCCGCGAACATCTTGTAGCCGCGCTCCGGTCCGAGGCGCGTGATGCCAAGTGCCATTCCCGTCATGGCCTGCCCGGATTGCAGACGTCGCGCCCACATGTCGGCCGAATTTGCGAATTCGCCGAGCTCACCAACGTGCGGGGAGCGAACGTTCTTGCTGCCCAGCGCGTGGCATGACTGGCAGGAATTCTTGATGGTATCGATCCAGTCGGATTGCGTCCTCATGCCGGCGGGCATTCCGTGCGGACTTTTGTCCGCGCCGGGAAACTCGTTTTCAGCGGGGATATCGAGCATCGAGTACCAGTACATACCCGGATAATATTCGGCCGCCGCGGCCGCGTTCGGCGCAGGCTTTGCAGTCAGATTGATGGTCTTTCCCGGAGCGGCATCTTGCTTGTCGGAGTCGACGAGCCCGTAGCCGCGTACCCAGATTTTGTACTTTGCCGCGGGAAGTTGCGGAATGACGAACTGGCCGGAATCGTTGGTCACGACCATTTTGGCGAATTTGGTCAGAAGATCGGTGGTTTCCGCGATCACCCAGACGCCGGCTTCCGGTCCATTAGCGCCGGTGACCTGGCCGCCTATCGCATCCGCGCCGACGGACAACGGCGCCTTCTGCTGTGCGCTGAGCGGAGCACAATATGCGATCACGAATGAGGCAATCACGAGCGCGGTGAGGCTGGCGCGCCGATGGCGACGAAGGATCATGCTATTCGCTCCCGTTGGCCGTGGAACTTGGCGTTCCAGCGTTTTTTCTGCATGTGAAATAACGTATTGTAATGCCAGATAACATCGGACGAACGCGGATGGCTGTCAACGTGGCTTCAGGGCGACAAACAATGCGCCGGCGCGGGGCGGACGAGCCAAACTCAATTTCCAAAAACGATCGCGGCCTCCGCCAGGGGAGCTGACGGAGGCCGCGTAGAACATCTCACCGCGCCTAGGTTCGCGATGCGATGTGGGAGCTCGTCTTGATGCCTAGAACGGCAGCAGCACGTCCATTACCTGGCTGCCGTACCGCGGCTGTTGCACGTCGGTGATCTGGCCGTGGCCGCCATAGGCGATGCGGGCCTGCGCGATCTTGCTTGAATCGATGGTGTTGTCGCTCTGGATGTCCTCCGGCCGCACGATACCGGCGACGATCAGCTCGCGCTTTTCGTAATTGACGCGGACCTCCTGCTTGCCTTCGACCACGAGATTGCCGTTCGGCAACAGTTGCGTAACGACAGCGGCGATATTGGTCTGCAACGTTTCCTGGCGCACGACCGAGCCCTTGCCGTCGTACGAGTTGTTGGAATCCGCGGTCAGCAAGCGGCCGGGAAGGACGTTTGTTCCGGTCAAAAGGTTGCTGCCGAGGAAGGCGGTAATCCCGGAATCCTCGGTACTCTTCCGGCTGCGCTGGGATTCGTTGGCGAAGTTGGCCTGATCGGTGATGTTGACCGTGACGGTCAATAGATCGCCGATCTGATGCGCGCGCTGATCTTTGAAGAACGACCGCGAGCCGTTTCGCCACAGCGAATTGGCGTTGTAGGAAACCGCTTCCGGTTTCGGCATCGGCATCTGCACCGGCTTGTAGCCGGGCTTTGTCGTGGGGTTCTCGATCTCCGACAGTTTCGGCTGCTCCCCGATCTGGGTAAGTCGATCGATCGACGAACAGCCGCCTGCGATGCTGACGATGGTCAGCAGGGTGCCGGCGAGCGCGAAACGATTGATACTGGAGGTGAACATTTACATTACTCGGCTTTTGGAGATATCTGCGCATTATTGCTGGCGGCGACCGAAAGCGGCGCAGCCGTTTCGGTTGCTCCGATCGTGGAGGTTGCGTCTGCTGCGGCGGTGGGAAGCCGCGGCGTTGCGATCGAGATCGCGACCTGCCCGCGGCCGATGACGAGGCCTGACACCGTGCGTTTCGATTGCAGATTGAGAACGTTGACCGTGTCGCCCTCGGTGCCGGCCTCCAGCGCCTTGCCGCGCATGGTGAGATAGAGACCGGCCGATTCGTAGATCAGCGTGACGTTATCGTCGCGCTGCACCAGGTCGGGCTTGGCGAGATCGGCAACCTTCAGGGCCTGGCCGGCGCGAAGCTGCTTTCGCATCTGCATGCCGATGGCGCGGCTGCGGGCTGCGGGGTCGCCGCCCACTTCGGCTTTCGGGCGCCGCTCGGTGGCCACGTCAGCGGATTTCAGGACTTCGTTGCGCTCGACGTTGCGCGTCAGCACGGCCGTTTCCACGGTTTCGATCGCGGCGCCGGTAAACCGCAGTTTTGCCCGCGAGCTACCGGTATCGTTGGTGATTTCGAAGCTGACATCGAAGCGCCCGTTGCGTGGCTCGTAGCGGACCGAGACCGGCTGCAGGACGCCGGTGTTCGAGGCCTCGAGCCTGACGTCCTGCACGTCGCGGTCGAATGTCAGGCTGAGGTTGGCGGCATCGCCGAGGCCGTTGCGGTGTTCCAGCGCATGGGCGACTTGAGACTCGATCTCTTTGCCCTCGATCGTGCGGGCGAGCCGGGTGACCGAGACCGTCTTGATGTCCCTGGTGTCGACGCCGATCACCTGATGCGCTTGCAGCGCGGCGATCACCTGCGCGGTCGGCAGCGAGCCGGTGGTGCCGAGATCGGGCGCGCGATAGATCGCGATCAGCCCCGACGTGCCGGCGTTGTCGATCATGTCGCCGATCCTCACCACGTCGCTTTCCACGGTGACGTTGGCACGGAGCATGGGAACGGCGATGGCGTCCTCGCTGGCTTGCGCGAGTGCGGTCACCGGAGCTGCGGCCAGGAACGCGGCGGCGAAGAGAAGCGAACGGGCAGTCATCATCAGCTCCCTCAGCGGAACAGCGCGGTGGTGGCTTGCAGCATCTGGTCGGCGGCGGTGATCACCTTGGCGTTCATTTCGTAAGCACGCTGCGCGGCAATCAGGTCGGACATTTCCGAGACGACGTCGACATTGGCCTGTTCGAGGCTGCCTTGCGTGATACTTCCGAGGCCATCGGCGGAAGCGAGGCCGTCCTGAGGCGGGCCAGATGATGGCGTATCGGTGAAGAGGTTGTTTCCGACCGGTTGCAGGCCGCCTTTGTTGATGAATCGCGTCAGGCCGATCTGGCCGATGACGGTGGAGGCCGTCGTTCCCGGCAGCGTCACGGAGACCTGGCCCTGGGTGTTGACCGTCAGGCCCGAAGCATTTTGCGGCACCGTAATCGTCGGCTGCACCGGATTGCCCTGCGTGGTCACGAGGCGGCCGGTGTTATCCATCTGGAACGTGCCGTCGCGGGTGTACTGGAAGGTGCCGTCAGGCATCTGGATCTTGAAGAAGCCTTCGCCGGTGATCGCGAGATCGAGATCGTTGCCGGTCGTCGAAAGCGTTCCCTGGGTCATCGTTCGCGGTGTTCCAACGGTTTTGACGCCGCCGCCGATGTCGATCCCCACCGGCAGGATGGTGCCCTGGTCGGACGCCTGCGCGCCGACGCGGCGGACATGCTCATAGATCAAATCCTGGAAGGCTGCGGTCTGCTTCTTGAAGCCGGTGGTGCGCAGGTTCGCGATGTTGTTGGAGATGACCTGAACGTTGAGTTCCTGGGCCGCCATTCCCGTCGCCGCGGTATGAAGAGCTTGCATGGATCTTCTCCTGAATGGCCGTTAAGCCGGGACGTCGGCGAGTTGCTGGATTGCGGTCTTGTGCAGGTCGTTCTGTTGCTGCAGCAACGTCGAGATTGCCGAGTAGGCGCGTGTGACCTCCATCATGCGGCTCATCTCGGCCACCGCATTGACGTTGGATTTCTCGATGAAACCCTGGCGCACCGCGGACTTGGTGTCGGCCTGCGCCGCGCCTTGGCCGGCGGAATAGAGGTTCAAGCCTTCCTTCAGCAGCCTCTGCGCGTCGGCGAAATTGACCAGCCGAAGCTTGCCCCGGATCGAATCCGTCCTGCCGTTGCCTTCCACCACGGTGATGGTGCCGTCGGGTGTGATGTTGATGTCGTGATCCGTCGGCTGAAAGACGATCGGCCCGGCGGCGCCGAGAACCGGGTTGCCCGCGACCGTCACGAGTTGACCCTGGTTGTTGAGTTGCAGGCCGCCGTCGCGGGTGTAGCGCTCGCCGGCCGGCGTCTGCACCACCAGAAAGGCGGAGCCGTCGATGGCAATGTCCAGGGGATTTTTGGTCGGCTCGACGGGACCTTGCGAGAAATCGCGAAAGGTGCCGCGGTCCTGGACGTAGCTGAGACGGCGGTCGGTTCCCACGAAGTTGTCTTCGTGCGCGCCCGAGTTCAGAAATTCTTCAAACAGCGTGCGGTCAATCTTGTAGCCAGCCGTGTTAACGTTCGCGATATTGTTGGCCACGACATCCATCTGCCGTTCCAGCGCCGTTTGCCGCGAAAGTCCGATGAGAAGCGTATTCTCCATCGCCCGTTCTCCCCCGAATGATCCGCGGCCTCAGCCCTCCCAGGCTGACTTGCGGAACCTGCAAACCGGAAAGGCTCTCCCAAGCCCGCGGTTCGCAAAGCATCTCAGCGAAAGCCGTGCCAGTTTAGAAATTATATATTTTACAATAGCTTGGATGTTTGGAAGGGACGCGCCATGGGCGGCAATAAGGTCTTGTTGACCATGTTTGCCCGGCAACTTTTTCCTAGTTCAAGCGCGAAAGAAAGGTTCCATTAACCATTGTTACCTTAGCGTCCGGATCGAGAGCGCAGAGCTGGCGGCATTTGTATCGCGTCATCGGGCCGCCTGCCGGCATCGAGTTCATTTCCAAAACCGACCGGGCGGGCGATGGCAGACAACGAACAGGCGGAAGGAGGCGCGGAAGTTGCGGAAGCCGTCGCGCCCAGGGGCAAGCTCAAGCTGATCATCGCGGCGGTCGCCGTGCTTGCCATCGCTGGCAGCGGGGCGACCTGGTTCTTTTTCTTCCGCCATCACGGCGAGGAGATGCACGCGGAGGCGCCGCCACCGAAGCCTCCCTCCTACATCGATGTACCCGACATGCTGGTCAATCTGGTCGGCGTGCCCGGCGAGCGCGTGCAGTACCTCAAGGTCAAGCTCATTCTAGAGGTCAAGGAAGAGAAGCAGGTCGAGGCGATCAAGCCGACGCTGCCGCGCGTTACCGACATCTTTCAAACCTATCTGCGTGAGTTGCGATCGAGCGATCTCAGCGGCTCGGCCGGCTTGTTTCGCCTGAAGGAGGAACTGACCCGGCGCGTCAACGCGGCGGTATCGCCAAATCAGGTCAATGCTGTGTTGTTCAAGGAAGTCGTCGTTCAGTGATGGGGCGGATTTAGGATCATGGCGGGCAACGATCCAGTCGACCAGGACGCAATTGCGGCCCAATGGGAAGCCTCGCTGGATTCCGAGGATCCGACGGAGGCGGCCGAAGCGGCTGCGGCCAATGAACTCTCCGGCACGATGGCGCTGCAGTGGGCCGCCATGGTCGAAGACGGCAGTCGCGACTTCGGCGGCGGCAAGAACGGCGGCGAGCGGGTTCTGTCGCAGGAAGAAATCGACAACCTGCTCGGCTTCAATGTCGGCGAAGTCAACCTCGACGACAATTCCGGCATTCGCGCGATCATCGATTCGGCGATGGTCTCCTACGAGCGTCTGCCGATGCTCGAAATCGTTTTCGACCGCCTGGTGCGGCTG
>DASQOU010000149.1:0-7503 GCA_035644295.1 Bradyrhizobium sp.
CGAGGGACGTCCTTCGCTCGCGTAAAGCTTCCCCAAGTCACGGTTCATCTCGCTCAGCACATCGCGGACAAGCTTGCGGATCTTCCTCAGCGGATGGTCCGCAGGCACTCGCGCCTCCGGCGAGATGTACGAAAACAACCCACCCTGATCCGCAAAACCGCCCCGCATGCGAGCCCCCGACGATTCATGATATACATTGAATCATCAACCGCTGCCCCTGACGAGGGCTTTTTCAGCAGACTGCTAGAGCGTTTTCGAGCGAAGTGGATACCGGTTCGCGTGAAGAAAAACGCGTCAAAACAAGAAATAAGAGCGTCGGTTCTGATTCAATCAGAACCGATCTTGCTCTAATGAGCAAGAGCATGCGCTCGGACTGATCCTGGGAGCGCCAACCGATCAGGCCGCCACTACCGTCGGGCCGGGGTCAACTGCATCCAAGGGTTGGACCGGCCCACTCAGCATTGTCACCTCGCTGAAACCGACGGCCCTGAGCTGATCACACATCGAGATGCGGGCATCGGCGACCATCGCGGCATCCGGCACCACCACGGCGCGTGCCTGCGCGGCCAACAGCTCCGCGGGCAGATCGAAGGCGGTACCGGCATCAAGCACCACATGGTCATAGACCCGCAGCAACGCGTCGATCGCAAGACCGAGCCGCGGCAATTGCAGCAAGGCCGGGTCCGAGCCCGGCCGGCCCGGATTTACGAGGTGAACCCGCGAAAGCCGATCCTTGGTGATGATTTGCGCAAACGAGGCTTCACCCAACATCAATTCCGCCAGCCCCGGCGCGCCCGGATCGACCGATACCGCCGAGATCGTTGGCGACGCCGCCACTAAATCGACGACCACGACCTTTGCGTTGCGCGCGATCAGGCGCGCGATCGTCAGGGCCGTCAATGCGATGCTCTCGTTTGAAGCTGTGCCGAGTACGGTGATCTTGCGCGCCGCGGCGCCCGCATCAAGCAAATCGTCGGCGAGGCGCTCGATTTCGGAAAACACAGGCATCATGTCCGGAGCCGACGCGTTTGCGACGGTTGCGGGCTCAGGCTGGCGCTCGGGCTCTGGCTCGGCCGCAGACTCAGCCTCTGGCTCTTGCTCTTGCTCGAACTGCAGCTCGGGCTCGGGCTCGCCGGCAATGGATGCGGCAGCCGCCGGCACACGGACGGCCGGCGGTGCTGTGGCAAAGGCCGCTGTCGCACGCGGGGCCGTCATGCGCAACAACTCACCAGTTACGATCGCCCCGACGCTGAGCATCAGGGTTGCCAAGGTTGCTATCAGCACGATCGGCAGTTTCTTCGGATAGGCCGGGGTATTGGAAACGCTGGCGCGGGAAATGATCCGGCCATCCGCCGGCGCTGCGTCGATGTTCTCGCGGGTGTTGGCCTCGCGATATTTCGCGAGATAGGATTCCAGCAGATCGCGCTGTGCCTTGGCCTCACGCTCGAGCGCCCGAAGCTGGACGTCCTGGCCGTTGGCCGAACTCGCCTGCGTTTTCAGCTGCTCAAGGCTCGCGCTGAGGCCCTCGACCCTGCCGCTGGCGATGCGCGCATCATTGTCCAGCGACCGCGAGATCTTGCTGGCTTCTTCGCGAAGCTGCCGGTCGAGATCGGCAAGCTGCGCCTTCAGTTCCTTGATACGCGGGTGACCATCGAGCAGTGTCGAGGACTGCTCGGCCAACTGCCCGCGCAACGTAACGCGCTGTTCGGACAGACGGCGGATCAATTCGGAATTGAGCACCTCCGAAGCTTCGATCGACTTGCCGCTCTGGAGCATTTCGCGGATCAGCCGCGCTTTCGATTCCGCGTCGGATTTCAGCGCCCGCGCATTATTCAGTTGGGTATTGAGCTCGCCCATCTGTTGGTTCGACAGCGTGGTGTTGTTGGTACCAACAAACAAGCTGGATTTCGAACGAAAATCCTCGGCACGGGATTCTGCATCTGCAACCTTCTTGCGAAGACTTTCGATTTCACCCGACAACCATTGGCTGGCCGATTTGGCCTGGTCCTGCCGCGCACCCTGTTGCAACACCAGATAGCCATCGGCGATCGAATTGGCTACGCGTGCCGCCAGTTCCGGGTCGCGCGATTGGAATTCGATGACGATGACGCGCGACTTGTCGACCGCATAAGCGGTGAAGCGGTCATAATATGCGTCCAGCACCCGCTCTTCCGGGGTCAGCGAAAACGGATCGCGGCCAATCCCGACCAAGGCGAGCACCGACCTCAAGGGCGACAGCCCCTGCAGAACCGGATCGAATTCCGGCCGCTCTGCGAGCTTGTTCTTCTTGATGATTTCGCGGGCGAGATCGCGTGACAGCAGGAGCTGAACCTGACTTGTCACCGCCTCGGGATCGAGCGCGTTGCGCTCCTCGTTGCGCTCGCCATTAGGCCGCAGGAAGACGTTTTCCCGTCCATCGATCAGGATGCGCGCTTCGGATTTGTATCGTGGGGTGACCATGTTGACGGCGGCCACCGAAAGCACGGCGGCAAGCACCGTCGGAACAATGATCCACCCTCGCTTGCGCGCAAGGGCTTGGCCGATCGCCCGCAAGTCCAGGTCCCCGGATTCAGAAGCCGCGGCCGTTTCATAGGTGACTGGCGCAGGCACGGAGACGGCCTTCTCGACCGCTGCCCTCTCCTTGCCTGCACGCCAGAACGCCAAACCCATCGCACACTCCCGCGAACGCCACGACTCCACGCGACCTGGGGCGATTACACTCCATTAAGGTTGCCGCTGGGTTAATTGGCAGACCTGCCCATGGTCTCTGCGAGCTCCACGCTCGCGGTCATGCTTTGTTAACCATCAATGCCCTTAATCGGAATCGATAGCTGCCCGTGGGTTGTCCGATGAGAGGCGTGCATGCCCTGATAGTCTGTCTACTCGCCGGGCTTGCCCTGTCGGGCTGCATGCACACGACCGCCCCCGTCGCGACCGCGCCGCCGCAGAGCGACCTCGACGCCATGGCCTACGGCCAGCCTTACCGTTCAGATCCCGCGGTCCCGTCGCGATCGGCGGTGGCGGATTCCGGTGGCGCCATCAGCGCGCTTCGTTCGAGCTTTGCCGCTTCGCCGCGGGCTGCTTACGCGCCGGCACCGGCCGTCTATGCGGCGCCGATGCCGGTGGTCCATGATCGGGCCTACAGGTTGGATGCCGGCGACAAGCTGCGGGTCGTGGTCTACGGCCAGGAAGGCCTCACCAACACCTACGCGATCGATGCCGGCGGCTCCATCACCATGCCCTTGATCGGCGCGGTGCCGGCGCGCGGACGGACGCCGGCGGGACTGGCCGCGGAGATATCAGGCAAATTGCGCAACGGCTATATCCGCGAGCCCTCGGTTGCGGTGGAGATCGAAACCTACCGGCCGTTCTTCATCCTCGGCGAAGTCGCCGCTCCCGGCCAATACCCTTACGTGCCGAATATGAGCGTCGAAAGCGCGGTGGCGATCGCCGGTGGCTTCTCGCCGCGCGCCCAGCGCGACCGCGTGACGCTGACCCACACCGACAACGCCGGCCCAAGCCGCACCGTGGTGCCGCTCGGCACCCCGCTCAGCCCCGGCGATACCATCCTCGTCGGCGAACGCTGGTTCTAGAGCATGCCTGCGAGATCAGATCAGCCGCTTCGAATTCTGCATGCGGTGCGGGCGCCGGTCGGGGGAATCTTCCGCCACATCCTGGATCTCGCCAATGGACAGGCCGAGCGCGGCCACGATGTCGGCATCATCGCCGACAGCCTCACCGGCGGCCAACGGGCCGAGGCTGCCCTGGCCGAGATTGCGCCCCGCCTCAAGCTGGGCCTTCGACGTCTGGCCATTCACCGCCAACCCCATCCCACCGATATTCTGGTATGGGCGCGTTTCATGCGCCTGATCTGGCGGCTGAAGCCTGACGTCGTGCACGGCCACGGCGCGAAAGCCGGCGCCTTCATCCGAATGAAAGCCCGCTCAAGACACTCCCTTCGCATCTACACGCCGCATGGCGGCTCGCTTCACTACCCGCTGGATACGTTCAAGGGAGTATTCTACAGCCGCCTCGAACGCGTCCTGATGGACAGCACCGATCTATTCCTGTTCGAAAGCGCCTTCGCGCGCGACACCTATCAGCGCACCATCGGGCGGCCGACCAAAGGGTTGGTGCGCTGCGTGTTCAATGGCGTGACCGCCGATGAGTTCGATCCCGTCGTTTTGGCCGCTGACACCACTGACATCGTCTATGTCGGCGAGTTCAGGCACATCAAGGGCGCGGACCTCCTGATCGACGCGGTGGCGCTGCTGCGCGCCGGTGGCAGGCCGGTAACCTTGACGCTAGCCGGGGACGGCGAAGAGACCGGTTCGCTCAGGGATCAAATCCAGAAACATGGCCTTGCCGGATCGGTGCGCTTCATCGGCCACGTCAAGGCGCGCCACGGCTTTTCCAAGGGTAAACTGCTGGTCGTTCCATCCCGCGGCGATTCGATGCCCTACGTCGTGATCGAAGCGGCTGCAGCCGGAATGCCGATGATCGCTGCGAAAGTCGGCGGCATTCCCGAGATATTTGGGACGCATACTGATGCATTATTTCCGCCCAACATGGTCGGGGCCATGGCGGAGGCGATCGAGACTGCACTGGATGATCCCGCCGCGGCGCTGGCGCGCGCCAAATCCCTGCGCGAACGAATCTTCACGCACTTTTCGCAGAAGGCGATGGTCGAAGGGGTCTTGGCCGGTTACCACGACGCATTTGCAGAACGTTAACCCTTCTTTACCAACGATAACTGTTTCTTCCGATTTGTCCTCTAAGCGGTGAGGCGAGGAATTCCGCCTCGGCGCGCGCATGCTTAAATGCCCGCGCAAGAACGGACCTGGGACACAGTGGAACCGATTAACGCACGCTCCAAGTCAGACGACGCGGCTACGGCAACGGCGGGTCGTCCCCCGATCGAACGGCGGCGCCGGCTGTCGCTGGCCGCGCTTGCCGTTACCAACCAGAAGGTACGCCGGGCTTACTCGCCGATCGTGATCACGGGTGTAGTTCGCGTCACCGATTTTGTGCTGCTGAGTTTCATCGGTGTTGTGCTCTATCTCGGTTACGTGGTCCCTCTCGGCGACTTTCGCTGGGAATATGTCGCGGCCATCTTCGGGATAACCGTAACCGCCGTGATCTGCTTTCAGGCGTCCGACATCTACGATGTGCAGACATTCCGCGATCAGCTGCGCCAGATGACGGGAATGATCTCGTCCTGGGCCTTCGTGTTCCTGTTGTTCATTGGCGCATCCTTCTTCGCCAAGCTCGGCGGCGAGATATCGCGGCTTTGGCTTTCGGCATTTTTCATTTTCGGCCTCGCAGCGCTCGTCATCGAACGCCTGTTGCTGCGCGCGTTGGTGCGCGGCTGGGCGCGCCAGGGCCGGCTTGACCGGCGCACCATCGTCGTTGGCTCGGACCAGACTGGTGAGAAGCTGATCGAAGCGCTCAAGATGCAGGAGGATTCCGATATCGATATCCTCGGCGTATTCGACGACCGCAACGACAATCGCGCGCTTGATACCTGCGCGGGAAGCCCGAAGCTCGGCAAGGTCGACGACATCGTCGAGTTCGCCCGGCGCACCCGCGTGGACCTCGTGTTGTTTGCTCTTCCAATTTCGGCGGAGTCGCGAATCCTCGAAATGCTGAAAAAATTGTGGGTGCTGCCGGTGGACATCAGGCTTTCCGCCCACACCAACAAGTTACGCTTCCGTCCCCGCTCCTATTCCTATCTCGGCAAGGTTCCGACCCTCGACGTGTTCGAGGCGCCGATCACCGACTGGGACCTGGTGATGAAGTGGTTGTTCGACCATTTGATCGGCGGCATCATCCTGCTTCTGGCCTCGCCGCTGATGGCGCTGGTCGCGGTTGCGGTCAAGCTCGACAGTCCGGGCCCGGTGCTGTTCCGCCAGAAGCGTTTCGGATTCAACAACGAGCGCATCGACGTCTTCAAGTTTCGCTCGTTGTACCACGATCAAGCCGACCCGCTGGCCTCGAAGGTCGTGACCAAGAACGACAGCCGCGTCACCCGCGTCGGGCGCTTCATCCGCAGGACCAGCCTCGACGAATTGCCGCAGCTTTTCAACGTCGTGTTCAAGAGCAATCTCTCGCTGGTCGGTCCGCGCCCGCACGCGGTGCAGGGCAAATTGCAGAGCCGGCTGTTCGACGAAGCCGTGGACGGATATTTCGCGCGTCACCGCGTCAAGCCCGGCATCACCGGCTGGGCACAAATCAACGGCTGGCGTGGCGAGATAGATAACGAAGAGAAGATCCAGAAGCGCGTCGAATTCGACCTGTATTACATCGAGAACTGGTCGGTGCTTTTCGATCTCTACATTCTCCTCAAGACGCCGCTCGCGCTGATGACCAAGAGCGAGGGCGCTTATTGAGGAGGACGGAATTCGCTTCCCGCGCATTCCGATTTTTGTACCCGTTGCGTGATTGAGTATATCCATGGCGTATGCTGCAACAGCCGATGGTTTTCGTTTATCGGTGACGCCTGCGCCGCGTATGCTGGCGCTGCAGCGCGCGCTGGTGTGGCTGGTCGCAGCCAGCAGCGCGATCGTTCTCATCGAGCCCAGCCCCTACGAGCTGATGACGCTCACCGCTGCCGTCATTTTCTTCGCTACCGGCTTGCGACTGCGGCTCGTCTTCATACCGCTGCTGCTTTTGCTTTTCCTGATCAACATCGGCTATTCCCTCAGTGCCGTTCCCATCATGGACAAGCCGGAGGTCGCCAACTGGATCGCGACGTCGTGGTACATGGCAGCCACAGTCATTTTCTTCGCCATGGTCATTTCCGAAGACACCGCAGCACGGCTGGACATGCTTCGCCGCGGCTTGATCGCAGGCGCGTTGATCGCGGCGACATCGGCCATTGCCGGCTACTTCAACCTCGTTCCCGGCGGGCACGACCTGCTTACGCTCTATGAGCGCGGTCGCGGCACCTTCAAGGATCCGAACGTGCTGGGGGCATTCCTGATCCTCCCCACGCTGCTCCTTCTGCAAAGCGTCGTCTCCGACAATTTCCGAAAATCGTTCCGCAGCGCGATCGCGCTGGGCATCCTGGCGCTCGCCATTCTGCTCGCGTTTTCGCGCGCGGCATGGGGTGGACTTGCCATCACCTCGGCGTTCATGCTGGCGCTGATGATCCTGACCAGCCGGACGCGCGCGCAGCGCTCGCGTATCGTCGTGATGTCGGTTGTCGCCGTCGTCATCGCGGCGACTCTGGTGGCGGTGCTGTTGTCATTCGATCAGATCAACGAAATGTTCAAGCAGCGCGCGAGCTTCGATCAAAGCTATGACGAGGGCCGGTTCGGACGTTTCGGGCGGCATATTCTCGGCGCCGACATGGCGCTCGACCTGCCGTTCGGCATCGGCCCCCTGCAGTTCCACAACTTCTTTCCGGAGGACACCCACAATTCCTACCTGAACGCCTTCATGTCCGGTGGCTGGATCGCTGGCGTCTGCTATCCGGCGCTGGTGTTTGTCACGGTCATCCTG
>DASQOU010000150.1:0-5287 GCA_035644295.1 Bradyrhizobium sp.
TCATTCGATCGGTTTTCCCTGCGTGCGCGGCATCGCGCAATGCACCGACAAGAAGATCGGCATCATCCATTTCGACCGCCACATCGACATCCAGGAAAAGGATCTCGACGAGCGCATGCATACGACGCCATGGTTCTGGGCAACCAACCTGCCCAACGTGCCGGCGGTCAACCTGGTGCAACTCGGCATCGGCGGCTGGCAGGTGCCGCGCGAGGGCGTTCAGGTCGCGCGCGAGCGCAACACCAACGTGCTGACCATCGCCGACATCGAAAAATTCGGGATCGAGAAGTCGGCGGAGATCGCGCTCGACCTTGCCTGGAAGGATGCCGACGCCGTCTATATTTCCTTCGATGTCGATTCGATCGATTGCGGCTTCGTTCCCGGCACCGGCTGGCCGGAGCCGGGCGGTTTCCTGCCGCGCGAGGCCCTGAAGCTGCTGGGCCTGGTCTGCGCGCAAGGGATCTGCGGGTTCGAGGTCGTCGAGGTCTCGCCGCCCTACGATACCTCTGACATCACCGCGCTGATGGGGGTTCGCGTGGTGGTCGAGGCGCTCGGCTCGCTGGCGGCCCACGGCAAGCTCGGCAGCCACCGCTCGATCATCAACAAGCCCATTACGTATTGAGGCCCGCCATGGACCGGCGACGCGAGCACGGCCAGACCCACCATGATCACGACCACGGCGGCCCCGGACACAATGGCGCGCCACATCGTCCGGTGGCACAATGGCAGACGCCGCACAGCCCGGGGGAGCAGCCCCCGGCACCGCGGGAGCCCGATCTCGACAAGGTCGAGGCGGCGTTCATCGACGGCTTCATCGACGCGCCCGACCCGGTGAGCTTTCTGCGCCTTGGCCGCATCCCGTTCGAGATGATCGCCGCCGACGGCGCCAAACTCAATCTGCTGCGCGTCGAAATCGATGCGCTTGCCGATGTCGGCAGCCTGACGCCGCACCTCGGCGGCGGCTCGTTCCGCTACGATCCGCTGCCGGCCAGCCTGGTTTCGCATCGGCGGCGCCTGCGCTTCGTTTATTTTGACGGCGAAAAGCTGCGCCCGCTGACATTCACCGACGTGCGCGCGGCGTAAAACCGGAAAACTTCCAACCGGCGCCTGCGGGCTTTGGCGTCTCGGCCAAGTGAAGAGTTACGCCGCCTTCCGCGGGAATTCGACCATGGCATGAAGCTGGCGGATTGCGTCGGAGCCTGTCATCGGGCCGCGCCTTGCGCGGACCCGTTGGGCTCGATACGCCCTACGGGCCTATCGGTTGCAGTTGGCGCGCTCGAATAGCTCCCTAAGGCTCCGCGCAGGTGCCGAGGTGGCGGCCAACGTCCGCTTCGGTGGGTATTCCGGACTCCAGTCGGACATCGCGTGAGGTCCGAGAAGTGCCACACAAACGGAAATCTACCTCCTTTTATAGGCTCAGGAACTGACATAGCATTGCGTCTAGCAAAGGGGGCAGCGTCATGAAAGTACCCCGCCGTCAATTCTTGCATTTGGCAGCGAGTGCCGCCGTGCTTCCGACCATCTCGCGCATCGCGAGGGCGCAAGCTTATCCGTCGCGACCGATCCGGCTCGTTATTCCTTTTCCACCGGGTGGTGCATACGACGCCGTCGGACGCCCGTGGGCGGACAAGATGAAGCACCTGCTCGGCACGGTGGTGGTTGAAAACATCGGAGGCGCCAGCGGTTCGCTAGGTGCCGCCGCCGTGGCGCGCGCCCAGCCTGACGGCTACACGATCCTGCTCGGTGGAACGCTACCTCACGTCAACGAGGCCCTGCTCAAGAGCCGACCGCTCTATGATCCAGTCAAAGACTTGAATCCGATTGCGAGCGTGGCCGCCAATTTCCTCTGCATCGCCGTGCATCCTGCGGTGCCGGCTCAGTCCTTAAAGGAGTTAATCGACTATGCGAAAACCAATCCCGGCAAGCTGTCCTATGGGCACGCCGGTGTCGGTTCGATCCAGCATCTGACCGGCGAGTTGTTCAAATCGCTCGCGGGAACACCTGAGATCGTGCAGGTGCCATATCGGGGCACTGGCCCAGTGATCACAGACCTAATCGGCGGACAAATTCCAATGGGTACGCCCGGCGTAACCGGGCAGGTGCTCGAACTCCATCGGTCCGGCAAGCTGCGGGTTCTTGCCGTGACGAGTCCCGCGCGTCTCATCGCTGCGCCTGAGCTTCCGACGGCGGCCGAACTGGGCTTCCCCCGCATGACCGTGACAGGCTCCATCGGGCTGCTCGCACCGGCCGGAACTTCAATTGGAATCATCGAACAGATCGCGCAAGCAACGCGCACGGCGGTCGCTGAACCGGCATACAAGCAGATGTTGATCGATGCGGGTATCGAACCCACTCTCGACTCAAACCCAGAAAAATTCCGGCGGACCCTCGCAGCGGATGTTGCTCTCTGGGCGCCGATCGTCAAAGCGCTGGCACTGAAGATCGACTGAGCACTGAGGGGGTATTCCATAAATTCCGATCCAACAATTTGGGGGAGCTGATGTCGCAGATGGGTCAATCGCCTCACTTTGGCCGTCGGGCGGCCTCTTCCGGTCTACCCCGATCAACAGACATTCTTGGTGTTCGTCGGCATGTCTCAAAGGTGCCGCAACCGACTTGAGCCACGGCGGGTATCAAAGCGTGACTGGCATCCCCGTCCGATCCCTCGTAGTATTCTGTGGGTTGGATGGCGGGCAATGGTACAAGAGCGGCCAGTCCGGATCGAGCGTAGATTGTCGGCGATATTGGCCGGCGACGCTGCCGGCTATTCGCGACTGATGCACACTGACGAAGAGGCCACGCACGCTAAACTGAGAACACTTCTGGCGGAGGGTGTCGAGCCAGCAATCGCCGAACATGGCGGTCGCATCGTGAAGAACACCGGCGACGGGTTCTTGGCGGAGTTTCCGAGTGCGGTCGAGGCGGTTCGGGCTGCTGTGCAGTTCCAAAACAGCGTCCGCGAACTTACAACAAGCGACTCGGAAGACAGGCGCATTGCTTTCCGCGTGGGCGTCAATATCGGTGACGTCATCATCGAGCAGCATGACATCTTTGGGGACGGCGTTAACATCGCAGCGCGGCTTGAGAGCATCGCCGAACCCGGCGGCATCTGCATCTCGTCTTCTGCCTACGATCAAGTCCGAGGCAAGGTCGGAGTTGAGTTCGCCGATCTGGGCGAGCAGGACCTTAAAAACATCGCCCGCCCGGTCCGGGCCTATGCCGTGGCCTGGGATGGACTTGGCCCGGCGACAAAGAGCGGCAGCACGACACCCAGCCCACCTTCACCGCCACGCTTGTCCATGGTGGTGTTGCCGTTCGCGAATATGAGCGCTGATCCCGAGCAGGACTACTTCGTCGATGGCGTGACCGAGAGCCTGACCACGGACCTTTCGCGCATCAGCGGCTCGTTCGTGATCGGCCGTCACACGGCCTTTACATACAGAGGAAAAGCAGCTGATCTCAAAAAGATCGGCCGCGAGTTAAACGTCCGTTACGTGCTGGAAGGCTCGGTGCAGCGTGGCGGCAACCGCCTTCGTGTGAGCGCACAATTAGTCGATGCCGAAACGGGCAATCACCTTTGGGCCGAACGCTTTGAGAAACCTGTCGCCGACCTGTTCGACATGCAGGACGAAATCGTATCGCGGCTGGCAAACACGCTAAATGCTGAGCTCATTGAGGTTGAGGCGCGGCGAGCGGGACTTTCAACCCATCCCGATGCGATGGACCTGTATTTCCAGGGCTGGGCTTGCGCGAACAATGGGACGACCGCGGAATACATGACGCAAGCGCAGGCCTTTTTCGACCGCGCCCTGGCACTCGATCCCGACAATATCGAGGCGCTGGTCGGCTCGGCGCGGGTTGAAGCGGCGATTGGGGCCAACCTTATCACCGACGACTGGAAAGCGCACTTAGCGGCGGCCGAGGCAGCCTCAACCAGGGCTCTGTCGCTTGCGCCAAACCATGCTCGGGCCCATAGCGTCTTGGGCCTCGTCCAATCATTTACCAACCCGGTCCTAGGCATCGCTGAATGCGAACGGGCGTTAGCACTGGATCACAATTTGGCCGACGCTCATGCCTTCATCGGTCTCGCCAAGTTTTTTCTCGGTCGCAGCGAGGAGACCGAGACCCATATCCGCGAGGCGCTTCGCCTCTCTCCTCGCGACACCAACGCCTACCGATGGTTCATGTTTGTCGGTCTCGCCAAACTGTTTCTCGGCGCTGACGTGGAAGCGGTTGCCTGGCTGCGCCGGAGCATCGAGGCCAACCGAAATCATCCCGGCCCGCATTGCTATCTCGCCGCCGCACTGTCGCTGCTCGGCTCACCAGACGAGGCGCGGGCCGCCGCGCAGGCGGCCCTTGTGCTCAATCCTACCTTCACCATCCGCCGCTACCGAGCCCGCGTGGCGAGCGACCACCCGGCTTACCTCGCCGGGCGCGAGCGTGTGTATGAGGCCATGCGCATCGCCGGGGTGCCGGAGGGGTGAGCGGCAGGAGGTTGCCGGTGTGCGACCAATTGTCCGCTCAGGGTCGTCGATTTTGGCATGTCCCCAGCATGTCCGGTTAGGGGCTAATCTCGGAAATGCCGATTGTCCGGTTTTGCCGCTTGAAGGCGTCGGTTTGGACGTGATTCAAACCGCGCGAGGCCGGACCCTGCGCGCCAGCGACGCGGAGCAGCATGACCGGACACTGCGGAGCCTGTCATCGGGCGCGCATCCGCGCGACCCGTTGGCATCACCGGGAGAGCGCTGTGCCACGTCCGGGACACGAGAAGAATTGGCTCTCGCCCCGGTGATTTGCCCGTCGGGCAGTTTTGTGTCGAGTCCCCTTTGCAAAAATATTTCGCTTCACCCGTCGGGCAAATCATCTCTACAAATCCGCGCGTCCCACCCCACAGAGGGGCGTATCGCGATCGTCACGGACGCGGGGTGCGGATGCGGTGGACGCGGCAGCGTCAGGCGTGAAACGTGATGCAGGGCGGGTCCGACAAGGATCTGTGAGCGATCAAACGGCGCGCTGACGAACGATGTTGCTGCGTACGGCGAAGTCGTGTGGTCCTGACGCCCCGACGCTGGCGTCAAGTTCGCGGAGTTAAGTCGGCCCAACCGGGCTTAGACAAGACATATCCGCTGAGCGACGGTGGCAAAACAGCCCGGTCACCGGGGAGAGCACGAAGGAAACCGTTAAAACCATTGCGTGCGGGAACGTCGGGTGATTCCGGGGTACTCGTTGTTACTCGTGTGCGTTCTACCACTACCAAGTGCACACGAGGCCGCGGGTGCAACGGGCA
>DASQOU010000151.1:0-5408 GCA_035644295.1 Bradyrhizobium sp.
CGCGATCGATCGCGGGTGAAACGAGGAAATCCCGGTCTTGCGCCGAGCTTGAGAAGCTCAGGCGGAAGCCGGGCCGCTAATGCTGATGGTGCGCCGCGCAAACATGGGCTCTCCATAGCAGCCGGTTGAGGAAATCGCAAAGCCCTGCCGGGCTTGGCCGGCGGCTAACCGACGATCCCAAGCTTCGGGAAAGCGCCCGGCGCAGCGGCGAGCCGCTCGCGGGCCGCGGCGCTGTCACCATCCATCTGACGGATCAACCTGTCGACGCCGTCGAATTTCAATTCGTCGCGAATGAAGGCGATGAAGGCAACATCCAGGCTGTTGCCGTAAAGATCGCCCTCGAAATCGAACAGGAAGATTTCCAACAGCGGTGCGCCATTGTCGAAGGTCGGGCGGCGGCCGAAACTGGCGACACCATCGAAGCGCATCTGGTCTTTTCCGGCTCCCCGGCCGACCCGCACCGCATAGATGCCGTGCTTCAATCCGCAATTCTTGTCGAGGCGGATATTGGCGGTGGGGTAGCCGAGGTCGCGGCCGCGTTTCTCGCCGTGGATCACCTCGCCGCTCACAAACCACGGACCACCGAGCATCGCGGTGGCGTCCTCGATCTGCCCCTCCGCGAGCGCCATGCGGATGGCGCTGGAGGAAACCGGCCGCTCCGCAATGTCGACATGGGCCTGCACATCCACTTCGATGCCAAGCCGGGGTGCTTCAGCTACCAGGAGGCTCGGCGAGCCGACGCGACCTTTGCCGAAATGAAAGTCGTAGCCGACCGCGATGCCGCTGATTCCGAGCCGTTCGATGAGATCATGGTGAATGAAATCTTGCGCCGTGGTCCCGGCGCGGCGTTTGTCGAACGTCATCACCACAGCGCCAGCGAGCCCGGCTCCAGCCAATAGCCGCAGCTTTCCGATCTCGTCGGTGAGACGGAATTGAGGGGTGTTCGGGCTGAAGAAACTGCGCGGGTGAGGTTCGAAGGTCACCGCCAGCGCGGGGGCGCCATGCGAGCGCCCCATCTGCAGGGCCGCATCGATCACGGCGCGGTGGCCGAGGTGGACGCCGTCGAAATTGCCCATCGCAACCACCATTCCCTGGGGGATCGCGGCCGCAGGGCTGGAATCGCGGATCACGGTAAAGTCAGACGCCATCGGGGGATTCTTCAACTCGATCGGTTGGGTCGGGACCGTGACGCGGGGGCCCCAACGAAGTCAAGCCGCGCCGGCGATCGTCACCCCTGCGGGCAAAAGGCGTACGGTTCCCGCGGTAGTCGGTTAACGGGCTGTTTAACGGCTGATGGTAGTGCTTGAGGCGGACTGCGGGGACAGCCTTTGACCCCGGGCAGGCTCATAGTTGGTGTCGCGGCGTACCGGTGTTGCGCGGGGGATTTAAGATGGCGGTAGATTTGTCGATGTCGATTCTGGTGGTGGATGATTACAACACCATGATTCGCATCATCAGAAATCTCCTCAAGCAGCTTGGTTTCGAGAATATCGACGACGCCAGCGACGGATCGGCGGCGCTGAACAAGATGCGCAGCAAGAAGTACGGGCTCGTGATCTCCGACTGGAACATGGAGCCGATGACCGGCTACGATCTGCTCCGCGAGGTTCGGGCCGACCCCAATCTCGCCACCACGCCGTTCATCATGATCACGGCCGAATCCAAGACCGAAAACGTGATCGCCGCCAAGAAGGCCGGTGTGAACAACTACATCGTCAAGCCCTTCAATGCGGCGACGTTGAAGACCAAGATCGAGGCGGTATTTCCGGATCTGGCGAACGCGTAAGGGGCTCCCTCCCTCGTGTCCCGGACGCGGTGCATCGTGTAACGATGCTCCGCAGAGCCGGGACCTACTCTAAAGATGGATCCCGGATCAGCAGCGCACCGCGCCGCGAAGAGCGTCGCGCCGCGCTGCGTCCGGGAAACGCCTTCCCCTACCATCTCAGCTCCCGCATCAGTGCGCGCGGCGGATGGCCGAACAATTCCTTGACGGAAGCCGGATCGAGTTGATCGATGCCTTCGAACTCCTCGGCGTGGATGCCCCGGGTCACGAACAGGCAATCGATCCCGAAACCGTGCGCGCCGGCGAGATCGGTTCGCACCGAATCTCCGATCGCGAGAACGCGGCCGAGCTGCACCGCGCGGCCGCGGCGCTCGGCGGCAAGCGCGATGGCGCGCTGATAGATCGGCCGGTGCGGCTTGCCGTAGAAGATCACTTCGCCGCCGAGTTCCAGATAGAGCTCGGCGATGGCGCCTGCGCAGTAGATCAGCCGGTCGCCGCGTTCGACGACGATGTCGGGGTTGGCGCAGACCAGCGTAAGCTTGCGCTCGCGTGCCTGCAACATCAGCGCACGATAGGTTTCCGCCGATTCGGTTTCATCGTCGAACAACCCGGTGCAGACGATGTAATCGGCCTGCTCGAGCGGCGCGAGCACCGGATCAAGTCCGCGATAGATCGAATTGTCGCGTTCCGGGCCGAGCCAGAACATTTTCTGCCCCGGGTGATCGGCGACAAAATGCCGGGTGAGATCGCCCGAACTGACGATGGCGTCGTAGATATCGTCCGCGACGCCAAGCTTGCGCAATTGCCGCTGCACCGAATCCGCCGGCCGTGGCGCATTGGTGATGAGGATCACGGTGCCGCCCTGTTCGCGGAAGCTGTGAAGGGCTTCGCAGGCTTCGGGGAACGCAACCAGGCCGTTATGGACCACGCCCCAGATATCGCTGAGCAGCACGTCCACATCGCCGACGAGGTCGCGCAGCCTCTCGGCAAACCGCAGCGCCGTCATGGCGTGGCTTGCCGGTCAGGCCGGACCGGCGGCGCGCCGCGCCAGCGCGGCGTTGCCGGTCGCCCGCGGAGGGTCGATTGGGAGGCTATCGACGGGAGGCGGTTTGCCGGAGCCATTGGTTTCCTGCGCCCTGGTCGGGGAAGCACCGCCGTTAGCAGAGGCCCCCTCGGGCCGCAACGGCCGGGGCGGCGCAAACAGAAAGCCCTGACCGAACCGAACGTCGAAATCGAGCAGATCGACGACGGCGCGTTCGCCTTCAATCCGTTCGGCGATCAGGTCGATGCCGTAGCGGCCGAGCAGGTCGGAAAGGTCCGAGGGGTGAATGTCCGATGTCGAGGATTGCCTGGGGTCGAGCAGCAGCGTGGCGGGCACCTTGATGAAGCGGACGCCGCGGTCGGCCAATTCACGCGGCTCGATCCGCAGGTCGGTGACGTGATCGATGGAGAATCGGTAGCCGCGCTGCGCCAGTGCCGCGAGATGTTCGCTCTCGGTCGGGCCGAGATTGCGAAACGTCGCCTGCTTGAACTCGATCACGAAAGACGGCGCCAGAGCGCGATTGGCTTCCAGGAAATCCAGGCATTGCGCGAAGGCGACTGGATTGCCGAGCGTCGCCGCGGCCACGTTGCAGAATACCCCGACGTCCTTGTTGCGGACCATCAGTCGGCGCAGCACCTGCACGCAGCGGAGCATCACCATGTGATCGATCCGCCCGATCAGGCCTGCGGCTTCGGCGATCCCGATGAAATCGTCGGCTGCGAGAACCTGATCGCTCTCGTCGCGCAGCCGCGTCACCGCTTCGTAGAAACGCACCTTGCGTTGCGGCAAGGTCACCATCGGCTGCAGATAGATGTCCAATCGATTTTCTTCGACAGCGGCTCTGACCGCGGCGAGGACTTGCACTTCGCTGCGCGAGGGCTTGGGCTTCTCGGCGGCGACCGGGGGCGGCACCGGCGCCGCAAACACTTTGGCTTCCGGCGCGGCGACCGCCGGCTCCCTCTGCGGTTCGTTCAAGGTCTTGCTTGCAGGGGCGGGGGGCAGCACGCGCGCGGACAGCAACTCGTCATGGCTTGCGACGGAGACCGCGAGTTGCTTGACCAACACGCCGAGCTCATTGATCTCACCGAGCACGGTTTGAATCCGATCCGCGCCGGCAGAATTGACCGAGGCCACCCGGCCTTCGACCGCAGCGAGGCGGCGGCCGAATTCGGCGACCTGACGCGCGAGATCGGCGGTGCCGCGCGATAAATCCGCGATCTGGCCGCCGACATCGGTGCGGTCGCGCAGCCGCATCGACACCGCGTTATAGAGGATCAGGAAGGTCAGGGCGGTGAGCGCGACGATTGCGGATTCCGACCCCGAAAGACCCGCAACGGAATACAGGGTCAGGCCGAGGGAAGCCGCGACCAGCACCATGCAAATGGCGATGAAAATAGTGGAAATGCGAATCATGTCGCGCGCAACGCCCTCAAGTCCCCTTGGCCCCTCGCTTGGGAGCGGTCTGCAAAGGTCGGTCGCGCTTCCCCAAGCGGGGCAACCTTAGCACTAATGTTGATTCGCAGAGCTAGTGTTCTTTTGGTACTCCCCTGGAACCGCTGATCCCGCCGCTACGGCGTTCACGCCGCCCGGACGCCGCTGGTGCGCTCCCTCGCCTTGCGCTTCGCGGGGGACGAAGCGAGCATAGCTCGCTCTGAGAGGGTTGGGGCGAGGGGCTCGTCGATCAGCGAGCGCCGAGAGTGAGGCAAGCATTTTGCCAATGCCCCTCACCCGAAATTCGAGTTGCACTCGAATTTCGACCTCTCCCCGTAAAGCACGGGGAGAGGTAAGAAAACCTCAGGCCACCGCGCGGATTACCTTGGCAACCTTCTCGACGATCTCGCCGATCTGGTCTTCGCTGATGATCAGCGGCGGGGTCAGCGCCAGGGTATCGCCGGCGACGCGCAGCATCAGGTCGTTGTCGAAAAATGCGCTATTGAGCCCGTCAAAGCCCCGCTTGCCCGGAAGGTCCGGACGCGAGGCGAGGTCGATGCCGGCGGTCAGCCCGATGGTGCGGATGTCGAGCACGTTCGGCTCTTTTTTCAGCGACATCACGGCGTCGGCGAATTTCGGCTCCAGCGCATGGGCGCGCTCGAACAGCTTTTCGTCGCGGTAGATATCGAGGGTGGCAAGGCCTGCGGCGCAGGCCAAAGGATGGGCCGAATAGGTATAGCCGTGAGTCAGCTCGACGACATGTTCCGGGCCGGTCATGAAGGCGTCGTGGATGGTATCGCGCACGATGACGCCGCCCATTGGCGCTGCGCCGTTGGTGACGCCCTTGGCAAAGGTGATCATGTCCGGCAGCACGCCGTAACGCTCCGCCGCGAAGGCAAAACCCAATCGTCCGAACCCGGTGATGACCTCGTCGAAGATCAGCAGAATGCCGTGCTTTTGGGTGATCTCGCGCAGCCGCTTGAGATAGCCCTTGGGCGCCGGCAGCACGCCGGTCGATCCCGCCATCGGTTCGACGATCACGGCGGCAATGGTGTTGGCGCCGTGCAGATTGACCAGGCGCTCCAGCTCGTCGGCGAAATGCGCGCCGTATTCCGGCTCGCCCTTGGTGAAAGCCTGCTTCTCGCGGTCATA
>DASQOU010000152.1:0-4384 GCA_035644295.1 Bradyrhizobium sp.
CCAATAGTTTTTTCATGCGATACTCCGAAGCTTGACGAACCCGCCGAGTCAGGTTCGATAGGATGGATGCCAAAACGTGGTCGCGCGCTCGGCAAGCGCGACAAGCCCGTAAAAAGCCATTCCCGCGATCGCCGCGAGCGCAATTTCCGCCCACACCATGTCGATCGCCATTCGCCCCGCCTCCGTGGAGATGCGAAAGCCGATGCCTTGCGTCGGTGTGCCGAAGAATTCAGCCACGATCGCACCGATCAGCGCCAGCGTGGCATTGATCTTCAAAGCGTTGAAAATGAACGGTAGTGCTGCCGGCAGATAAAGCTTGCTCAGCGTCTGCCGATGATCCGCTCCGTAGGAGCGCATCAGGTCGCGCTCCATGTGCCCAGATGCGGATAATCCCGCGAGCGTATTCACCAGCATCGGAAAAAATGTCACGAGTGCTACGACTGCCGCCTTCGACGGCCAGTCGAAGCCGAACCACATCACCATGATTGGCGCGACACCCACGAGCGGCAGTGCCGAAAAGAAGTTGCCGAGCGGAAGCAGACCGCGTCCGAGAAAGACAAAACGCTGCGCGACAATCGCGACCAAGAGACCCGCGCCGCAGCCGATAACGTATCCGATCAATACGCCGCGAATGAAGGTCTGCACGAAATCCCGTCCGAGCGTCGGCAATGACGCAGAAAATCTCGCTGCCGACGCGCTCGGCGCTGGCATGATCACTGGCGAGACGCCGAAGCCACGCACAATGACCTCCCAGAGATAGAATACCACCGCGCCGAACAGCAGCGGAATCGCAAGACTGAGCGCTCGGCGCGAGGCCTGATTGCGAGGGCGCATCGAAGCCAGCTGGATCACGCACAACGCGGCGCCGAGCCAGACCGCGAGCACCATCATCCAAAAGCCTGCCGCCGCGGAGCCGGCAATGCCGGGGTCGCGCAGCAAAGCCAGTGTTGTCACGGCTCCGCAGACGACGCCGGCGATTCCTGGCAACACGACCGCGGATCCGCGGGTCCAGGCGGCGACTGCGAACGATAGCGCTGCCGCGACGGCGAACGCCAACAGTACCGGGCGCGCCGGCCATACCAGCGTGGTTTCGCTGGAGAGTGGCAAGGCGAGCGCCAGGAGCATGCCTGCGGTGGCAAGGATAAAACCCAACGGGCGCCTGCGTGAGTTCACGGCCGCGTCCCCATTTGACGCGCGACACCGCGCTCCACTAGATCCACCAAGCCGATCAAACCAGATGCAAGGACCGCCGCTGCCAGCAGTGCGGCCCAGATCTGGATGGTCTGGCCGTAGTAAGAACCGGCCAGCAGCCGTGCGCCGATCCCGGCTTCGCCACCCGTCGGTAGTTCGGCGACAATGGCGCCGATCAGCGAAATCGTGACGGCGACCTTCAGACTGGCGAAGAGATAGGGGACGGCGGCCGGCCAGCGTAGTTTCGTCAGCACCTGCCGGGGGGTTGCCGACCATGTCCGCATCAGATCGAGCTGCATCGGGTCGGGCGAATTAAATCCCTTCACCATCCCGATCGTGATCGGAAAGAAACTCAGATATGCCGAAATGATCGATTTCGGCAGCAGGCCCTGCAAACCGATCGCGCCCAGCACAACGATGAAGATCGGTGCCAACGCAAGGATCGGGACCATCTGCGAGCAGATGATCCAGGGCAACAGGCTTTTTTCCAGCACGCGGCTGTGCACGATCATCAGCGCGAGACCGATACCCAATAGCGCGCCCAGCACGAACCCAAGCAGCGTCGCCGACAGGGTCACTGTCGAATGATAGACCAGGCTGCGCGGCGCTGACGGCGCGTAGCCAAAGACAGAATCAACGAAGGCTTCAGTCACCTGATGCGGCGCCGGCAGCAGCGGCCGCTCCGCGCTCATCGTGCCCTCGATCAGGTCCGTCACCGTGTAGGGTGTCTCTTCCCGCTCAAATCCGTCGCGCACAAGCGAAAGGTTCATCAGGACAGCCGCGACGTACCAGATCGCGATCAGCACAAGGACGATTGTTACGATCGGCGCATAGCGTTCCACAAGCTGGTGTTGCCGCCATGTGCCGGCGCGCGAAACGGGGAGAGCGAACGCCCTACTCGTCATAGGAATGTCCCGCCCGAAGGCCGATGCGCACGCGCTGAGCGATCTTGAGAAATTCGGGCGTCTCGCGAACTTCCAAGGTGCGATTGCGCGGAAAATTGCAGTCGATGACATCGATGATGCGCCCGGGCCGCGGCGACATCACCACGATCTTGGTTGAAAGGAACACGGCCTCGGGAATCGAGTGGGTCACGAACAGGACCGTCTTCCCGGTCTTGTCCCACAATTGCAGCAACTGCTCATTGAGGTGGTCACGGACGATCTCGTCCAGCGCGCCGAACGGCTCATCCATCAGCAATAGCGCGGGGTCGAACGAGAGCGCGCGGGCGATCGATACCCGCTGCTGCATCCCGCCCGACAATTGCCACGGAAACTTGCGCTCGAAACCGTTGAGGTTCACCAGCGCCAGATACCGCGCCGCCCGCGCGCGCTGCTCGCTATCGGAAAATCCCATGATCTCGAGCGGCAGCTTGATATTCTTTTCAATCGTGCGCCAGGGAAACAGCGCGGGCGCCTGAAACACGTAACCATATCTGCGCTGCAGCCGCGCCTGTTCTGGACTCATGTCGTTGACGAGCAGCGTTCCCGACGTCGGCTGCTGGAGATCGGCGATCACCCGCAGCATCGTGGTTTTGCCGCAACCGGAAGGACCAATGAAGGAAACGAATTCGCCGTCCGCGATCTGCAGACTGACGTTCGACAACGCATCGACCTTGCCATCGGCGGTCTCGAACGTCAGCGAGACATTGCGAACGTCCACTGCCAGCCGCCGTGGTGAGGAAATCAGTTCGGCCCTGGGGTCGACTGTGCTGTTCATCGTGACCGGCTCGATCGAAGCAACAAAGGCCTCCCGCTTGTCTCGCCGTAGCGTAACGTCCCGATCGTTCAGCTTCAATGCTTTCGGTATTCGCAGCGCCATGGGGCCGATACTGGCAAACGCTGCCGCAAATGGCGCGCTTATTGTTTACGCATCCGGAGATTTTAATGGGCAACAATAACCCTGGGGGCCAATTCGCGATTCTAGTACGCTCGAGCGTCTCGGGACGAACTCTGACAGACGCCCGATCCGAGACCTGCATTCTTGTCAGGATGGGTAGCGGCTCCCTACGGCTCGGAGAGCCATTAGACCCGTGCCGTTCGAGCATCAGAGCCGGCTCCGAAGGGCGCCGCCTTGGCCCACTCCCATGACCAAAATCGGCTTCGGCCGAGTTCCGCGCTGAGCGCACCGCACAATTAATTCGGCCGATTTTGTTGGGCGATACGCGGCAAATTCAAGCCACCCTTGGCCAGCAAGGTGCGAAAGAAGAGGTTAACGGTCATGGTGTCCCACCAAGAGCCTATGTTAATCGCCGTTGTGTTCGGCCGGGATATCGCTATACTTTGAGGTCCGGCTGCGGCCGCGCAGTTAATTTCAGTGGTGGTGACCAGGCCCGTCTGCTTAGGCGGGCCGTCGCCGTTTAAGGATACAAGACGACTAAGGATACATGTAAGGATACTTGGCGATGACTCGTTCCAACCGGGTTGACCATATCCGGATTACCTCGCACCCGGCACCGGGCGCAAAGCACAGCTTCCCGATCCACTGGGGCGCAGCCAGCGCGCGCGAACGCGGACCGGTGATTGGCACGGTGTCCCGCCCGCAGGATCGCAACGTCATCGGCAGCCATGGAGGCTCTTATTCAGTCTACCGCGCGCTTGCGGTCTCGTCGGGCGCGCTCGATCCGATCCGGCGCCCGGATCTCACCAACACCCACCCCGCCGAAACAGTCGGGCCGTTCCCGCAATGGACCGATCCGCAGCGGATCGTCTCGCTCGATCCCTGGGGGCATCTCGCCGCGGATAACTTTGCGACAGAAATCGCCGAAGGCATCGATATCCGCCCGAGCATCGCGATCACCCGCGCCCGTCTCGACCTGCCTGAGCTGAAGGCGGCGATCGAAGCGGGTCGGCTCAAACATGACGGCGAGGTCGTACACAAGACCGGCAGCGTCTCGGTGGTCAAGATCGCGATCGATCCGGTATGGTATCTTCCCGGCTTGGCCCAACGTTTCGCGACCACCGAAAATAATCTGCGCCGGCAATTGTTCGAACAGACCGCCGGGATGTTTCCGGAACTGGTGACGCGGCCCGACCTGCAGGTCTTCCTGCCGCCGATCGGCGGCATGACGGCATATTTGTTTGGCGATGTCACCAAGCTGCCGGACCACCGCACCAAGATAACATGCCGCGTGCATGACGAGTGCAATGGCTCCGACGTGTTCGGCTCCGACATCTGCACCTGCCGTCCATAC
>DASQOU010000153.1:0-2091 GCA_035644295.1 Bradyrhizobium sp.
CCCGAGCCGTTGATGAATCTTCCGCCCAAAGAGGGCGTGGGGAACGCCGGATGCCCGTTGCACCCGCGGCCTCGTGTGCACTTGGTAGTGGTAGAACGCACACGAGTAACAACGAGTACACCGGAATCACCCGGCATTCCCCGCGCAATGGTTTTACGGTTTCCTTCGTGCTCTCCCCGGCGATCGGGCTCTTTTGCCACCGTCGCCAACGGATATGTTTTTGTCTAAGCCCGGTTGGGCCGACTTAAACTCCGCAAACTTGACGCCAGCGTCGAGGCGTCAGGACCACACGACTTCGCCGTACGCTGCAACATCTCTCGTCCGCTCGCTGTTGATCGCTCACAAGTCTTTCAACTCGCCCTGCAACCACGTTGCGCGCAAAACGCTGCCGCGTCCACCGCATCCCATCCCGCGTCCGTGACGATCGCGATACGCCCCTCTGTGGGTGAGACGCGCGGAGTTAAATCAGTGATTTGCCCGACGGGTTAAGCGAAATATTTTTGCGCGAGGGGCTGGACAGGAATTCAGTGATTTGCCCGTCGGGCAGTCACAGTCCACTCGTCATGGCCGGGCTCGTCCCGGCCATCCACGTCTTTCTTGCTGTGACGGAGTTAAGACGTGGATGCCCGGCACAAGGCCGGGCATGACGGCGAATGTGCTACGGCGCACCCGTTCAGCAACGACGCCGCACGCCCCTACTTCGCCCCCGCCTTCTGCGCGTATTCCCAGGAAGCCTGCGACAGCGGCACCGTGCGCTTCGCAGACTCGACGGCCTTCGCGTTCGCCGCGGTGCCATCGCGAATGCGCCCCGCAATACCCTGGGTAATGCCCGCAAGGCGGAACAGATTATATGAAAAATACCAGTTCAGGTCGGGGACGGCGCTGCCGGTGACGTTGCAGTAGATTTGCGCGGCCTCCTCCATGCTGGGGATATTGAGCGCCTTGAGGTCGGCCCCGGCGAGGCCGGGCATGGTCCATTGCATCAACAGGTAGGTGAAGTCCGCCATCGGATCGCCGAGTGTCGACAACTCCCAATCCAGCACCGCCTGCACTCGCGGCTCGGTTAAGTGAAAGATCATGTTGTCGAGGCGGTAGTCGCCAT
The DNA here is from genome assembly GCA_035644295.1 of Bradyrhizobium sp. GTDB lineage: Bacteria > Pseudomonadota > Alphaproteobacteria > Rhizobiales > Xanthobacteraceae > Bradyrhizobium. The sequence goes on from DASQOU010000153.1 coordinate 1,103, forward strand.
GAACGATCGAAACCCGCTCCTGTTGCGGCACGGTCTTCGGCAACCACTCGGCCAGCTTCTCGAATTCGGGAATGTGCTGGGTCTCGGAGGCGCGATATTGCTTGGTCCAGCGATCGACCTGGCGCGCGAAATAGTTGCCGGGCTTGCCGAAATCGCCGAGCCCGATTGCTTGCGGATCATAGGTGTGCAGTTTCGCCAGCGTCTCGATCTTGCTGGCAAAGATCGCGCGCCGCGCTTCCGGCGTCTGGCTGGGAAGCGTGGGATCCCAGAACACCCGCCCCTCTTCCATCGACATGATATAGAAGGCCGAGCCGATCACTGCATCGTCGGTGCATAGCGCATAGGCCTTCGCGACTGGAAAACCCTGTTTGCTCAATGCGGCGATGACACGAAATTCGCGATCGACCGCATGCGCCGACGGCAGCAGTTTACCGAACGGCCGACGGCGCATCACGTAGGAGCGATCGGGGGTATCGAGCCGGTAGGTCGGATTCGACTGACCGCCCCTGAATTGCAGAACGGTCAGCGGTCCCTGATAGCCCTCGACATGGTCGCGCATCCAGCCGTCGAGCCGCATCTCGTCGATCCGATGCCGCTCCTCGACGGGCTTGGTGCCCGAAAATTCCTCGTCTTTTCTGACGCCGTCGGCCACGATGACGCTCCCTCAAGTTTTTTTAAGGAGCGCCATGTGTGGGCTCCCGTTAGTGCGTAGTGGGAGAGTTTGCATACTTCCGAAGTTCAAGTCTGGCAATGGCTCGGTTATGGACCTCGTCCGGGCCGTCCGCGAGGCGCATCGTGCGCATCGAGGCGTAATCGCGCGCAAGACCGGCTTCGTCGGAGACCCCCGCCCCACCGAACGCCTGGATGGCGTTGTCGATGATCTTCAGCGCCATATTCGGCGCCGCCACCTTGATCATGGCGATTTCGAGCTGCGCGGACTTGTTGCCGACCTTGTCCATCATGTCGGCGGCCTTCAGGCACAGCAGGCG
>DASQOU010000154.1:0-5290 GCA_035644295.1 Bradyrhizobium sp.
CTCGATCTCGGCGTGCGGGCGCTCAATACGTTTCTGACCTGCTGCCGCGGCCAGCGGCTCGGCATCTTCTCAGGCTCCGGCGTCGGCAAGTCGGTCCTGCTGTCGATGCTGGCGCGCAATGTCGACGCCGATATCACGGTGATCGGCCTCGTCGGCGAACGCGGTCGCGAGGTGCAGGAATTTCTTCAGGACGATCTCGGCGAGGAGGGATTGGCGCGGTCGGTCGTGGTGGTGGCCACCTCTGACGAGCCCGCTTTGATGCGGCGGCAGGCGGCTTATTTGACTTTGGCGATATCGGAATATTTTCGCGATGAAGACAAGGACGTGCTGTGCCTGATGGATTCGGTGACCCGTTTTGCCATGGCCCAACGCGAAATCGGCCTGTCTGCGGGCGAACCGCCGACCGCCAAAGGCTACACGCCGACTGTGTTCACCGAATTGCCGAAGCTGCTCGAGCGCGCCGGTCCCGGCGCGGGCGCCGGCACCATCACCGGCGTTTTCACGGTGCTGGTCGATGGCGACGACCACAATGAGCCGATCGCGGACGCGGTGCGTGGCATTCTAGACGGCCACGTGGTGATGGAGCGGGCGATCGCCGAACGCGGACGTTTTCCGGCGATCAACATTCTCAAATCGGTCTCGCGCACCATGCCAAAATCGGCCGATCCGGCGTATTTGCCGGTTATCGGCAGGGCGCGTCAGGTGATGGCGACCTATGCCGACATGGAGGAATTGATCCGGTTGGGCGCCTATCGCGCCGGCTCAAGCCCCGAGGTCGACGAGGCGATCGCCCTGCATGAACCGCTGGAGGCCTTTCTTCGCCAGGCCAGGGACGAAGTGACCGGCTTAAATGAAGGTTATCGTCAGCTTGAGCGAATCCTGGGCATTTTGGAAACGGAACGCTAACTTTGTCAGGCCATCATCCGCGCCACATTAGTTGTATTGCCGGCGGGGCCCCCGGGGGAAGCCGGTACCGTCCCGTATGCAGATCGGGACTTCTGGGGAGTATGAGTCGATGAAGTCACGTGAAACGCTGATCCGCCTGAAGAAATTTCAGGTCGACGAAAAGCGCCGAAGGGTCGCCCAGATCGAGGGCATGATCGCTGATTTCCAGCGTATGTCGGTCGACTTGGAGCGCGAAATTCAGAGCGAACAGGAGCGCGCCGGGATCAACGATCCCTCGCACTTCGCCTATCCGACCTACGCCAAGGCTGCGATCCAGCGGCGGGAAAATCTGACCCGTTCCGCCGACGAACTGCGCATTCAGCTCGAAGACGCCAAAAGCCTGCTCGGCGAAGCCTTCGACGAACTCAAGAAGGTCGAACTGTTGGACGAGCGCGATCAGGCGCGCGAGCGGGCCGAAGAGAGCGCCCGCGAACAAGCCGATCTCGACAGCATCGGCCTGATGCGCGCCCGGATCGGGGCCATCGCCTGAGGCTTTGTTAGCTCCTTGCAACTTGAAGATTGGAAAAACCCGGACCGCGAGGTCCGGGTTTTTCTTGTTTTTCTAAGCTCCCTGTCCACAGGACCAGCCATCGCTGGTTTGGTGGACCGGTTTGGCCCAAGATATGATACGGCTAGATTTGAAGCAGCTTCGGAGAAACCCGGCGCTGCCGTGGACTGCCGCTCCGCTGAATATTGGCGATGGGGCATCGCGATTTTGGGGACGCTGAATGCTGACGCCAGCTGAGCTGGTCTGGCTGATTGCCGCGGTTGCGAAGGGGGATGAGGCCGCCTTTGAGCGGCTTTATGCCGCCACGCGCGCGAAACTCTTTGGCGTGGTGCTCCGTATCTTGCGCCGACAGGATCTCGCGGAGGAAGTGATTCAAGAGGCGTACGTCAAGATCTGGAAAAGCGCCGGACAGTTCAATCCCGGCCTGTCTTCGCCGATTACATGGATGGCGTCGATCGCGCGGAATCGGGCCATCGACGTCGTACGCAGGCGCGGCGAGACCTCGATCGAAGAGGAGCCGTCGGCGATGGAAGTGGCTGCCGACACGCCCGATCCGCTGGCCCGCCGGGAGATGACGGAAGAGTTGAAGCGGCTGTTAGAGTGCGTTGGCCGGCTGGAGCCGGATCGGCAAAAGCTCGTGCTGCTGGCCTATTACAACGGCTGGAGCCGCGAGCAGCTGGCGGCCAAGTTTGAGGCACCGGTGAACACGGTGAAGACGTGGCTGCGCCGCAGCATGATGGATGTCAGGGAGTGCCTTGGACTCTAGGAGTATCTTGGCTTTAGATGATGGCCTATAGCGACGATCATATCGCGCTCGCCGCGGAATATGCGCTCGGCACTCTCGATGCCGACGAGCGGGCGCAGGTTGAGACCATGATGTCCGTCGACAAGGACTTCACGGCGATGGTGCAGGCGTGGGAGCACAGGCTCGGCGCTCTCAACCAGATGGTCGGATCTGTCGAGCCGCGGCCCGAGGTCTGGGAAAAAATCAGAACTGCGGTGGGCCATTCCGAACAGCAAGCGCCGATCGTGCTTCCGCAGCCTTCTTTGCCACCGGTCGTCCCTGCCGTTGAGGAATGGGCCGCCGTGGCCGCCGCGGTTGACAACTCCAACGTCATCCGCTTGTCCGCGAATGTCAGGCGCTGGCGCTCCATTGCCACCGCCACTTCCGCGATCGCCGCGGTTCTGGTCGCGATGATAGGCGTCGGTCTGTTCCTGCCGGATTTGTTTCCGGACAGCATGCGGCCCCGGACGCGGACGCAAGTGGTCGAAACAAAGGCCCCGCCAGCCTCGGCGCCGTCGGCCCAATACGTGGCCGTGCTGCAAAAGGAAGGCGGCGCGCCTGCGTTCATTCTCACGGTTGACGGAGCCACCAAGAATTTCACGGTTCGCAAGGTCGAGGCTCCCGCCGAACCCGGCAAAAGCTTCGAGCTCTGGCTGATCTCGGACAAGCTGCCGCAGCCACGCTCGCTGGGCGTGATCGGAGGCAGCGACTTTACCGCGCGGCCGATATTGGCATCGTATGATGTCGAGACGGTCAAGGCGGCGACCTATGCGGTGACGGTCGAGCAGGCGGGAGGATCGCCAGACGGCAACCCGCACTCAGCGCCGGTCTTCACTGGCAAGCTGATCGAGGCCGTACCGTCGTCTGCACCGGCGCGCTGAGACCCGCTTCTCCGCTCCCCTAGATCATGATGCGATTCGGTTGAAACGCATCATGATCTCATCTCTTTGTTTGAGCATGATCTCCGCGCAAACGCTTCGCGTTTGTCGCGAGGAAAACCGGCTTCCACTTTTCCGGATCATGCTCCAGAGGGCGCGGACTTCCGGCGCGTTGGCAAACCACCCCACAAAATGAAAACGCCCGTGGGGAGCGGGCGTTTTCGGTCGTCTTGGCCAACTTGGGGGTAGTTGGGTCTTCCAGTACTCACGCGGCCTTTGGGGGGCTGGTAAAGAACCGCGTGAATTCACAAAATCATTAGCGCACCACCGAGGCGTTCGCACTGGTAATGGCCACAGGCTTGCCGGCCTTGAGCACGCGCGCGGTCTGGGTATAGCCGTCGTCCGAATTGCTGCGAGCCGAGATTCCAAGGCCCGCCACCGCGATGCCAGCCACGAGCGCGACCACCACGATCTTGAGGTGGGTCGAGCGATCGGCGCTGTAAATCGAATGGTTCATCGAGGCCTCCTGCCACCTGCTTCTTACGGATTGGTCTCGCTGACCCGCCGGCAGGTTCACTTTCGCATGGCAGGAAACGTGGGGATTCGCTGTTAGGTTCCTCAAGGGCGATCACAAAGCAGTGATAATACGTGATTATCCGCGATTGGGATTCGTGGCGCGAATCAAAATTGCAATTACTTTAATTAATACAATATGTTATATGAAATAAACATCGACGGTGCCAAATGGCTTCGAATCCGCCGAATCAAGAAATCATTTGCCTGTGACGAAAAAACACACCCGGCGCTTCGGTTCGCTTGGGGCCTGACCGGAAAACGCCCTAGACGCTGCCGACCGTCTTCAGCCGCGCCCGCGGATGGATTTCCGCTTGCGACAACACCGTGGTTTGCGCCCTGAAGCGCTCCACCAGCGAGCGCACGAAGGGACGGATGCCCGCCGAGGTCACCAATACTGGCGCCTCGCCTTCGCGGGCTGCCTGTTCGAACCGTTCGCGCACTGCGGTCATGAATTCCGACAGCTTGGACGGCTGCATCGCAAGGCTGCGTTCCTCGCCCTGGCCGATCAGCGATTCGGCGAAGGCTTGCTCCCATTTCGCCGATAGCGCGATCAGCGGCAGATAGCCGTTGGCCGTCGTATTCTGGGCGCAGATCTGGCGCGCGAGCCGGGCGCGGACGTGTTCGACCATCGTCGCCGGGTTGCGCGAGAACGCCAGCGCGTCGGCGATGCCTTCGAGAATGGTGGAGAGATCGCGGATCGAGATACGTTCGGCCAACAATAACTGGAGCACGCGCTGGATGCCGGAAATCGTGACCTGCGCCGGCACGATGTCCTTGACCAGCTCGCCCTGCTCCTTCGGCAGATCCTTCAGGAGCTTTTGCACCTCACCGTAGGACAACAAATCCGACATGTTGTTCTTGAGAAGCTCGGTGAGGTGGGTCGAGAGCACGGTCGCGGCATCGACCACGGTGTAACCCTTCAACGAGGCCTCCTCCTTCAGGTTGGCGTCGACCCAGGTCGCCGGCAGGCCGAAAGTGGGCTCGGTGGTGTGAATGCCTGGTACGTCGACCTGGCTTCCGCCGGGGTCCATCGCCATGAACTGGTTCGGCCAGATCCGACCGGTGCCTGCATCCACTTCCTTGATCTTGATGATGTAGGTGTTGGCCTCCAACTGCACATTGTCGAGAATGCGCACCGACGGCATCACAAACCCCATCTCGATCGCAAGCGAGCGGCGCAGCGCCTTGATCTGTTCGGTGAGGCGGTCGGTGCCGTCGGGGCCGTTGACCAGCGGGAGCAGCGCATAGCCCAGTTCGATCTTGAGATCGTCGATCTTCAGCGCCGTTGAAATCGGCTCTTCGGCCGCACTGGCGGCCGCGGCTGCGGCCGGAGCTTCCGCCGCATGCGCGGCAGCTGCGGCGGCCGCGCGCTTGTTCTTGCGCGCCGAAATCGCCAGCGCCGCAGCGCCGCCACCGAGCGCGAGGAACGGGGCCATCGGAATGCCCGGCAGCAACGCTAGCACCAGCATCACGCCGGCCGACATGCCGAGCGCCTGCGGATAGCCGGAGAGTTGCTTCATCAGCGCCTTGTCGGCCGCGCCGCTGACGCCGGCCTTCGAGACCAAAAGGCCCGCTGCGGTCGAGACGATCAGCGCCGGA
>DASQOU010000155.1:0-5247 GCA_035644295.1 Bradyrhizobium sp.
TCAGCGTCGCCGGAATCAGGAGAAGGCCGCGCCATGACCGCGACAGCCGAGCGCCTGTTTGAGGGAGCGGACTGGGATTTTCCGAAGCTGCAGCGCATCCATGATGCGTGCGAGAAGATCGCGCGAACTGAACTCGGCCTCGATACCTATCCGAACCAGATCGAGATCATCACCGCCGAGCAGATGCTCGATGCCTATTCCTCGGCCGGCATGCCGCTGTTCTACAAGCATTGGTCGTTCGGCAAGCATTTCGCCCATCACGAGGCGTTCTACCGCAAGGGGTTGAAAGGTCTCGCCTATGAGATCGTGATCAACTCTTCGCCGTGCATCTCCTATCTGATGGAAGAGAACACCGCGACCATGCAAACGCTGGTGATCGCGCACGCGGCCTTCGGCCACAATCATTTCTTCAAGAACAACTATCTGTTCCGGCAATGGACCGATGCCGATGGCATCCTCGATTATCTCGACTTTGCCAAGAGCTACGTGGCGCAATGCGAGGAGCGTCACGGCCGCCACGCGGTCGAGATGACGCTCGATGCGGCGCATGCGCTGATGTCGCACGGCATCGATCGCTATCCCGGCAAGAAGAACCTTGATCTTCGCGCCGAAGAAAAGCGGGCCGAAGAACGTCGGGTGCATGAGGAGAGCGTGTTCAACGACCTGTGGCGAACGGTTCCGACCGGCCCGGTGAAGAGCGCGGAACTCTTGAGCACCGAGCGGCGCCGCAAGCTGCTCGGGCTGCCGCAGGAAAATATCCTGTACTTCCTCGAAAAGGTCGCGCCGCGGCTACAACCCTGGCAGCGCGAGCTGCTGCGGATCGTACGGCACATCGCGCAGTATTTCTATCCGCAAAGCCAGACCAAGGTCATGAACGAGGGTACCGCGACCTACGTGCATTATCGCATCATGACGCGGCTGCACGAGCAGGGCCAGCTCTCCGACGGCAATTTCCTCGAGTTCCTGCAATCCCACACCAATGTGGTGTTCCAGCCCGAGTTCGACGATCAGCGCTTTTCGGATTTCAATCCTTACGCGCTCGGCTTTGCGATGATGCAGGATATCGAGCGCATCGTCTCCAATCCGGACGAAGAGGATCGCGAGTGGTTCCCGGACATTGCCGGGACTGGCGACGTCATGACGGTGCTGCGCCAAGTCTGGGCCAATTATCGGGACGAAAGCTTCATCAGCCAGTTCCTCAGCCCGCGGCTGATGCGGAGCTGGCGGATGTTCCATCTGCACGACGATCCGCAGGAAACCGCCGGCATCAAGGTCGATGCGATCCATGATGAGCGCGGCTATCGCAGGATTCGCCGGGAACTGGCGCGACAATACGACGTCGGATATCTCGATCCCAATATCGAGGTGGTCGACGTCGATCTGGCCGGCGACCGCCGCCTGATGCTGCGCCATATCGTGGTGAAGGGCGCCCAGCTCAACGAAACCGACGCCAGGCGCGTGCTCCAGCACCTCGCCGACCTCTGGACTTATGACGTATCTCTGGTTGAAGTCGACGCCAAGGACAACGTTTTGAAAGAGTACGTCGTGAGCCCCCGCGGACTGGCCGTGGCGGCGTAAATCCGACACGACCGCACTAAATTTCGCTGCGCCACCAAATGATCGCTTCGGACCCAGAATTTTGCCCCAATCGCTGCGAGATATGGCGGCGGAAGTTTTTGTAGGGGAATACACATGGCGTCCAGGCGTACAGAAATTGCAATCGAACAAATCATCGCTTCATGTGACGGCAACACGCGCGGGGCGCTTGAGGCGCTGATGCTCGTCAATGAGCACCTGGAAGCCGAGCTTAATCGACTCTATACGGTTATCTCGTGCATCGATGAGACGGATGTCTGCTTCGAAACGCTGCATTGAGGACCCGCCTCGTACCGCGCCGGGCGTTCAGGATAGTTCCGGCCAGTAAAGCCGCATCGGATTTTCGACCAGGAGCTTGCGTTGCAGCTCGGTCGTGGTCGCGATGTGCGGGATGAAGTCGACCAGCAGGCCATCATCGGGCATGTGATCCCTGAGATTGGGATGTGGCCAGTCGGTGCCCCAGAGCACGCGGTCGGGAAACGTCTCGACGACGCGCCGGGCAAAGGGGACCACGTCGCGGTAGGCATTCGGTTCGCCGTTCAACGCCGGCGGTCCCGAACCCGACAACCGCTCCGGGCAGCTGACCTTGGACCACACGTTCGGGTGCTGCCTTAGAAATTTCATGAACAGGGCAAATTCCGGGCCGTCGACCGGCTTGGAGACATCGGGCCGGCCCATGTGATCGACGACGACCGTCGTCGGCAACGCGGTGAAGAAATCCCACAGTTCCGGCAAGTCGACCGCCTCGAAATAGATCACGACATGCCAGCCGAGTTTCTTGATGCGGCCGGCAATCTCCATCAGTTCATCTCTCGGCGTGAAATCCACAAGCCGCTTGACGAAGTTGAAGCGCACGCCGCGCACGCCGGCGTCATGCAGCGCCTTTAGCTCGGCATCGGCGATGTCGCGCCGTACCGTCGCAACGCCGCGCGCCCTGCCGCCGGAATGATGGAGCGCATCGACCATCGCGCGGTTGTCGGCGCCGTGACAGGTTGCCTGCACAACCACGTTGCGCGCGAACCCGAGATGGTCGCGCAGGGCGAAGAGCTGCGCCTTCGACGCATCGCAGGGCGTATATTTTCGCTCGGGCGCGTAGGGGAATTCGGCGCCGGGGCCGAATATATGACAGTGCGCGTCGACAGCGCCTGACGGTACCTTGAAGCGGGGTTTTGCAGGACCGGCGTACCAGTCCAACCAGCCGGGCGTCTTGTTGAATTGGATGGAGCCGGTCATTCAACCGTCTTGCTGTTGTTCGCTGCGATGCTGGCGAGGATGCGGTCGGCTTCCGTGCGCCAGTCGGTGCTGCGGGCAAAGTCCTTCGTGCCCTTAGCACCGAATAGGCCCTCGTCGGCGAGGTCGGCGATCCATGCCTGGCGTTCAGCCGTGCCTTGTGCCGACCACGGCGTAAGACCGGCCTCGCGCACGGTTTCCGCCACCTCGCGGACTTCTTCGCTGCGCCGCCGGCCGTGCTCGATGACGCGCTGGAAAAAGTAGGCGCCTTGCTTTTCCCAGTCGATGCCGGGGAATGTTTCTTTGAGCGATGCCAGCACCGCGTCCTCGACGCCATAGGCACGCGCGGTGGTGAAGCTTTCGATCACCATGGCCTCGAGCCCCTTGATCATCATGCTGCGGCACATCTTGACCGCCGAGGCGACGCCAAGCTTCTCGCTCGCGACCTTGGCATCGAAACCCAGTTCCACCAGTAGCGGCGCGAGTTCGCTTGCGCCTGACCCGCCGAGCAGCAAGGGCACCTTGATGCGGCGGGGCGGGATCGACGTCATGACTGCGCCCTCGACGTAGCGGCCGCCGCCGCCGTCGATCAGAGCCGCGGCGCGCTGCTTGGCGCCGGGCGAGGCGGAATTAAAGTCGAGAAAAAACGCGCCAGGTTTCACCGCGTCCGCGCAGGCCTGCGCCACCGGCACGGCCTGACTTGCGGTGACCGCCGAGACAATGAAGTCGGCACCTGCTGCGAGATCGGTGTGGGAGGCGGTCAGCGCCACGCCATGGTGTCTGGCGTGATCGCGCAAGGGCTGGCCTGCTTGATCGCTGCGAAGTTTGATGTCGTAGGCGGAAACCTTCACATCCTGCTTGCGCAGGTCCTCGGCAAGGATGCGGCCGACTTCGCCGTAGCCGACAAGGCCTACGTTCCATTGTCTGGGGCTGATTGATGGCGCGGTCATTGGAGAGGATCTTTCAAATTGGGATCGGCAGGATTTTGCAAAGTTATTGCTTTGGAATGTTGGCCTTCTCGATCACTTGTCGCCACTTGTCGATATCGGATTTGAGCCTGCTTGCGATTTCCTCCGGCGTGCTCGCCCTGGCATCGATGCCGAGCGCGATCAGCCGCTTCTTCAGCCCGGCGTCGGCAAGTATATCCTGCAGCGCGCCGTTGAGTTTCTTCACGATTTCCGGTGGCGTGCGCGCGGGCGCAAACAGCGCGTTCCAGGAGACGACATCGTAATTGGCGACGCCAGTTTCCTGCACGGTGGCAAGATCGGGCGTGCTTTCCGAACGCGTTGAGCCTGACGACGCCAGCGCGCGGAATTTGCCGTCGGCGAGGTCGCCCTTGATCGCCGAGTAGCTGTCGATCATCAGCGCAATATTGCCTTGCAGCAGCGAGACCTCGACTTCGGGCGTTCCGCGGTAGGGAATGATGGTGAAGTCGATATTGGCCGCGGTCTTGAACAATTCGGCCGACAGGTTCTGCGTGCTGCCGATGTTGATGGTACCGACATTGAGCGCGCCCGGTTTCGCCTTGGCCGCCGCGATGAAATCTGCCAGCGTCTTGAAGTCGGTCGCCGCGCCCGTGCAGAAGATGAAATCGAAAAATCCGAGGCTCGAAATCGGCGCAAAATCCTTCAGCGGATCGTAGGGCAGCTTGGCAAACAGCGAGACGCTGATCGCGGTTCCGTTGGTCAATAGCGCCAGCGTGTAGCCGTCGGGCGGAGACGAGATCACCGTCCGTGCCGCGGCGATGCCGCCGCCGCCGGGTTGATTCTCGACGTAAAAGCGCTGGCCGAGCTTGTCGCCGAGCTTCTCGGCGATGATGCGCGCGGTCGTATCGCCGACGCCGCCGGCCGCCAACGGCAGAACGATGCGCACGGGCCGGTTCGGATAGCTCGCTTCCGCCAGCGCCTCGCGCGGCAGGGCGACCTGCGCGCCAGCGGCCAGTAGTGCGAGAGACAACGCGAGGAAAATGCGCCGGTTGGCGTAATCAACGATCTTCATCAACAATCCATCGTCGTATTGTCTCCCGCCGGTACTCAGAAAAGCCGCAGCAGGATGCCGACACCGGCCAGGAGCACCACGATGATCCACGGCGGCGTCTTCCAGACGGTGAGGAGCAGAAATCCGAAAAGCGCAAGCGCGAAATCGCGCGGCGTCACTACTGCGCTGGTCCAGACCGGATTGTAAAGCGCCGCACCGAGAATGCCGACCACGGCGGCGTTGGTGCCGCGCATCGCGGCCTGGGCCGCGGGGCGGGTGCGTGCCGCATCCCAGAACGGCAACATGCCGTAGACAAGCAGCATGCCCGGAAGCAGCAACGCAACCAGCGCAATGGATGCGCCGGCAAGGCCGTTTGGCGGAGAGTTCATGACTGCGCCAAGATAGGCGGCGAAGGTGAAGAGCGGTCCCGGCACCGCTTGTGCA
>DASQOU010000156.1:0-19056 GCA_035644295.1 Bradyrhizobium sp.
TCGCCAGTCGCGGTGCCCCATGCACAGGCAAAACAACAATGCAATATCGCGATGCCATCAAATCTGCATTCGGGCTGGTGGTCCTATCGTATCATTGATGGGCGAAAATGCTGGTACGAAGGCAAGCCCGGGCTCTCGAAATCGTTGCTGGAATGGTCGACGGAGACTTCCTCACGACGGCCCTCCAACGAAGAATTTGCAAAGGCGGCCCCTACGGAAAATTCCAGCAATCCGATGGATGCACAAGCGTCGGCACCGACTGACTTGATCACCTTCGATGTGCTTTGGCGCGCTAGGGTGGAACAGCGTTAGAAAAAGCAGAGCACGGGAGTGGTGTGTGATGCCTACGACGGGAACGAGCATGGATCACAACGATCCAACTAGGCGCGCTGTCAACGAAACTCGCGACGAAAAGCGGACATTCTGTTCAAAATGTGCAGCCGAACCGCGCCTATTCCTCTCCCTTTTAGATTCGCGGAAGGGCGGGCAATACCGGGTATTCAGCTGCCAATGCGGGGAGATAATGTGGGACGAATAATTCCGCCTCAGTTATTCCGTTGGGATCAACGGCTCCTGGGGGCTCAACTGGAGTTGCGGCATGTCCAGACGTGAGGTTCAAGCCGAAGACAATTTACTTTCGGCATTCGCGTTGACGATTGGTGGCGCGTTGGGTGTCAGCCTTCCGATGGCGCTGGTGATCATTTGGATTTGCTCCTAACTTCTCCATAGGAGCTATGGTGTCCGTGCGGGTGGATGTACCCCGGCGGACGCGGGCCTCGGAGCAATCCGGGGCCTTACTTCTTGGCAGGAACGATCCCCCGGTTTCGTGCTTCTGGTTGTCGACGCCCCCTCAACGGATTGTGCAAACATGGATTGGACTGACTATCTCCGCGACCAAGCGACCATGTACCGGTAATTAATCGAGCAGACCGACGGTCCTAGCGTCCAGAACGACATGGTTGAGTTGGCGTCTGTCTGTGAGGAGGTCGCCAATAATTGGGGGTTGGCAGCTGCGGGAATCTACGGGTACTTCCGGACGCTTGAAGAGGCAGAAGAGATGGAAGCGGAACGGGCGCTCTGCATCACATTGGATGCCTTCGCCGGGAAATGTCATGAGGCCCCTAGCAACGCCGTGTACCTTTTCAATGAAATGAAGGCAGCCTGCGCAACCATCAACGAGCGATGGCCAGCTATCAAGCCTCCGAAAAAGGCCATCCTGTAGGGCGAAATTCAAATTAGGACACTACCGACCGATGCGGAGTGGTCGCTGATCGTACGCCGGCTTCCGCGTCTTGTTAACGCTATTTCCCGAGGCCGTCGTTGGCTCGACGAAATTGTCTCGGGCTCCGCCACTAACGTCGAGCAGATCGCCGCACGCCAAAAATGCAGCGTGCGACAGGTCAATATGACCATCTCGCTCGCGTTCCTCGCACCGGACCTCGTCAAAGCAGCAGTCGAAGGTCGTTTGCCCCGCGGCATCGGTGTCGAGCGACTCCGCGACACTCCCGCGGAATGGAGTCGACAGTTCGAAGCGCTCGGATTGAATCCTCAATAGGTTCGGGCGCCGCTCCCGGCTGGTCAGCCGCCGGGAACGGAATTTTTGGATGCGGAGACCGGGGGCCAGAAATCCACCCCAGAGACCGTTAATCTCGCCAGAGACTGGGTATGTTGGAAAATGGCCGGCAGGAATCCCGCAGAAACGGCCTGTTTCCGATTGAGGACGGTTTCCACGGTTCGGGAAGACTGGATGGTGGGCACGACAGGGATCGAACCTGTGACCCCTACCATGTCAAGGTAGTGCTCTCCCGCTGAGCTACGTGCCCTATCGCAATCGGGTGGGGTCCGTATATCGGCTCCAAGGCAGGCCGGCAAGGTTACCTGGCCACGATATTGGAGCTATTCAGGCCGCCAGCATCTTGTTCACTTCGCTGACCAATTCGCGAAGATGGACCGGCTTCGACAGCACTTTTGCATTTTTTGGCGCCTCGGAGTCCGAGTTGAGCGCCACCGCCGCAAACCCGGTGATGAACATGATCTTGATGTCGGGATCGAGTTCCGAGGCACGGCGCGCGAGCTCGATGCCGTCCATCTCGGGCATGACGATATCGGTGAGCAGCATCTCAAACGGCTCCTCCCGCAGCCTTTGATAAGCCGACATGCCGTTATCATGGGGGGAGACCTGAAAACCGGCGTTTTCCAGCGCCTTGACCAGGAAACGGCGCATGTCGTTGTCGTCTTCGGCGAGGAGTATCTTATGCATGGTGGTTGGTCATCGAATCCCGATTGGAGGATCAATCCCCTCACTAAGCCCGACAGAGGGTAAATTTCGGGTGAAGGGAACAGAGCGCAGCCTGCGGTTCGCGGAGCTATTTCTGGACCGGAATGCAACGCGAATCAATGAAGCCGGGCGGTTTTCTGCCCGCAAGAGGCGTTCTATCCGGATGGAGGTTTTTTTCACTTGGCAGAAAGATCATGATTGCCGACAATGAGTTCTTATAAAAACCGCGGTTTTCTGGCAGGAATGAGGTTCTCCAGAACGGCGGATTCGAGGGACGGCGCCCGACAATGACCTTGTTTGACGGAGAACTGTCGCCCTTCACGATCGTGGAGCCGCCCGTCTGGCGGGCGCCGATCATCTTCAACTCTCCACATTCCGGATCGATCTATCCGGACGAATTCCTGAGCGCATCGCGGATCGATCTTCCGGGGCTGCGCCGCTCCGAAGATTCGTTCATGGACGAGTTGATAGGGGGCTTGAGCGGTCGCGGCTTTCCGACGGTCACGGTCAACTTTCCCCGTTCCTATGTCGATGTGAACCGGGAGCCCTACGAACTCGACCCGCGCATGTTCGCGGGGCGCCTGCCGAGCTTCGCCAACACGCGATCGATGCGGGTGGCCGGGGGGCTCGGCACCATCCCGCGCGTGGTCGGAGACGGGCAGGAAATCTATCGCGAGCGCCTTTCGGTCGACGACGCGCTGGCAAGGATCGAGGCGCTCTACAAGCCCTATCACCGCGCACTGCGGCGGCTGATCAACAAGGCGCATCAGGCGTTCGGAACGGTGGTCGTGGTGGATTGCCATTCGATGCCCTCGATCGGCGTATCGCGGGATGAGCCGCGGCGGCCGGACGTGGTGATTGGCGACCGCTACGGAACCAGTTGCGCGCCCATGCTTGCCGACATGATCGAGGAAACCATGGGCCGGCTCGGCTATTCGGTCGGGCGCAACAAACCCTATGCCGGCGGTTTCATCACCGAGCATTACGGCAATCCGGCATCGGGACTGCACAGCGTCCAGCTCGAACTCAACCGCGCGATCTACATGGACGAGCGGCGCCGCGAACGCAGCGCGAGATTTTCACAAGTGGCGAAGGATTTCGTCATCCTGGCCGAAGCGCTGGCCGCCGTTCCGCTCGACGATCTCGGGCCGTTCCAGGCGGCGGCGGAATAGGATCAACTATCGTCATTCCGGGGCGCGAGTGGAACGAGCGAACCCGGAATGACGAGATTCCGGGTCTGCGCTTCGCGCATCCCGGAACGACAACTAAGAAATAGATGACAGTTTCAAGAAAAAGGGCCGCTTGAGTAAACAAGCGGCCCAAGTCTAGGGAGGAAACGCCCAAGGAGGGCAGCGATAACGCCAAAGCGCTACCGCACCGCAGCAATATGCGGCCGCGCTGCACAAAGTGCAAGGGCTTTTGAAGCATTTCCGGTGCATAATTCGACGCAGTTCGGAACCGCGTCTAAAAAGTCACATTTTTTAATTTTATCTATTAATTTCAATTACTTAGATGGAGGATCAGCGCCCTAGGCCCGCTCTTGAGGCCGCGTTTCTCAAATTCGTGATCGGACGTGTCGTCAGAAAATACATTCTTCGGTGCGGGTGATGCGCGAACGAAAGATTCGCAAGCCAAGGTCTCGGCGAGGCACGCGTGAGCCGTGCGCGATTTGCAGGATTGCGCTACGCAGGAGCCGCGACATTCTGCGACCTCCTTCCACAGGGAACCGCCGTGACGGTGATTGATTTTACAGCCTTCATTGGCCGACTTGCGACCGCCTCCGGTGAAACCATTCTGCCGTTCTTCAGGACGTCGCTGAGCATCGACAACAAGAGTTCTGCCCACGATTTCGATCCGGTGACGGAAGCCGACCGCGCGGCCGAAGCCGTGATGCGCCGCCTGATCAAGGCCAACTTTCCCCAGCACGGCATCGTCGGTGAGGAATTCGGCAGCGAGCGTGAAGACGCCGAATATGTCTGGGTGCTCGACCCGATCGACGGTACCAAATCCTTCATCTCGGGCTTCCCGATCTGGGGCACGCTGATCGCGCTGCTGCACCAGGGGACGCCGGTGTTCGGCATGATGCACCAGCCCTTCATCGGCGAGCGCTTTTCCGGCGACAGCGGCTCGGCGCATTACTCCGGGTCGGCCGGCGAGCGGAGACTTGCGGTGCGGCGCTGCGCCTCGCTGCGGGATGCGACCATGTTCACGACCAGCCCGCTGTTGATGAACCCCGCCGACCGCACAGCCTTCGGCCGCGTCGAACAGGCGGTGCGGCTGACGCGTTACGGCGGCGACTGCTATTCCTATTGCATGCTCGCCGCCGGGCACCTCGATCTCGTGATCGAAACCGAACTGAAGCCCTACGACATTGCGGCGCTGATTCCGATCATCACCGGCGCCGGCGGCATCGTCAGCACATGGGACGGCAAGCCCGCGCAAAGCGGCGGCCGCATCGTCGCGGCGGGCGATCCACGCGTGCATGACGCGGCGATCAAGCTGCTCAACGGATAGACTGCATGAGAGTGCTTGGTGCGCTGGCAACCGGATTGTCGCTGCTGCTGCCGGCATCGGTCGCGGCGCAGGAGTTTCCTGACAGGGCGATCCGGCTGATCGTGCCGTTTCCGGCCGGCGGCCCGAACGACCTGATCGCGCGCGTGATCGGTCAACGTATGTCGGAGCTGACAAAGCAGCCGGTGCTGATCGACAACCGCGGCGGACAAGGCGGCGTGCTCGGAACCGACACGGTGGCGAAGGCGAAACCCGATGGCTACACCATCGCGATTGCGAGCGCCGGGGCGCTCGCAATCAGCCCCAGTATGGAAAAGGTCGCCTACGATCCGTTGAAGGATCTGCAAGCCATCACCCTGGTGGCGAAGGTGCCGGAAATGCTGGTGGTAGGGAGCAACGTTCCGGCCCGGAACATGAGCGAACTCATCGCGCTGGCCAAGGCGCAGCCGGGGAAACTCAATTTCGCATCTTCCGGACCCGGAAGCCTGCCGCATCTGGCAGGCGAATTGCTCAAGCTGACGGCGAAGATCGACATCGTGCACGTGCCCTATCGGGGTGCTGCTCCTGCCGTCAATGATCTGTTGGGTCAGCAGGTGCAGATGGTGTTTCTCGACCTGCCGGTGATCTTGCCGCATATCAAGGCCGGCGCGTTGCGGGCGATCGCGATCGGCGCGCCGGAGCGTGCGCCAACGGCGATGGAAGTGCCGACCACGGCCGAGGTCGGGATGCCCGATCTGCTGGCGGAAAACTGGTACGGCATGGTCGCGCCCGCCGGCACGCCCGCTACCATCGTCAAGGCCCTGAACCGGATCGCGACCGAAGCGATGCGCGATCCCGCCGTCAAGGAAAAGCTCGCCAGCCAGGGCGCGATCCTGATCGGCGACACCCCTGAGCATTTTCACAGCTTCATCGGAAGTGAGATCGAGCGATGGGCCAAAGTGATCAAGGACGCTGGCGTAGCGACCGAGAAGTGAGGTACGCCGCGTGCACATCTGCGTTCCCTCCCCCCTTGAAGGCCGCGAGCGCCTTCGGCAGATGCTCCGAAAGCCCGGAGGTATTGGCGAGCAGATGCACGCTGGCCCGCAATTCGACATCATGCATGATCAAGCGGGCATGATCGCGCAGGTTTTCGCCCGCCGCGGTCAGGTCGATGCCGCGGCGGCGCCGCTTCACGAGCGTAACCCCAAGGGCGGCTTCCAGGCCCTTGATCCGGGCACTGGCGGATGCAAGAGCAAGGTGAGCGCGGAGCGCGCCATGCGTGATACTGCCTGAGTCCGCCACCGCGATAAACAGCTGCAGGTCAACCAGATCGAAACACATGGCGGATCGCCCAACCCCGTGCCTTCGTCATGGCCGAAGGCTTATTCAACGGGCTCCAGATTGTGCCGATCCGAACGATCGGTCAATGTGACGCCATGTTGGACCCTCTCCTGCTTTTTATCGCCGCGGCGTTTCTTCTGGCCGGCTTCGTCAAGGGTGTGATCGGGCTTGGCCTGCCGACAGTGTCGATGGGCCTGCTCGCGGTCGCGATGCCGCCGGTGCACGCGCTCGCGATCGTCATCATCCCTGCCATTCTTACCAATATCTGGCAGACCTTCGTCGGTCCTTACCTGCGCGACATCATGCGGCGGCTGTGGCCGCTGCTGCTTGGTACGGCGGCGGGCATCTGGTTGAACGCGGGATCGATGACCGGGCCCTATGCGCGCTACAGCACCATCGTTCTCGGGTTGCTGCTGGTGATTTATGCGATCATCGGACTGCGGAAGACCAGACTCGGTGTCACCCGTCGCAATGAAAAATGGGTCGGCGCCATCGTTGGCCTGATCACCGGCGTCATTTCCGCCGCAACCGGCGTGCAGGTCATCCCGTCGATGCCGTTCTTTCAAGCGATCGGCATGGAAAAGGACGAACTGGTGCAAGCGCTCGGGGTATTCTTCACTGTCGCAACCGTGGCACTGGCTTTCAATCTCTCAAGCGCCGGACTACTCCATGAATCGGTTGCATTACCCGGCATCGTCGCATTGGCGTGCTCATTCACCGGCATGGCGATTGGACAGGCGGTGCGCACGCGGATGCAGCCCGAGACCTTCCGCCGCTGGTTTTTGATCGCGATGATTTTTCTCGGGCTCTATCTCGCCGGCAGCGCGGTTTATAAAATTTTGCTGTCGTAACGATCGTCATGCCCGGACTTGATCCGGGCATCCATCACTTTATAAAAAATACTCTTGAGGTGGATTGCCGGGTCAAGCCCGGCAATGACAGCGTTAGTTCACCCAAACAGCGGCGTGCCCGGCACGAAGGCGTCGAACGCCGCCCAGAATTGCGCGCGGTAGCGGTCCTGCTCCTGCAGGATTTCATGTTTGGAGCCGGCGATGACCAGATGCGAGCCGGCCCGCAAATGATAGGCGAACTCCTCGATCGCCGACGTCGAGACGATGGTGTCGTTGGAGGCGGCGAGCATCAGGATCGGCTGACGAATCTCCAGCGGATAGTTCGAGGCGCGAAAACCGCGCATCGCGGAGAACGCGGTATCGGCCCAAGCCACCGTCGGCGATCCAAGCCCCAGCGTCGGATCTTCCTCGATGATCGCGGCGTTGCGCGCGTAACGCACGGGATCGCTCGTCAGGGGATTGTTGATGAACGACTCTGTGCCCGTCAACGCGTCGCCGCCGCCCGGCACGTAACTTCCCCCGAGCCCCGCCAGCCGCAGGACGCGCAATAGCGCGCGTGCGGGCAGCGACGTTCGGTGTCCGGGAAGATCGATCATCGGCGCCGACAGCACCATGCGGTCGAACCAGCGTTTTCCGGCATGCGCGACCCGCAACAGCACCGCACCCCCCATCGAGTGGGCGAGCGCAAAATATGGCGGCGGGCAATCCGGCAGCACCACCTGCTGCACGAAGGTTTCGACGTCCACCTCATAATCGGAAAAATCGCGCACATAGCCTTTGCGCGGATTGCGCAGGCGCCGCGACGAATGGCCCTGCCCGCGCCAGTCGATCATCGCCACCGCGAAGCCGCGATCGCGTAAATCGCGTACCGTCTCAAAGTACTTTTCGATCTGCTCGCTGCGGCCGGTGAAGACGCAAACTGTTCCCTTGCGGCCCGCCGGCGGCGCCCAGCGCGCGAACCGCAATTCCGCGCCATCCGGCGTCTTGATGGTGCCTGAGACGACGTTCTCCGGCACAGGATTGGCGGGGATCGAGACCAGCGTCATGGTGGACCGGCTAGGTGAGAGGTGCCGAAAATCAAGGGGCGGAAGCACCAAAAAACGGCGGCTTTCCCGTCTCTTGAACGCATCTCTAGCCCTCCCATATCACCTTCGTGCAGGCCGCTACCAGCGTTTCGGGGAAACCCGAACAAGGCTGCACACAGACGAAAGCCCGGCCCGATGGCGGGCGGGTTCATTCAAACAGTCGCTCAATGGAGGACTTCCCTAATGCGTACCTACGATCTCACCCCGTTTTATCGCTCCACCGTCGGCTTCGACCGGTTCTTTTCCCTGCTCGACCAGGCCACTGCTGACGGCAGCCCCGGCTACCCGCCTTACAATATCGAACGCACCGGCGAGAACACCTACCGCATCAGTGTTGCGGTCTCCGGCTTCTCGCAAGGCGAGCTTTCGATCGTCGCGAAGGAAAATACGCTGACGATCAAGGGCGAGAAATCCGCCAATGAGAACGGCAAGGAAAATTCCGAGGTGCTCTATCGCGGCATCGCGGCGCGCGCCTTCGAACGCATTTTCCAGCTGGCCGATTTCGTGATCGTGAAAAACGCCTCGCTCGAGCACGGCCTGCTCCACGTCGATCTCGTTCGCGAGATTCCCGAGGCCAAGAAGCCCCGCAGCATTCCGATCGCCACCAGTGCACAAGCCACGCCCGTGATCGAAGGCTCGGCCGAGAAGGCCGCCGCGTAACGCGCTTCATTGGCGCCATGCTACGAAAACGCCCCGGGAAGCCGGGGCGTTTTTGTTGGTTTGTCGTCCTCGCGAACGCGAGGACCCATAACCAGAGGCCTTTGTTGTTGGCCTGGGTGGGACTCCATCGTCCTCAAAATATCCGTCGCTGGTTATGGGCCCGGCTCAAGGCCGGGGCGACAGAGATCAACTACTCCAGCCCCTGCATCTTTGGCATCTCCTGCGTCGGCTGAATTGGCGGCGCCGCCGGCTTGGCCTCGACGACCGGGGGTGAGACTTGCGGCGTCGCGGACGTATCGGCCGGTTTCACCTGCACGGCGGCCGATTGCCGCATCGGCTCGGCAACGGGCTTATCCGCGAGCGGCTTGACCTCGCCTTCGCGCGGCGGGGCCGCCTTCGGCATCGGTACCGTCGGTGGCATGCGGCTTGCCACCCTCGGCACGGCAACCGGAGGCCGCGGCGGGTCACTCAAATTGCTAATCGGGGGCAGCCGTCCGGCCGGCGCGTAGGCTGGTCCGCCATCGTTATTGGGATACCCGCCGAGCCGGTACCCCGGCACGAAGCGTACGATCTGCCCGGTGCGGGCGTCGATCACCAATCGGCCATCGTCGCCTCGGCGGTCGATCATCGCGATCGTGTAATACAGGCCGTGCTGCCGCGGAATTCCAAGCGGCGAGAACCCGCTCTCGCGAACGACGGTATAGACTTCCCGCGGCGGCAACAGACGCGGCCCGTAAGCCGGCGCCAGCGAAACCTCCGGCGGCGCCGCCGCGTAGGGGCCGCCGATGTCAGACACGGCGGTGTATCGGGGTGCCACCCCCCCTTGCGCATGCGCGGTGGCGGCCGCGAGAACCAGCCCGGCCGACATGACCCACCCTGTGAACAACTTCATTGTCCGTCGCTCCTGTGGCGCCCCCGCGCCGAGAACATTGATGCTCTCTTCCTGATCGGAACTTCATGGTTGAATTCGGCGGTCCTTGGGCGGGATCGCGGCACGTTTGCTTCAAATCCGGGGCGGACCGACCATCGTGCTCATCGCGGCCCGCCGGGCCCGCGCGGCGAGCGACTTTCACGCGCTTGTGTGATAGAAAAAAATTTGGCATGGTCGGCGTTAGGACAGTAACACTGTCTCAATTTCAGGCGCAGACCCGGCACAGGGATTGCAGCGCAGGTAAGCGTCGAGACGCCAACGATTAAAGGCAAGGTCGTTCGTCGGGGACGCTGAACGCCCGGGCCTGAATTTTGGAAATTGCGGCTCGCAGAGGACGAGCGGTGGCCCGGTGGGTGCCGCAACGCCCAAGGTGCGCCGACGACGACGGTGAGGCCTTCGCCTTATTGAGAGGACTTACAGATGAGTGGGTCGGAGTTCGAGCGCGAAAACATCGTGACGGATGCGCTGTCGGCTGCCCCGGCCTCGAAACCGGCTGACTGTTCGCGCCATCCGCGGGAGCACACCTGGCGGCCGGCCGCCGAAGGCATGTACGATCCCAGCCTCGAGAAAGATTCCTGCGGCGTCGGCTTCATCGCCAACATCAAGGGCAAGAAGTCGCACCAGATCGTTTCCGACGCGATCAGCATTCTCTGCAATCTCGAACATCGCGGCGCGGTGGGCGCCGATCCGCGCGCAGGCGACGGCGCCGGCATCTTGGTGCAGATTCCGCACGCATTCTTCGCGCGCAAGGCGAAGGAGCTCGGCTTCGCGCTGCCAGCGCCCGGCAAATATGCGGTCGGCGCACTGTTCATGCCGAAGGAAAAGGCTTGGCGCAAAGTCATCCAGAGCATCATCGCCGACCAGATCAAGGCCGAACAACTGACGCTGCTCGGCTGGCGCGACGTGCCGACCGACAATTCGACGCTCGGCGAAACCGTCAAGCCGACCGAGCCCGCCAACATGCAGGTGTTCATCGGCCGCAGCGCCCATATCAAGAGCGAAGATGAATTCGAACGCCGGCTCTACATCCTGCGCAAGTCGATTTCGCAGGCGATCTATCAACGCCGTGACCGCGGCCTCGCCGGCTATTATCCGGTGTCGATGTCATGCCGCACCGTGATCTACAAGGGCATGTTCCTCGCCGACCAGCTCGCCAGCTACTATCAGGACCTGCACGAGCCCGATTTCGAGAGTGCGCTGGCGCTGGTGCACCAGCGCTTCTCAACCAACACCTTCCCGACCTGGTCGCTGGCGCACCCCTATCGCATGGTGGCACATAACGGCGAGATCAACACACTGCGCGGCAACGTCAACTGGATGGCGGCGCGGCAGGCCTCGGTGCATTCGGAGCTTTACGGCAAGGACATCAGCCGGCTGTGGCCGATCTCCTATGAAGGCCAAAGCGACACCGCCTGTTTCGACAACGCGCTCGAGTTCCTGGTACAGGGCGGCTACTCGCTGCCGCACGCCGTCATGATGATGATTCCGGAAGCCTGGTCCGGCAATCCGTTGATGGATGAGCAGCGCCGCGCCTTCTACGAGTATCACGCGGCGATCATGGAGCCGTGGGACGGCCCCGCCGCGATCGCCTTCACCGACGGCCGCCAGATCGGCGCTACCCTCGACCGCAATGGCTTGCGCCCGGCGCGCTATCTCGTCACCAGCGACGACCGCATCGTCATGGCCTCCGAAATGGGGGTGTTGAAGATTCCGGAGGACCAGATCATCACCAAGTGGCGGCTGCAGCCAGGCAAGATGCTGCTGGTCGACCTCGAACAGGGCCGGCTCATTCCGGACCACGAGATCAAGGCGCAACTGGCGGCCAACCATCCCTATCACGAGTGGCTCAACCGCACACAGATCGTGCTGGAGGAATTGCCGGCCGCGCCGACCAAAGGCATGCGCTCGAACCTGCCGCTGCTCGATCGGCAACAGGCGTTCGGCTACAGCCAGGAAGACATCACCATCCTGATGACGCCGATGGCGTCCACCGGCGAAGAAGCCAACGGCTCGATGGGCAACGACACGCCGATCTCGGCGCTGTCGGACAAGCCGAAGCCGCTGTTCACCTACTTCAAGCAGAATTTCGCGCAGGTCACCAATCCGCCGATCGATCCGATCCGCGAGGAACTGGTGATGAGTCTCGTCTCCATCATCGGCCCGCGGCCGAACCTGTTCGATCTGGCAGGGGTGGCTGGCACCAAGCGTCTCGAAGTGCGTCAACCGATCCTGACCGACGCTGATCTTGAAAAGATCCGGTCGATTTCGGAGATCGCGGACACCCATTTCAAGTCGCGCACACTCGATACCACTTTCCATGCCGGACTCGGTGCAGCGGGACTGGAGCAGGTGCTCGACGAATTGTGTGCGCGCGCGGAAGCCGCCGTCCGCGAAGGCATCAACATCGTCATCCTGTCCGACCGCATGGCGGGCTCGGACCGGATTCCGATCCCCTCGCTGCTCGCCTGCGCGGCCGTGCATCATCACCTGATCCGCACCGGGTTGCGCACTTCGGTCGGCCTCGTCGTCGAGTCCGGCGAGCCGCGCGAGGTGCATCACTTCGCCTGTTTGGCCGGCTACGGCGCCGAGGCGATCAATCCCTATCTGGCGTTCGAGACCATCATCGCGATGAAGGACCGGCTGCCGGCGGCGCTGGAGGATTATGAAATCGTCAAGCGCTACATCAAGTCGATCGGCAAGGGATTGCTGAAGGTGATGTCCAAGATGGGCATCTCGACCTATCAATCCTATTGCGGCGCGCAGATTTTCGACGCGGTCGGATTGAAGGCCGATTTCGTCTCGAAATATTTCGTCGGAACCCACACCCGCATCGAAGGCGTCGGCCTTGCCGAGATCGCCGAGGAAACCGCGCGCCGCCATGCCGATGCATTCGGCGACGCGCTCGTCTACAAGAGCGCGCTCGACGTCGGCGGCGAATACGCCTACCGCACCCGCGGCGAGGACCACGCCTGGACCGCCGAGTCGGTCTCGACGCTGCAGCACGCCGTGCGCGGCAATTCGCTGGAGCGTTACCGGAGTTTCGCGAAGATCCTCAATGAGCAGTCCGAGCGGTTGCTGACCTTGCGTGGCCTGTTCAAGATCAAGTCTGCGGAGGACGAGAAGCGCAAGCCAATCGCCCTCGACCAGGTCGAGCCGGCGAAGGAGATCGTCAAGCGCTTCGCGACCGGCGCGATGTCGTTTGGCTCGATCTCGCGGGAGGCGCACACCACGTTGGCGATCGCGATGAACCGGATCGGTGGCAAGTCCAACACCGGCGAGGGCGGCGAGGAGAGCGATCGCTTCAAGCCGATGCCGAACGGCGATTCCATGCGCTCGGCGATCAAGCAGGTCGCCTCGGGCCGCTTTGGCGTCACCACGGAATACCTGGTCAACGCCGACATGATGCAGATCAAGATGGCGCAAGGCGCCAAGCCCGGCGAAGGCGGACAACTGCCCGGCCACAAGGTCGATGCGACCATCGCCAAGGTGCGGCATTCGACGCCGGGCGTCGGCCTGATCTCGCCGCCGCCGCACCATGACATCTATTCGATCGAGGACCTGGCGCAGCTGATCTACGACCTGAAGAACGTCAATCCGGACGGCCAAGTGTCGGTCAAGCTCGTCTCCGAAATCGGCGTCGGTACGGTGGCCGCAGGCGTCGCGAAGGCCCGCGCCGATCATGTCACCATCGCAGGCTTCGAGGGCGGCACCGGCGCCTCCCCGCTGACCTCAATCAAGCACGCCGGTTCGCCCTGGGAGATTGGGCTTGCCGAAACCCACCAGACGCTGGTGCGCGAGCGGCTGCGCAGCCGCATCGTGGTGCAGGTGGACGGCGGCTTCCGCACCGGACGCGACGTGGTGATCGGCGCGCTGTTGGGCGCGGATGAATTCGGCTTCGCCACCGCGCCCCTGATCGCGGCCGGCTGCATCATGATGCGCAAATGCCATCTTAATACCTGCCCGGTCGGCGTCGCGACGCAGGACCCGGTGCTGCGCAAGCGCTTCACCGGCCAGCCCGAGCACGTCATCAACTATTTCTTCTTCGTCGCCGAAGAAGTCCGCGAGATCATGGCCGCGCTCGGCTATCGCACCTTCAACGAGATGGTGGGCCAGACCCAGATGCTCGACCAGTCGAAGCTGGTGGCGCACTGGAAGGCCAAGGGGCTCGACTTCTCAAAGCTGTTCGTGCGGCAGAAGGAAGAGAAGGGCCAGAAGATCTATCACGCCGAGGCGCAGAACCATCACCTGGAGGCAGTGCTCGACCGCAAGCTGATCGAAACCGCGCAAGCCGCGCTTGACCGCGGGGCACCGGTCAGAATCGAAATGGAGATCAACAACACCGACCGCAGCGCCGGCGCGATGCTGTCGGGCAACGTCGCGAAAATCTACGGTCATGCCGGTCTGCCGCTTGACACCATCAGTGTGAATTTCAAGGGCACCGCCGGCCAGGCGTTCGGCGCCTGGCTTGCACGCGGCATCACCTTCGATCTCGAAGGCGAAGGCAACGATTATGTCGGCAAGGGCCTGTCCGGCGGCCGCATCATCGTCAAGCCGCCGCGCAATTCCGGCATCGTGCCGGAGGAATCCATCATCGTCGGCAATACCGTGATGTATGGCGCGATCGAGGGCGAATGCTATTTCCGCGGTATTGCCGGTGAGCGCTTCGCGGTGCGCAACTCCGGCGCGGTCGCCGTGGTCGAAGGCGCCGGCGATCACTGCTGCGAATACATGACCGGCGGCATCGTCGTGGTACTCGGCAAGACCGGGCGCAACTTCGCGGCCGGCATGTCCGGCGGCATCGCCTATGTGCTGGACGAGGCCGGCGACTTCGAGAAACTCTGCAACATGGCGATGGTCGACCTCGAGCCGGTATTGTCGGAAGAGACGATCAACGAGAATGCCTATCACCAATCCGGCGATCTCGAAGCGCATGGCCGGGTCGACGTGTTTCAGAACCTGCTCGATTCCGATGTCGAACGGCTGCACATCCTGATCACGCGCCACGCCAGACTGACGGGTTCAAGGCGTGCTGTGGAAATTCTCGCGAACTGGAAGGCGAGCTTGCCGAAATTCCGCAAGGTGATGCCGGTGGAGTACCGCCGCGCGCTGAAGGAATTGAAGGCGAATGCCGACGCCGAGCCGAAGATCGCGATCGGGGCGTAGGATCGGAATACGTCATTCCGGGGCGCGCGTGAGCGCGAGCCCGGAATCTCGAAGACATAAAGGCAGAGATCAAATAACTTCTGGATTCCGGGTCTGCGCCTCAAAGGCGCATCCCGGAATGACCGGATACGAGACAAAAGAGACATCAAGCTTCAGGGGTTTTGGGTTTTAAATGGGCAAGGTAACGGGTTTTCTGGAAATCGACCGGCACGAACGCAAATACGCGCCGGTTGCCGAGCGCATCAAGAGCTATCGCGAATTCGTCATTCCGCTGAGCGAGAAGGAGACCCGCGATCAGGCCGCGCGCTGCATGAATTGCGGCATTCCCTATTGCCACGGCACCGGCTCGGTGCAGCCGGGCACGCCAGGCTGCCCGGTCAACAACCAGATTCCGGATTTCAACGATCTGGTCTACCAGGGCGACTGGGAAGAGGCCTCGCGCAACCTGCATTCGACCAACAATTTCCCGGAATTCACCGGCCGCATCTGCCCGGCGCCGTGCGAAGCCTCCTGCACGCTCAACATCGACGACAATCCCGTCACCATCAAAACCATCGAATGCGCGATCGTCGACCGCGCCTGGGATAACGGCTGGATCAAGCCGGAGGTGCCGACCACCAAGACCGGCAAGAGGATCGCGGTCATCGGCTCCGGGCCGGCGGGGCTCGCCTGCGCACAGCAGCTCGCGCGCGCCGGCCACGACGTGCATGTGTTCGAGCGCTGGGCCAAGGCTGGCGGGCTGTTGCGTTACGGCATTCCCGATTTCAAGATGGAGAAGCAGATCATCGACCGCCGCGTGGCGCAGATGGAGGCCGAAGGCGTCACATTTCATTGCGGCGCTCCCGTCGGTGGCACGACACCGGGTGCACTCGATCCGCAGGTGATGCTGAATGAATACGACGCGCTGGCCCTGACCGGCGGCGCGGAAGCCGCGCGCGACCTGCCGATTCCCGGCCGCGATCTCGCCGGCATCCACTTCGCGATGGATTTCCTGCCGCAGCAAAATCGCCGCGTCTCCCAGGAGCCGCTAGGCAGCGCGCCCGACATTCTCGCCGGTGGCAAGCATGTGGTGGTGATCGGCGGCGGCGACACCGGATCGGACTGCATCGGCACCTCGTTCCGGCAGGGCGCGCTCTCGGTGACCCAGCTCGAAATCATGCCGGCGCCGCCCGAGCACGAGAACAAGGGCCTGACCTGGCCGAATTGGCCGATGAAGATGCGAACCTCGTCGAGCCAGGCCGAAGGCGCGCGGCGCGAATACGCCGTGCTGACGCAGAAATTCTCAGGCGCCGACGGCAGAGTGACAAAGCTGCATTGCGTGCAGGTCGACGACAAGTTCAAGCCCGTTCCCGGAAGCGAATTCGAGCTCGACGCGCAACTGGTGCTGCTGGCGATGGGCTTCGTGCATCCGGTGCATGAGGGCCTGTTAAAGACTCTCGGCGTCGAACTCGACCCGCGCGGCAATGTGCGCGCCAACACCGCCGACTACCAGACCTCGCTGGGAAAAGTGTTCTCCGCCGGCGACATGCGCCGCGGACAGTCTCTCGTCGTCTGGGCGATCCGCGAAGGCCGCCTCTGCGCGCGGTCCATCGATGCGTTCCTGATGGGGACGACGAGCTTGCCGAAGTAGGCGTTTTCGCGAGCAGCAGTCGTCATCACCCGCGAGGCGGGTGATCCAGCATTCCAGGGATGCTGGCATATATAGCTTGGTGTGCATTCGATAGCAAAGCATGTCAAAAGACGTTCAGCCCAAAAACTTTGACAGGGCCCCAATTGCTTCTCGCAACGCAATGATAAACGCAAGCCCTTCTGGGGTCCCACCGATAGTTACCGTAGAACCTACCAGATTATAAACACGTTCAAAAAAAACCAAAACCCGACAATAATATTCGCTTTTTCGGGCTTATCGGTTGATGATCAGGGTCAATTTTGTCCTCGGGCCCAATAGCTATTGCTTCGACTTCGTTGCTTTGCGGCTTGTGACGCGGATTCAATGAAGACTGAGAAGGCGGGATCGTCGAGATGATTTTGGCAAACTCTGCCATTTTATCTACGACCCGAAGAAAGTCGTTTGTTGTCAACCCAGCTTTATTTGCCTCCCGCGCTGCCTCGGCCACATCTTTGAATGGTTCGCTGAGAGAGCTACCTGTTGCCTCGTTCTCTTGAACCGAAGTTCGGGCATAAAGTTCTTCTCGTTCGGGATCTAGCGGGAAATGCTTAACGAGCGCAAGGTGATTTTCAGCCAATCTTTCAAAAGCTTTTTGAAGCCCTAGCTGCAACCATTCTTGCTGAGCGCTTGGATCATCAATAGCAGCTTCAATAATATCGAAGATATCCTTTAGTAGACCGAGGATAGGCTGCGCTCCTCGGACCTTTAGTTCGTCGTCATAACTTTCTAGCGAAGATTTTAGATATCTCGGCGAATTTCCGGGTAGGTCGCTCAAAATCGTCTTAATAATCGCGCGTTGGCGAATTGGTAACGTAGCCAAATCGTCGCTGCCCTTGGGCTCATCATAGACGGCGTTTGGACCGGCATCTAATCGGCCATCTGGGGCCAATAAGGGTGCAGGACTCGCAACCTTCGCAAGTTCAGCGCGAGCCACGCGACGTCTAACGTCCTTCTGAACTCGTGCGATTTCCTGTTCTTCGCGTTGGCGGCGCACTTCATCTTGCTCATGTGTCGCCCGCTTTATTTCACCTAACCGTCGGCGCTGCTCTACGAGCGTCCTTTCCTCATTTATCTTTTCTTCCAGTGCGCGCTCTGCTTGCGCCTTCTGATGCTCAAATAACCGTTGCATCTCCTCTTCAAGACGCCGTTCTTTTTCTCTTCTTGCCTGTCCGGCCTCCTCCTCTCGTATGGCTTGAGCGGCTAATGCTTGCCTATTTGCCTCAAGAGCGTCGCGCGTCTGAAATGTATTTCCTGTTGACCCTAGCCGCGCTGCGTTGCGCGCACGTTCCGCGGCTTCACCTTCGACCTTGCGCACAGCCTCTTCAAGCGCCAGTCGCTCGCGCGTGATTTCAGATTCGCTCAGAGGTGGCGACACGGCGCGCAGCTGCGCCGTTAGCGCCATGCGTGCACGTTCATATAGCGCTCGCCGACTCTCCCCGGGAGCACTGGGGTCCAACCCGGCAATGGCTCGGGCGAGTAGCGGATAGTAATTGGCCAGATAAAACCTTCCATTCGCTGTCGGAGAGCATTTCTCAACCTTAGCGCGCGCACAACAGCGAATCCATAAGGATGGTCAAGATTTTTTAATGACGGGCGAGCGCGCTCTGGGGAGGGAGCGGCACCGCCCCTACGTAAAAATCCTTCCTACCCAATACATCGTTAGCTTCGCTCACGAGAAGCTATTCTCACCACAGGTGGGAGCGATAGGGGATTAATTCTGCAGCCGCACGCCCAGCATCACCACCGTCGAGGCGGAACTCGCCAGCGGAACGTTGGAATCCAGAATATCCCGCCGCAGCGTGCCTTTGATCCAGAGGCTGCGAGTCATCTTGTAGATCAGGTCGCCCTCGATCGAATAGGTTTTGTCGAAGCGGCCGTCACCCTGATAGTCGTAGGTGCCGTAGGTGAATTTTCCGATTGCGGTGAGCCAGCGGCGGAAATCGTGGTCGACCTCAAAGGTGTAGGTGTGGGTCAAGACGCCGGAGACGCCGGGCACGATGGTCTCGTCGATCGAGGTGGTGGAATAGAATTTCGCGGTGGTCAGCGGCGTCGCGGTCCAGGTCAGCGACGACGCGGTCAACAGGCCCTCCAAGCGGCCGAGCCGCGGATCGGCATAGTTGCGCGCGGCGAAGCCGACCGAGATTTCACCGGTGAGGAGCCGCGAGAATTCGAAGGAGGTACCGGCCTTGGCGTAGCCGCCGTTGGAATTGCGCGCAAAGCCGGAATTGTCGAACTGCTGATCGTGGAAGCGGCTGTCGCCCTCGACCTCGACGAATGGCTTTAGCCCCGGCGTCACCTCATAACTGGCCCGGCCGACGCCGCCATATTGGTTGAAGTTGCGGTCGTCATTGCTGGAGATGCTGCCATCGGTCAGCGTGGAGCTCTGGTAGATGGTGCGGTCGAAGGTCGCGCCGCCGGAAATCTGCAGCCGGTTGAATTTTTGGTCGACGCCCAACGTGCCGCCGAACGTGGCATAGACCGGATAGCTCGCAAGGCCCGCCTGGATGTTCGGGCTGCCGGGATTGTCGGTGGCGACGCGCAGGCGCGTCTGCGCGGTGATACGGGTATCTTCGGTGACGTCGAGACGG
>DASQOU010000157.1:0-3267 GCA_035644295.1 Bradyrhizobium sp.
ACCAAATCCGCGACGCTTTCGTTCAAGGCCGAGGGCGAGGCGATCCTGCTGATCGGCGAGACCCACGGCTGGCTAGGTCAGTCGGTATATCTTCGCGACATCTGCGGCCGTGAAGAGGGCGCGCCGCCGCCTGTCGATCTCGCCGCTGAAAAGCGCAACGGCGATGTGGTGCGCGGCATGATCCATGCGGGCACGGCGACATCGGCGCACGACCTGTCCGACGGAGGCCTGCTGATTGCGCTGGCGGAGATGGCGATGGCGAGCGGGATCGGCGCCGAGCTATTGGCTGCGCCGGGATCGATCGTGCCGCACGCCTGGTGGTTCGGCGAGGACCAGGCGCGTTATGTCGTGACCGTCCCGGCGGAGCAGGCGGGCCTGGTGCTGGCCAAGATGAAGGGCGCCGGCGTGCCCTGCGTGCGGATCGGCACCACCGGCGGCGAAACGATCGCCATTGCGGGCGAGGCGCCGGTTTCGATTGCGTCGCTCAAAGCCGGCTTCGAGGGCTGGTTCCCGGCCTATATGAACGGCAAGGCCTGAGTTTCTTGTAGTCCGGATGGAGCAAAGCGAAATCCTGGGCCACCGTCGCGTTCGTTCCCGGATTTCGCGGAGCCTGTCATCGGGCGGCGCTTCGCGCCGACCCGTTGGATCCATCCGGGCTACGATTCTAATCACAGCACCCGCGTCGCGCCGGGGATCATCCGCAGTGCTCGCGTCACGGCCCAGCTCAACGGGACCGTCAGCACGAACGCGACCGCCGCCTTGACGATGGCGGGCAGATCGAAATCGAACAGCCAGTATTGCAGCCAGAGCACGATCGGGTAATGCACCAGGAACATGCCGTAGGCGTCGCTCTGCATCGGATCGAGCACGCTCCAGCCCGCGCGTTTGAACCGCAGGAAAAAAGCCAGGATCGCGAACAGGATGGCGGCGCTGAAGGCGACGAAGAACAAGCCGTAGCTCGCTTCGTACCAATTCGGCAGCACGGGCGGATTCCCCAGGATTTCGCGCTTGATATAGATCAGTACCCACAGCAGGCAATACGGAACGAGCGTCACGGCCACCCAGCCCCAACTGCTCTTCGCCAGCCGTCCGTCCGCGCTCAGAAGGCCGCGATCGACATTCGCCGCGCCTATCCCGGCGCCGATGAAGAAGTAGGCCGCATACAGCAGCACGCGGCTGGTTTGAACGTCGAACGGTCCGAACTCGAACCAGCGGCTCGGCCCAAAGTAGACCCGCGCCGGAACATAGACGATGGCGGTGACCGCCAGCAGACACAGAAAGAAATCGGCCGGCCGGTCAAAACCGCGCTGCGACAGGCGGTTGATGGGATCGAGCAGGCGGGGTGAGATTCGGTACAGCAGGCTCGCGGTGAGATCGAAGACCAGCAACACCCAGACGAACCATATCGGGCCGCTTGGCCAGGGGCCGGCGGTGACCGTCTTCCACCAGAACGCCGAAAAGCTGATATCGGGGTGCTGCCGCAGCTGGATGGCGTAATACGCGATCGGGATGACCGTGAACGCGGCTACGGCGAAGGGCAGGCCGAGCCGCAGCAGGCGATCGCGAAAAAAGGTGGCGGGCGATTTATGCGCAAGGCCTGGCCAGACGAACAATCCGGACAGAAAAAAGAACATCGCCATGAAGAAGCTGTCGGTGGCCAGAACCACGCAGTCAAAGCCGATCCAGGACTTGGGATCGGTGTGACCGAAATAGGTGTAGGGAATGACCGCATGGTGGAATAGCACCACGAGCGTCAGGAAGGTGCGCGTGCGATCGATCGAGGCGTTTCGCACTTTGGCTTTTGGCGCTGCTCTCGTCTCCGCTGACGCGACTGAGGTGGAAATCGTTGTCATGTGCGCCCCCGGCAGAGTGGTCGGTTTCAGATGTTGCCGCCGGGAACCCGATTCAGCAAGCAATTATCGCGCGACAAGACGCGCCAATTCTGATCCTGGCCCATCCGGCTTCCGCCGGAAAAGTCGGCCAATAGTTGAGATCGGTCAACGGGCGGCGAGCAAAAACCCGACCGCCTCATCCGTGACTGGAACCAGCTCCATTGCTCGAAGTTAGATCGGCGATTTCGTACGCGCCGCCAATCCCGCGGCGCGAAAACCGAAGGAACCGAAGGAGCGAGCGATGACAATCCTGAAATGGGCGCTGATCTTCTTTCTGGTGTCGATCGTCGCCGGCGTCTTCGGCTTTACCGACATATCGGCCGCGTCGGCCGAGGTTGCCCGCTTTCTGTTCTATGTCTTCGTCGTGATCTTCCTGGTCCTGCTGATCCTCGGCCTCACGATCTTCAGGGTTTAGGCGGAAAACTCCCGTCATGCCCGGGACAACGGCGAGCGTAAGCCACGCCGCCCTTCGGACGGCCATGCCCGGCCCGAAGAAATGGACTATTGGTGCGTTCTTCGAAGCGCCCGGCGCTCACGCCACCTCTTCGATCGTGACTTTGTCGGGATAAAACGCCAGATGGCCGGAGATTTCGGCCATCGCCGGGAACGGCGTCTCATAGGTCCAGATCGAATTTTCGAGGGTTTTGCCGTTGGCGTTGATGCTGAAATAATTCGCGTCCCCCTTGTAGGGGCAGTGCGTGGTGCGGTCGGTGCGCGCCAAAAGCGCCATGTCGGCGTCCGCGCGCGGCACATATTGCACTGCCGGATAGCTCGCCTCCTTCAGCGTCAAGGCATGGGTGGTGTCGGCGATCACCATGCCGCCTGCGGAGACGCGGACACGCTTGGGATTGGCGGTGATGGTGATCGGGTGGTCGGGACCGGGGAGTTTCATGGTCAGTCCTTTTTGGTCAGGCCGTTGTGATCGTGGGTTGCGATCCAGCGGCTTTGCAAGGGTCGGATCGGAAATATAGTGCGACAGGACGTGACCTAGAAGGGTGTCCGCGCTAAGTTCTGACGGCCCGGCGGAAAGTGCCGGCCGCGACTCGAAAAGCAGGATTGGAGAAATACGGGATGGCGATGGACGCCCACGATATCGAATCGATGATCAAGGCAGCTATCCCCGACGCCGAGGTGACGATCCGCGATCTGGCCAGCGACGGCGACCACTATGCCGCCACGGTAATCTCGGAGTCGTTTCGCGGCAAATCCCGCGTCCAACAGCACCAGATCGTCTATCAATCGCTGAAAGGCCAGATGGGCGGCGTGCTGCACGCGCTGGCGCTGCAGACCGGGGTGCCAGTAGTCACCAGGGTGCCAGGAGGCACCGGGGTGCCGGAGGGCTAAGTCCTAGGTCGGGCGGGAGCAGGGACGCCAT
>DASQOU010000158.1:0-2126 GCA_035644295.1 Bradyrhizobium sp.
CAGCGTTTCGGCGCGGCTTGGTCGGGCTTTGCCCCGATGCTGGATCGATGGCTCAAAATAACCGAGGGCCGCGGGCCAGCGGCGGTGAAGCAGGTCTATCTCGATACATTGAACGGCCGCGTACCGCCGGAACAGGGCCACATCCTGTCGCTGGCGGAGTGAGCGGACGACGCTGCGCGCGCCTCGCGCCGGGCAACCCTTCTCCACGCAACGGACATCGATGCGTCAGTTGTTTGGCGCATCGCATCTCCGCTCGATATGGAACGACTTCGCCGTGATCAGCCACGCGCTATCGACGCGATGATACGAGAGGTAGTCGAGATACAGAAACGTATCGATCCTGACGCGAACCTTTACCAGCGCCTGAATGGGAGACGCGAAATCTATCAGCAACAGCTCCTGCTGGCGCGGGGCGTTCCTGGACTTCGGCGAAGGCCCGGCAGCAAGCGCGTCCTTGAATTGTTGCGCGGACAGCAGGCGCAAACTTCCATCCCGCAATCCGTGCAATTGGGCGCTTGGCGCGAATACATCGCCGAAGCGTGACACGTCACCGTCAAACATCAGGTCGAAGTAGCGCTCAACGGCGTCAAGCAGGGAGTGGTGGGTGGCATGGTCACGCATCGCGGGCTCACTGGATTTTCGAGGGCTGATGTCATCATCGTGGCACGCGATCCGAAGGCATGTCCTTGCGAAAGACGCTAAGATCGGCGATAAAAACGCAATAATGTGCCTTTTTTGGCCTGAAGACTTCGGTGATATGCCAAAACCTGATCTTGATCCCGCCGACTGCCGGATTGTTGCCGAACTGCAGGCCAATGGGCGTTTGAGCAACGTTGAACTGGCTGACAAGATCGGTTTGTCACCATCGCCATGCCTGCGCCGCGTCAAGCGCCTGGAGCGCGAGGGGTACATTGAAGGTTATCGGGCCGCCTTGCGGCGCGAGCGCATCGGGCTCGGCTTCTCGGTCTTCATAGGCGTCAAGATCGACGGGCATACCAACGAGCGCGCGCTGCAGTTCGAGAAAGCCGTCGTTGCGATGCCCGAAGTTGTTGCGTGCCATCTCGTTTCCGGTGAGGCGGATTACTTCCTCGAGGTCGTGGTACCCGATCTCGCTGACTATCAGCGCTTTCTGGTCGGCAAACTCCTCAATCTGCCAATCGTGCGTGAGGTACGCAGCAACATTGCCATTCAGACGCTCAAGGCCGGCGCGCCTTTGCCGCTCGGACACTTCGAAATGGAGCAGCCGCAAACCCCCGCGCAAGCGGCGAAGCATCGACGGCCAGAACGGGGCGGGCTGCGAAGATAGCCCGGCCAGGCCCGATTGAGCCCGCCCTTTCTGCATGACCCCAAACGGTATAGACTTGAAACCTAGGGAAACGCCGCACAGACGGCTGGTGCGAGAAAAGCGGATGCTGGATAGAACCGATGATATTTCGATCGCCACAGAAAACTGGCTGGCGCAATTCGAAACCGCGCTGACAACGCCCGACGACGTTCTTCTCAAGACCCTGTTTCACCCCGATAGCTATTGGCGCGATGTGCTGGCGTTAAGCTGGAACATCCAGACCCTCAACGGCGCCGATGCAATCCTGACCGAGTTGAAAGCCCAGGCCCGGCGCGCCCGGCCCGCCGGTTTTGCGATCGATCCCGATCGGGCCGCGCCGCGCAAGGTGATGCGCGCCGGCACCAACGCCATCGAGGCGATCTTCAAGTTTGAAACGGCGCAAGGCCGCGGCAACGGGATTCTGCGGCTGGTTCCGGATGCCGGCGACAGCAACACCATCAAGGCCTGGACGTTGCTCACGGCGCTCGACGAATTGAAAGGTTTTGAAGAGCAGCTCGGAATATCGCGGCCCCGCGGCGAGGCCTATTCGCGCGATTTTCGCGGCCCCAACTGGCTCGACCTGCGGAAAGCCGCGGCCGAATATGCCGACCGCGATCCAGCCGTTGTGGTCGTCGGCGGCGGACAGTCCGGACTTTGCGTAGCCGCACGCCTGAAGCAATTGCAGGTCGACACGCTGATCGTGGACCGCGAGGCGCGCATCGGCGACAACTGGCGCAATCGCTACCATGCGCTGACGCTGCATAACCAGGTGCAGGTCAATCACCTTCCCTACATGCCGTTT
>DASQOU010000159.1:0-36422 GCA_035644295.1 Bradyrhizobium sp.
GAGGCCGAGTTCAGTTCGCGCGATCTTCTCGCACGCATCATGGATGCGCTGCAGCTTCGGAAAATCCCAGTCCGCTCCCTCAAACAGGCGCTCGGCTGTCGCGGTCATGGCGCGGCCTTCTCCTGATTCCGGCGACGCTGAAACAGGTCGTGAAACACCGGAAAGATTTCGCTGCGGTCGCTGACCTTGCGCATCGACAGTGGTGCGCCATCGGTGCGCAGACGCTGATACAGCGTCCACAGCGACGAGTCCGGCATGTCGAAGGTGCTGCCGCTGGCCTCGCCGACTTCGAGATAGGCAAAGAACTGGCTGACCGGCAGGATCATGTCGGTCAGGAGCCGGCCCGTCACCGCGCTGTCCGAAAGCGAGTTGTCGCCGTCGGAGGCTTGCGCAGCGTAGATGTTCCAGTCCGCAGGACGGAACCGCGACCTGACGATGTCGTGCATCGCCTCCAGCGCGCTCGATACCATCGTGCCGCCCGACGCCGGCCCGTGGAAGAAAGTGTCTTCGTCAACCTCCTCCGCGCGGTCGGTATGACGAATGAAGACAATCTCGACATGCCGGTAGCGCCGCGTCAGGAACACGTAGAGCAGCATATAAAACCGCTTGGCCAGATCCTTCATATGTTCGGACATCGAGCCGGAAACGTCCATCAGGCAGAACATCACGGCCTGCGCCACGGGCTTCGGCACGGTTTCAAAACGGCGAAAGCGGATGTCGATCGGATCGATGAACGGAATACGGCGGGCCTTTGCCTTCAATGCCTCGATCTCAGCCGCCAGCTCGGCACGACGATCCTCCTCGACGCAGTCCTTCAGCTCCGCCTCGAGCCGCGCAATCGTCTCCGGCCGCGGCCGCCGCAGCGCGACGCGGCGCGCCATCGCAAGCTGAACCGTGCGGCTTACCGAAATGTTCGCCGGTGAACCGGAGGTCGTATAGCCCGCGCGTTGCAGCCCTTCGCCTTCGGCTTCGGCAAGCTTGCGCTTGGCGAGATCCGGCAACTCAAGGTCGTCGAGGAACAGATCGACAAACTCGTCGCGGGACAAAACGAACCGGAAGTCGTCCTCGCTGTCGCCCTCGCCCGGCTGGGATGCCCGACCGCGGCCTTGGCCCGAACGCGGCAGGATATCACCTTCGACGAACTTCTTGTTGCCCGGAAGCACCCTGTCGCGCGTGCCGCCTTCGCGGCGAAAGCGAGGTTCATGCATCCCGTCAAGCGGGATGCTGACCTCGCCACCCTCCAGGACATCCTTGATGTCGCGACCCTCGGAGGACTTCTTCACGGCGCCCTGAACCAGCGCCTTGGCACGGCGCAGGAAACGTTGGCGGTTCTCCAGGCTCTTGCTGCCTGGATTCAGACGCCGATCGACAATGAACATTGCCACTGTTGCATCCGCCTCAGCCGGCTTGTTTTACACGCATGTACCATTCGACGAGCCGGCGAACCTGGCGCTCGGTATAACCGCGCTCCACCATCCGCGAGACGAACTCGCCGTGTTTCTTTTCGGTATCGCCGTCCTTTTTCGAACCGAACGAGATCACCGGAAGCAGGTCTTCGACCTGGGAGAATATCCGCTTTTCGATGACCTCACGGATCTTTTCGTAAGAGGTCCAGGACGGATTCTTGCCATTGTTCTGGGCCCGTGAGCGTAACGAGAACTTGACCACCTCGTTGCGGAAGTCCTTGGGGTTGGCGATGCCTGCGGGTTTCTCGATCTTGGTCAGTTCCTGGTTGAGAAGCTCGCGGTTGAGCATCTGGCCGGTGTCCGGGTCCTTGAAGTCCTGATCCTCGATCCAGGCGTCGGCGTAGTCGACGTAACGGTCGAACAGGTTCTGCCCGTAATCCGAATAAGATTCCAGATACGCCTTCTGGATTTCGTTGCCGATGAATTCCGCGTAGCGCGGCACGAGCTCGGCCTTGATGAACTCGAGGTAGCGCTTTTCGATCTCCTCCGAATGTTGCTCCCGGCGGATCGACTGCTCCAGCACGTACATCAGATGGACGGGATCGGCGCCAAGTTCCGAGGTATCGTGATTGTAGGTCGCCGCCAGAACCTTGAAGGCAAAGCGGGTCGAGACGCCGTCCATGCCTTCGTCGACGCCGGCGGCGTCCTTGTATTCCTGGACACTGCGGGCCTTGGGATCGGATTCTTTGAGGCTTTCGCCGTCATAGACCCGCATCTTGGCAAAAGTCGTCGAGTTTTCGTGCTTGCGCAGACGCGACATCACCGAGAAGCGCGCCAGCGTCTCCAGCGTTGCCGGCGCGCACGGCGCGGCCGCGAGCTCGGATCCCGAAATGAGTTTTTCGTAGATCTTCTGCTCCTCGGTCACCCGCAGGCAGTACGGCACCTTGATGACGCAGATGCGGTCGATGAAGGCTTCATTGTTCTTGTTGGACTTGAAGCTTTGCCATTCGGATTCGTTCGAATGCGCGAGAATGACGCCGGTAAAGGGAATCGCACCGATATTCTCGGAGCCGATGTAGTTGCCTTCCTGGGTCGCCGTCAGAAGCGGGTGCAGCATCTTGATCGGCGCCTTGAACATCTCGACGAACTCGAGAATGCCCTGATTGGAGCGATTGAGCCCGCCGGAGTAGTTGTAGGCGTCGGGATCGTTCTGGGCGAAGGTCTCCAGTTTGCGGATGTCGACCTTGCCGACCAGCGAGGAGATGTCCTGATTGTTCTCATCGCCCGGCTCGGTTTTCGCGATCGCGATCTGGCGCAGTCGCGAGGGCTGGATTTTGGCGACGCGGAAGCGCGAGATGTCGCCGCCGAAGGCTTCGAGCCGCTTGTAGCACCACGGGCTCATCAGCCCGTTGAGGCGGCGGCGCGGAATGCCGTACTTCTCCTCGATCATCGGACCGAGCTGCTCCGCATCGAACAAACCGAGCGGGGACTCAAACACCGGACTGAGCTCGTCGCCGGCCTTCAGCACATAGATCGGGTGGACTTCCATCAGCGACTTCAACCGCTCGGCGAGCGATGACTTGCCGCCACCGACCGGGCCCAGCAGATAAAGAATCTGTTTGCGCTCCTCCAGTCCTTGAGCGGCGTGCCGGAAGAACCCGACGATGCGCTCGATGGTTTCTTCCATGCCGTGGAATCCGGTGAAGGCCGGATAGGCGCGCATGGTCCTGTTCAAAAAAATACGGCCAAGGCGGGGGTCCCTGGCCGTGTCAATCATCTGTGGCTCGCCGATGGCGGCTAGTAGTCGTTCGGCCGCATTCGCATATCGCATCGGATCGCCTCGACACGACTCCAGATATTCCGCCATCGACATGTCAGTTTCGCTTCGGGCCTCGAAGGACCGGGCGAAAGCATTGAACAGAGAATCGTTGTACATGATCCCTCTCCTCATATGGTTTGCGGCACCGCTGGAACGCCCGTTGTCACTCCCACGTCGTAAAAGCGCTGCCTGTACCCGGCCCGCGAATCAGCATCAGCACATCGACCCATTGGACACGCGACCGTCTCCATGAGGCAATGCAATACTTGTGCTAGACGATCCACCCTCGTCAAAAAATGATATGATTTCTGGGACATGTAACCCGCCCGCAACATCCGGGCGACTACTGACGCCCTGTGTGTGCGGATTAATATATTGTTAATGTATGGCTCCTGCAGCCTCCAAACGTACAAGTCTGGGCGCTGATGGCAGCAATACCGGGGCATTGAGCTTCACAAGTTCGGGATCGGCGCGGCCGAGTGACGCGCCCCGTGGAACACGCATTCCAGCACTGTGTTGGATACTTCTGGCCCGCGTGCCCAGCGCGCTGCACGCGTGATCATCCTCGCTGAGCAGGCGGCGGGCGTTGCGGCTGTCGAGGGGATCGCCGGCCGCCAAATGACACTTCAGCCCCGGTGGCTGATCCATGCCGGGCGCGCCGGGCGCCATCAGCAGACCTCGCTCCGCTCTATTCAATCACCTCGTCGGCGCGGATCAGCAAGGTCGCCGGAATCTCGAGCTTAAGAACTCTTGCCGTCTTGAGGTTCACAACCAGCTCAAACCTGGTAGGCAGTTCGACCGGCAACTCTGACGATTTACTTCCCTGAAGCACTTTGGCGGCCATGCCGCCGACGTGACGATAGGTGTCGAGAATGTTTGGTCCATACGACATCAGTCCGCCATTTCGCGCAAACTCGGACAACAGCGTCACGGCTGGAAGCGCGTGCCGCAAGGCCAGGTCTGCCATCAGCTTGGTATTTGCGCCGAGGAAGGGTGATGAAAGGATCATGACCGCGTCCACATTCGCACGCTTTGCAGCGTCGAATGCCTGGTTCATTTCGGTCACATTGCGCGCTTCGAACTTCTCCAGCTTCAGCTTCATTGCTGCGGCACCCGCCTCCACCGACGCCAATTGCGGGAGACCCGTGTTGGGATCCAATATCACCGCAATTCTGGAAAGGTTCGGAACGACTTCCTTCAGAAGCTGCAGCAGTTTCGTTCTGAACTCGGGAAAATCGAAAAAAAAGCCCGTTAGATTGGCGCCCGGGTGAGCCAGACTTGCAATCATGCCCGTGGCGACAGGGTCGATTTCCAGGTCGAGCGCAACGATCGGAATGGTCGTTGTGGCAGCTCGAACGACATTGGCCGCGCCTGCGCTCACGGCTGCAATGACAACGACATTTCGCTCGATCAATTCGCGCGCCAAAGGCGCAAGCCGCGCCGGATCATTCTCCGCGAACCGCGAGATGATTTCGACCTGTCCCGGCACACGATAACCCGCCGCGCGCAGTCCTTCGGAGAACGCATCGATACGAGCGGGCGCGGCCGTACTCGGGCCCGGATAGAGGAAACCGACTTTATGGACGACCGAGGCCTGCTGCGCAAACCCGACGCGCGGCCGTACCGTCGCCGCCCCGCCGAGAAGAACGATGAAATCCCTGCGCCGCACGCGACCCCCACCAGGACAATCTTGGCACCCTTGGCCGATAGTCCGTTGGGCCAGCCTTAGCAAAAAGCCTATCCTGTTGGGAATGGGCTACCAGCCACAACCAGGGCGATATCCGAACTTAGTGCGGGACTGGCCACACAAAATCCGCCGCGCGAGCACGACCCGCTGATTTTTCATCGCTGCAAGCTTGGCCCGATCGCGACCGGAAAGGTGGCTCTGGCAGGGCCAACCGGCCGCCCGAAACGGGCTTCCGGAGTAAAAGTTGATCGTTGGCATCCAGACCGTTACTAACGCTCTCAAACCTCGATTTTGGCTAGACCCGGGATATACGGCGATGACCAGCAATTTTGCGCGGGGGATCCGATGACTTTCAGTGCAGACATGTCGACGACGCTCGATCGCATCCTCGACGCCGCCGCGGAAAACCTCAGGGTCGCAAAGATTCTGGTTCAGCTTGGTCTCGATCCCAACAATGTCACCTACGACGCGATATTCAACCGCCTGCTGGAAATCTTTCTGGCCAATATCACACTTGCCAATCTGTTCGCGCTGATCGGCGCCATCTTCTTTGTCGCTACCTTGCTGACGCAGACCATGGTGCCGTTGCGGGTTGCGAACATGATCGGCTGCGCATTCTTCGCCGGCTTCGGCGCGCTCGCCGGAAACGTCACGACCTTTCTCTTGTATCTCCTGATGGTTCCCATCAATGCCTATCGCCTCCGTCAAATGCTCACGCTCGTGAAGAAGGCGCGCGGCGCGACACAGGGCGACACGTCGATGGAATGGCTGA
This sequence comes from Bradyrhizobium sp., assembly GCA_035644295.1. Lineage (GTDB taxonomy): Bacteria > Pseudomonadota > Alphaproteobacteria > Rhizobiales > Xanthobacteraceae > Bradyrhizobium. Next base: position 5,685 of record DASQOU010000159.1, read on the forward strand.
AGCCGTTCATGAGCGAACGCAAATATCGCAAGGGCGATGTGCTGTTCAAGAAGGACGATGCGGCCAACGAGATGTTCCTGACCGTCACCGGAAAATTCCTGGTCAAGGAAATCAAGGTCGAGCTGCCGCCGGGGCGCCTGATGGGCGAACTCGGTTTTCTTTCGCCCGACAATAAGCGCACGGCGACGGTCGAATGCCTCGAGGACGGCCACGTCCTGACCATCACCTATGAGAAGCTGCTCGAGATTTACTTCCAGAACCCGCAATTCGGCTATTACTTCCTGGTGCTGACCAGCCAGCGTCTTCTGGAAAACATCGCGCGGCTCGAAGGGGTCATCGCGCAGAACAAGATCGCACAGCAGGCCGCGGCCGTGGACAATCTGAAATAGACGCCGCCGGCTCTCGCGCACGCCGAACAACTCTTCCGGATTATGCCGGTCAGATGTTACGAGAAAAATCACCGACCAGAACATGATCAGCGCGAACAAGACGCCGCGTTGCCGGGCGGAAGAAATTACCCTAACTTCGCCGGGGCCAAAACCACAGGGAGGGACCTGCCAATGGAAATCATTCCCATCGGCCCGGGCTTTGCCGCCGAACTGCGCGGGGTGACCCTTTCGGATGTCGCCGCGGACGATGCCGCCTACGCGGCGACGCGCGCGGCCTTCGAGGAACATTCCGTTCTGGTGTTTCGCGACCAGGATGTGACCGACGAAATCCAGCTCGCCTTTTCGCGACGCTTCGGACCGCCGGAAGTCACGAAGGTCGGCTCGCAGGGAACGGGTTCACATTTCGTAATCCTGAGCACCATCGGCCCTGACGGGAAAGTGGTGCCGCCGGATCACCGGCTTGCCCTTCGCAGCAAGGCCAACCAGCTTTGGCATACCGACTCCTCGTTCAAGCGCGTGCCCGCGCTGACCTCAATCCTTTCCGCCCGCGTCATCCCCGCGCAAGGCGGGGAAACCGAATATGTCTCGACCCGCCTTGCCTTCGAACGGCTGGATGCCGGCTTGCGGAAGAGACTCGAAAATTCCTTTGCCTGGCACGATTACGCGCATTCGCGCAGTCAGATCGCGCCGGGCCTTGCGAGCGCCGAAGAGCGCGCGGCGCTGCCGCCGCAATGCTGGCGCATGGTGTGGAAGAATCCGGTGAACGGCCGCGGCGCGATCTATCTCGCCTCCCACGCCTATGCCGTCGAAGGCATGGAACCTGCCGCAGGCAAGCATATGATCGACGAACTGATGGCATTTTCGACCGCTCCAGATACGAGCTACCTGCACCAATGGCGCAAAGGCGACGTCGTGATGTGGGACAACCGCGCGACCATGCATCGCGGTCGGCCGTGGCCTTCACACGAGGCGCGGCTGATGATACGCACGACGATCTCCGCGACCGAAGCGGATGGCGTCGAGACCATGCGTCCGCCGTCTTCGCAGGCGGCGGAATAACGGCGCCAGCCATTTGTGAAGCGCTCGTCGTCCTTTCAATGTCGGCGAGACGACATATCGGGATGTCTCGCTCGGGCGTCGCCGCCGGAGTAACGAAAAATTTCCCTTGTTTGTTTTCGAAATCGCAATGGCGCTGCGCCAATTTCGTCTCGAGTGTGAGATTTTCCCTCGCGGAGGGCAGGATGTATTTTGTAGCAGGCGCGTTGGCCGTGCTGTCCGGCCTGTTTTACGCTGCCAATCATCATGAGATCGGCTCGCTTGGCGTTACCATGTGCCGATACGGCGGTACGTTTTGCGACAACCCATCCTATGTCTTCGTGGGCGCCATTCTCGCGGCCTTATGGGGCACCTTTGTCAGCGTTCGCTGACGACGGCGTCGAGCAAGATCACCATTTCGCTCAAAGTGCGCTCGGCCTTAGAGCCTGTTCGGTTCTGATTGAATCAGAACCGAGGCTCTAATCTTTTGTTTTGACGCGTTTTCTTAACGCGAACCGGTATCCGCTTCGCTCGAAAACGCTCTAGGGGTGCCTGGGACCGGCGGGCTGCGCAGGCTTCGGTCCAAGCGGCTCGGGCTCCAGCGCCGGCCTCGGCTCGATCGGCACAACCACAGCTCCGGCGGCTCGCGCGGCCTCGCCGGTCGTCGTGTGATTGGCGACTTCCGCGGCTTGGACGTTGGGGTGACTCCACGGGCCGTGATCCACCGTCAACATCCCCAGCATGCCGAAAATCGCAATTGCCAATGCGACCACGACTGGATGCACACCCGTCCGCTTCGAATGATTGTTAGTCATCGAAATACCTCGCCTGACGTCTCCCTCGTGAGGTCAAGCGTGCGCGGCGGCGAAGGTTCCGGGCAGGTGCGGTCGTTCAACGATCGGGGCTGATCGCATTGGTAGGGGTAGGACGATCGGTGATCTGCTGACCAAACAGACTCCCGATCAGTTCCACCACGGTGCGCGCGGTGCGCCCCCGCTCGTCCAGGAACGGATTGAGTTCCACAATATCGAGGGATCGCACCAGTCCGGAATCATGGAGCATCTCCATCACCAGATGCGCCTCGCGATAAGTCGCGCCACCGGGCACCGTGGTGCCGACGCCGGGGGCCACGGCTGGATCGAGAAAATCGACGTCAAAGCTCACATGCAGCAATCCATCGCGGGCTTTCACCTTGTCGATCACGCGGCGGATCAGCACCCCGACGCCGAACTCGTCGATCTGGCGCATGTCGGCCATGCTGATGCGGCGATGGCGCAACAAATCGTTTTCCAGTTTGTCGATCGAGCGCGTCCCGAATAGTTCGAGCTGGCTAGAATCGATCGCTGCACGGGGCTCTTTTCCCAAAAGACCATCGAGCCCCGGCTCACCACAGAGAAACGCCGCCGACATCCCGTGCATGTTGCCCGTGATCGTGGTCGCCGGGGTGTTGTAGTCGGCGTGCGCATCGAGCCACAGTACGAACAGCTCGCGGCCCGCTTCGTGGCAACGACGCGCGACCCCGTTCACCGAACCCATCGACAGCGAATGATCCCCACCGATAAAGATCGGAATGACGCCCGCATGCGCCAGCTCGTAGGCGCGCGCGCTCAATGTCCGGATCCAACGCTGAATTTCCCGGTAGTGCTTGGCGTCATCGGGCGGGATATCTTCGAGGTCGGCCACCCCCGCGACCGAGAGATCGCCGTGATCTTTCACCGCAAAACCTAGTCCTTCGAGCAAGGTCAGAAGCCCGGCAGTACGGAGCGCCGCTGGCCCCATCAGCGTTCCGCGCAGCGACGCCCCGATCTCGATCGGGGCGCCAAACACGGCGATGTGTTTCGTCTGGCTTGAACTGGTAACATCGCTCACCGGCAACACCCCCCGAACTGACCTCATCATTGCCCCGCAACATCCTATGCCTGCTCCGTATTTCGGTTGCATTGTAACCGATCTATTAACCAAGTTTTTCTATCATCTGAAGCGGCTGTTCCCGGTAGCGTTCGCACTCCGCATCCCATGCCCACCCCGCGCTGAGGCTTGTTTTCCGAAAGGCAACCAGATGTTTAATCGACAAAGCAAGGCAGAAACAGCCCGCGCGCTCGCGCAGTCGGCGGCCATCGACCGCTCCCAGGCGGTCATCGAATTCAAGCTCGACGGCACGATCATCACGGCCAACCAGAACTTCCTGAACACACTGGGCTACACGCTGGCCGAGATTGCCGGCAAGCATCACCGCATGTTCGTCGATCCGGCGGAGCAGGCCAAGCCCGCCTATGCCGCGTTTTGGGCAGCGCTGAACCGCGGCGAATTTCAGGCGGCGGAATACAAGCGCATCCGCAAGGACGGACGGGAAGTCTGGATTCAGGCTTCCTACAATCCCATTCTCGGCGCCGACGGCAAGCCGGTCTCGGTCATCAAGTTCGCGACCGATATCACCGCGCGCAAACAGCAAAGCATCGAAGACGCCGGAAAGATGCTGGCGATTGGTCGCGCCCAGGCCGTCATCGAATTCGAAATGGACGGTACGATCATTGACGCCAACCAGAATTTCCTGAACGCGCTCGGCTATACGCTGGCCGAGGTTGCCGGCAAGCATCACAGCATGTTCGTCGAGCCCGCCCAGCGCGACAGCGCGGAGTACCGGAATTTCTGGGATAGCCTCCGTCGCGGCCAATTCCAGACCGCCGAATACAAGCGGATCGGCAAGGGCGGCAAGCAAGTCTGGATTCTTGCGAACTACAATCCGATCCTCGACGAGGCCGGCAAGCCGCTCAAGGTCGTCAAATTTGCAACCGATGTCACCAAGCAGAAATTGGCCGGGGCCGACAGCAACGGCCAGATCGAAGCCATCCGCAAATCGCTGGCCGTCATCGAGTTCAACATGGACGGAACCATCATCTCCGCAAACCCGAATTTTCTCGATGTCATGGGTTACACAGCCGCGGATATCCAGGGCAAGCATCACCGCATGTTCGTTGACCCCGTCGAACAGGGCAAACCGGAATATGCCGCGTTCTGGGCGGCGCTCAATCGCGGAGAGTTCCAGGCGGGCGAATACCGGCGCATCGGCAAGGCCGGCAAAGCGGTCTGGATTCAGGCATCCTACAATCCCATTCTCGACCTCAACGGCAAGCCCTTCAAGGTCGTCAAATACGCGACCGATGTCTCGGCCCAGGCGATCATCCGCATGAAGGCTGAACGCGCGCGAGGTTTCATCGAATCGGTGGCCGCCGGCAGTGAGGAAATGACCACCTCGATCCGCGAGATCTCCCAGACAATGGTGAAATCCAAGGACACCGCCGCCAGCGCGGTCCAGCAGGTGGAATCCGCCGACACCCAGGCGCAGAAACTCACCAATGCGGCGCAGGCCATGAGCGGCATCGTCGAATTGATCAGCAACATTACCTCGCAGATCAACCTGCTCGCGCTGAACGCCACGATCGAGTCGGCGCGCGCGGGCGAAGCCGGCAGGGGCTTTGCCGTCGTGGCCTCCGAGGTCAAGAATCTGGCCAACCAGGCCACGCAGGCGACCGACAGAATCGCGAGTGAGATCGATGCGCTCAACGGTATCTCTGCCGAAGTAGCGGCCTCACTGGGTGCGATCAAGGTTGCGATTGCCAGTGTCAGCGAGTTCGTGACCACGACCGCCGCCGCGGTGGAAGAGCAGAGCGCGGTGACCGACGACATGTCCACCAATATGCAGCGCGCCAACGCCGAGCTCGCGGCATAACAGCCGGCCGCGACCGGAAGCGCGGATTGTCAAACGCGCACCCGTGCATTCGGCGCAACACCTTGCCATGCCCGCTCGTGTGCCGCGCGACACGAAAAAAGCCCCGCACGATGGCGGGGCTTTCAGTCGCTCAAGTGCCGGGAGAACTACGCCAAAAGAACTAAGAGCGTTTGGCGCCGAATAAAAAACGAGAATCCACGAAAGCACCTTACTGCACCGCCGCAGCCAATTACGGCACCCATGTTGTTCTCCGGCGATTTTTCCCGAGTGTTGCTGAATCAGCGCGATTTGAAGCTGCCGATTGGTCAGCGGAATTGTCCTGTCGCCCGGTCAAATGACTTCTCCGAGCGGCGCGCGCCGGGCTTGTCGCGGCGCTGCGAGGCGTGGCGGCCAGAAAACCTTGCCGATTTTTTCTTTGCCGATGGCGGAAGCCTCGGCATCGTCTGGGGTTCACTCCGGTAACCGTCTACCGATTCCGTGGTTTTCCGGAGCATGACAGTCCGATGGAAGATGAGCACCGGATTACAAACAGGCAACGGGTTTTGAAAGCCGGGAAGATCGAGTTCGGCGGCGGCGCCATCGATTGCACGGTGCGCAATATCTCCGCCACCGGAGCGGCGCTCGATGTCACCAGCCCACTTGGAATCCCGGCTCAGTTCACCTTGGTGACGGAGGGCAATCATCTGCCCTGCCGTGTCGTCTGGCGCAAAGAAAGGCGGATCGGCATCGCCTTCGATCAAGAGCAATAAGGGGACGTCTCGGAAATTCGGGCACGAAGCTGAGACCCGTGGCCAGGGCCGGTCGGCACCTTTGCCGGTACGCGAAGGCTGCGAATCAGCCGATAGTGGCGGACTGAAATCTCCGGTATCGAAGCCTTCGCACCGTGACGGCAGTGAAACAGAACGCGCAGCCCGCCGATGGCGCGGCCGGCATTGGCTGGGCCCCCCGGGTTGCACAGGAGTCGAGGCTGCATCAGCTCGAAGTCCTGCTCGCAGGTGCGCGCGGCGGGGCCGAGACAATCGCAACCGAGATCGAGCGCGCGGCTCTGCTCGGCGCGCTGGAGCGGCGGCAGGACGCCCAGCAGGCCTTTATCGATATCCTGCACCGGTGGCCTACGAATTTCAGTGCGCTCAACGAATTCGGCACGCTGCTGGCAAGTCAGGGCGCCATCGACGCCGCCTGCCGCGTCTATGCCGAAGCGATTCTCCACCACCCCGACAACCCGATGGGGCATGTGAACCTCGCCAATCTCCTGCTTCGCGCCAACAAGCATGAGCAGGCGCGCGTGCATTACGAGGCCGCTTTAAGGGCCGACCCGGATCACGCCCAGGCGCATCAGGGATTGGGGGCGGTGCTCGCCGACAATGGTGACCGCGAGGCCGCGCGTGAGCACTTCCAAAAGGGCTTTGCCGGTCATGCCATCTCGAGCCTGCCCTATCGCGGCAGCGAGCCGCCGGTTATGCTTTTGCAACTGGTCTCCTCCGGCGGCGGCAATATTCCGACCGCGCCGTTTCTCGACGACCGCATCTTCCTGACGTCGGTCGTCGTCGCGGACTATCTCGATCCGAAGGCCGTTCTGCCTCTGCGAGAGCGCGCTTTCTGCCGCCGTCGGTTTGATCGCGCGAAGCTCCGCACCTGTCGTCAACGATCCCCGCGCGGTGATGAAGAGCGGTCGCATCGGAAATGCTCAACGGCTCGCCGCCCTGCCCGGCGTGGTAACCCCGAAAACGTTGTCGGTCGCACGCGACATCCTCGCCGGCCCCGACGGCGCCACCTGGATCGCGCACCACCAATTTAAGTTCCCGCTGCTGCTGCGTTCTCCCGGCTATCACACCGGACGCAATTTCATCCTCATCGAAAAGGGCGCCGACCTGGCCACCGCCGCAGCCGGCCTGCCGGGAAGCGATCTCCTTGTGATCGAGTATCTCGATGCCCGCGGCAGCGACGGCAGCGCGCGCAAATACCGGGTGATGATGATCGATAGGCAAATCTATCCGATGCACCTGGCGATCTCACGAAACTGGAAAGTGCATTATTTCACCTCCGACATGGCCGACCAGCCGGACCATCGGGCCGAGGAATTAGCGTTTCTCAGCGATATGCCGGCTGTGCTTGGCGACAAGGCGATGGCCGCGCTCACCGCAATCCGTGACGTGCTCGGCCTCGACTATGCCGGCGTCGATTTCGGCCTTGGTTCCGATGGCGATCTTTTGCTGTTCGAGGCCAACGCCACCATGGTGATCGCGGCACCTGACCCCGATCCGCGGTGGGAGTATCGGCGAACCGCCATCACCGGGATCATCGACGCGGTGGTCGCCATGATCCGGGTAAAGGCGGCCGAAGCGTCGGCAAAGGGTGCAAGTCCGGCCGGCTAAGCCGGTTTTGGCCCTTCACCTAATGCTGCAGAGCAATAACTTTCCTAAAATTAAATTGCCACTGGCATGAGCTTAAGTCGCGGCTGGCGCGTTCCAACACCATCTCTTGCAGTAAGAATTGACCAGGAAGGAAACGATGAAACGGGCCTTTGCGGTATTGGCCTGCCTCTGCATTCTCCTCGGCGGCCTGTATGTCGCCGTCAGCAAGTGGGCCATTCGACACGAGACGCTGGATCTCTTGGACACCGCGCGGGCGCGCCCCATTTCGGTGGATCTCGCCGTGCGCCGGGACTACGAGATGAAGGCCGATGCCGGTCTCTGGAAGCTTCCTGTCGCCATCATCAGCAACGGCAACACCGTCAAGAACACCGAATATTCATTCCTGGCCAACGTCCTTGCGGCACGGGGATATCTGGTTGCAAGCATTCAGCAGGACCTGCCGACCGACCCACCGCTGGTGACCAAGGTCGGCCTTCCCTATGTCGGCCGCCAGGAGGTCTATGAACGCGGCGAGGCCAATATCCTGTTCGTGCTGGGGCAATTGAAAGCATTGCAGCCGAACGCCGACTACGATCACCTGACGCTGGTCGGACATTCCAATGGCGGCGACGTCGCGATGTTCTGCGCCAAGCAACATCCGGAACTGGTGTCGAAGATCATCACCCTCGACAATCTGCGCGTTCCCTTTGTGCTCAACGACAAGATGAAGATCCTGTCGTTCCGTTCTTCGGACCCGAATTTCAAGACCGATCCCGACGTGCTGCCGAACCCGCAGCAGGCCAACGCCGACAGTATCGACATCGTCAAAACCAAGTTTCAGCACACCGACATGAGCGACCGCGGCCCGGATGCGGTGAAAGAGACGATTCAGGCAACCCTCGATCGATTCCTGGGCGATCCCGCCGCGAGCGACCTGGCGCCGGCACAAACCGACAAACCGCTCATCGCCAAACTCGGACCGGGGCCCTACCCATAGGCCGACGCCGCGTGTACAAAATGCCGCGCTGAGAGGGACGATCGCGCGCACCAGCGCGGCGGGGCAGGCGGATGGACAACAACGAACATACCCGAACACTCCACGCCATCGCGACCGAGGCGTTCGCAGCACTTGACAACACCCGCCAGATTTCGCCGTTCTCGGCGCGTCCTTCCGGCCTGAGCGTCGAGGACGCCTATCGCATCACGCCGCTGGTCAGGCAGATGTACGAGGCAGGAGGCGCGAAAGCCGTGGGGCGCAAGATCGGTTTCACCAACCGCACGATCTGGGCGCAGTACGGCGTCTTCGCGCCGATCTGGGGCCACGTGTTTGACCGCAGCGTGCATGATCTCGCGGAGCAAGAAGCCCTGCCGCTCAGGCCGTTTTCCGAACCGCGTATCGAACCCGAAATCGTGTTCGGCCTTGGCAAGCCACCTTCGGCCGACATGGACGAGGCGGCGCTATCGTCCTGTATCGCATGGGTTGCGCTCGGTTTTGAGATCGTGCAATCGATTTTTCCGGGGTGGAAATTTGCCGCCAGCGACACCATCGCGGCCAACGGCGTGCATGGCGCGCTTTTGATCGGACCGCGCCATCCGTTCGCACCACGTGCAGCCGAGTGGCGGCAGACGCTTGGCGCGTTCGTAGTCGAGCTCAGTTGCGACGGCCGGCTGGTCGACCGCGGGGAGGCCGAAAACGTGCTGGGCGGCCCGCTCTCGGCGCTGCGTCATCTCGCAGGCTTGCTCGCGTCCGATCCCGTCAACCCGCCGCTAGCCGCCGGGGAAATCGTCAGCACCGGCACGCTGACCAAGGCGATGCCGATCGCCTCGGGGGAAACATGGACCGCGGCGCCAACGGGGATCCGGCTTGATCCAATCCGGATTCGGTTCACTTAGAGCGTTTTCGAGCGAAGTGGATACCGGTTCGCGTGAAGAAAACGCGTCAAAACAAGAAATTAGAGCGTCGGTTCTGATTCAATCAGAACCGACCTTGCTCTAAGACCGCCAAGGTTCCGCGAATTGAACAATTTGTGAGCGAGTTCCTCGCTCTTCGGCTCTTTTCAATTGTGTCCAGAATCGGCCATAGTGAGGCAGTTCGGCCCGATGACGTAGCGTTGCGTCTTCTCCTTGGAAAATCGAGGACCCGGTGCTGGACAATCGCCGACCGACGCCCACGTGCACGCGCTTTCAAACCACCACCGAGCTGCCATGCATCAAATGTGGCGAGCCCATGAAGCTGATGCTGATCGAGCCGCAAAACAGCAGCCTCAATCTCCTGACCTATCGATGCGGCGCCTGCGCGTCCGATGAGAGTTTTTTGAAAGCCATCTAGTCCCGAGATGGGTTAGCTCGCAGATTGAAAATGCAAATCCCCGCCGGTGAAAGCCGACAGGGATCAGCAGAAAGTTTGACGGACGGCAGATAGTTGCATCCGGTGGCCCGTCAAGGACCTGCGAGTGAGAGTGAAGTCCAGGGCGTGGGCTTCTGCAAGATCATTTTATGGGCAGTGGATTTTCGTGTTCAACGTCGCAAGTACGCCGCGCGAGTCTCACAATTTAGGTTTCGATGCATCCTTGGCCGCGGACATGACCTCGCCCGTGATCTGGCGCATATGCTCCCCGGCATTGGTGAATTGGCTCTTCAGGAACTCCGACTGAATCTGCATGGCCTGCTGAAGGTCAGTAGCGTGGACCAGTTTCCGTGCATGCTCGAAGGCGGCCTTCATATTTTGCTCGGTGAACGACAACGCTTGTTTGGAAATTTCCGTTCCCGGGCTCGGAACCGACGCGACCGATTTGTTGGCGGCATCGAAGAACAATCCGAACGCCCTCTCGGCCTGATCGATGGTCTTTTCGGCCAGATCGCGCAGCTCGCTCGGCACTTCCAGTTTCGGTTCGGCCATGGGCGCCATCCTCCGGTTTGCTTGTCCGTTACCACATTTCCGCAGCGCTGGCGATGAGCGTTAGCCGACCGGGCCGGCCGGCCCAGCGGCGAGGTTCTACCGCCCAGCGTGAGGCGGTTGTTTCGCGAAAGGCCCGAACAAGATTCGTGAGGATACGCGGCGCCATAGACGCGCGTTTCACGTTTTAGTGACCCGACCGATCAGAGATTTTCACAATCCCCGAAATAAACCATCCGGTCCGATGTTCCCATGATAATTGAAAGCGACGCGAAAGTTCTCATCACATGCACACGGCCGCCCTTCTGTCCCTGGCGACATCGGTTCCTCCCCACACCTTCTTGCAGAAGGACGTTCTGGCCGCGGCATGGGACATATTCGGCAGCCGTTTTCCCGATTACGACCGGTTCGCGAGCATTTTTCACAACACCGGAATCGTCAAGCGCCACGGTGTGAAACCGTTCGATTGGTATCTTCAACCGCGCGGCTGGCCGGAGCGCACCGAGGCCTTTTTCGAAGGCGCGGAAGCGCTGTTCGTCGACGTCGCCGGCAAGGCGCTGGCCGACGCCGGCCTCATGGCGACTGATGTCGACACCGTCGTCACCGTCTGCTCCACCGGCATCGCGACGCCAAGTCTCGACGCGCGCGTTGCCCGCCGAATGGGTTTTCGATCCGACATCTCACGTGTGCCGGTGTTCGGTCTCGGCTGTGCTGGCGGCGCCTCGGGCCTGTCGATTGCCTCGCGCCTTGCCCAGGCGCGGCCCGGCACCAATGTGCTGCTGGTGACGATCGAGCTTTGCTCGCTCGCGCTTCGCCTCGATGAGCTCACCAAGGCCAACATCATCGCCACCAGCCTGTTCGGCGATGGCGCCGCCGCGATCGTCCTGCGCGCAGGCGACGGCGGCGCCACCCGGATTGAGCATACCGGCGAGCACCTTTGGCCCGATACGCTCGACGTCATGGGCTGGAGCGTCGATCCCCTGGGCTTTGGCGTCATCCTTCGCCGTACCGTCCCCGAATTCGTCACTGAACGACTCAAACCCGCATTGACGAAGATCCTGGCGCGCATGCAGCTCTCGATCGCCGAGATCGACAAGTTCATCTGCCATCCCGGCGGCGCCAAGGTGATCAACGCGATCGAGAGCGCGCTCGCGCTCGATCAGGGCACGCTGGAACACGAACGCCAGGTGATCGCCGACTACGGCAACATGTCGGCACCGACCGTCTTGTTCATCCTCGAACGTGCCCGCGCCAAGGGGCTGCCGGCACGCTCGCTGCTGACGGCGCTCGGACCCGGCTTCACCGCAAGCTGCGTTTCGCTGCGGCACGCCGCGTGACATCGGCCGAATTCATCCTTGGGCTTGTCACGGCCCAGCGCGGCGGCGAACTTGTCCTTTCACACTATAACACACGCGCCCTGATGGCCTGCGGCGCCGTCGAAGTGGCGCCGCGGCACTATCCGCTGATGGTCGCGGTGCATGCGACCTGGCTGATCGCACTGTGGGTGTTCGGGCACGATCAGCCGATCAATACGCCCGCGTTGATTTTGTATCTGGTGCTGCAGGGTCTGCGCTTCTGGGTGATGCGAACGCTCGGGCCACGCTGGACGACCCGGATCATCGTGCCGCCGGGACAGCCGCTGGTGACGGCGGGTCCCTATCGGTATCTCGCGCATCCCAACTATGCCGTGGTTGCCGGCGAAATCGCCGTGCTGCCGCTGATGCTGGGTCTGCCCTGGATTGCCGCGCTGTTCACGATCCTCAATGCCGCGGTTCTCGCCATCCGCATCCGCGCCGAAAACCGGGCGCTGGAGGCCGCCCGCGAGACGATGGCGCGCGCCGCACCATGAGCGTGGCGATATCAGTACCGGACGAAGCTGCTAGCGCGACCTGGATCGGCTTTATCCTGATGTGCCTCGGCATGTTCATGGCGATCCTCGACATTCAGGTGGTCGCAACCTCGCTGCCGGCGATCCAGTTTGCGCTTGATATCTCGCGGGACGCGATGAGCTGGATCCAGACCGCCTACCTGATCGCCGAAATCATCGCCATTCCGCTGACGGGCTGGCTGACCCGCGTACTGACGTTGCGCTGGCTGTTCGTGGGTTCAATCAGCCTTTTCACCCTCGCCTCGATCGGCTGCGCGTTCAGCGGCGATTTCGCGACGCTGGTCACTTTCCGCGTACTCCAGGGGTTTGCCGGCGGCACGCTGATCCCGGCGGTGTTTTCCGCGGTGTTCCTGCTGTTTCCGCTTCCGCAGCATCCGATAGCAACCACGATGGCCGGCATCGTGGCGGTGCTGGCGCCGACCGCAGGACCCGTGGTCGGCGGCTGGATCACCGAGACCTGGTCCTGGCACTGGCTGTTCCTGATCAATGTCGCCCCCGGGCTTGTTGCGGCTGCCGCCACGCCATTCCTGCTGCCGGCGGAGAAACCGAATTTCGCCGATCTCGCCACGCTGGACTGGACTTCGCTCGCCCTGATGGCGATGGCGCTGGCCGCCCTCGAGCTCGGCCTGAAGCAGGCCCCGCAGGATGGCTGGCTTTCGCCGCTCTGCCTCATGCTGTTCCTCGCAATCGCCGTGACGGCGGCCATCTTCACATGGCGAACGCTTAGAGCGACGCATCCCGTGGTCGAACTGACGACGCTGCGCGCGCGCCCATTTGCGATCGGCTGCGCCTTGAGTTTTTGCCTCGGCGTTGGATTGTTCGGTTCGGTCTATCTGATGCCGGTCTTCCTCGCCTATGTGCGGCGTCACGACGCCTTCGAGATCGGCACCATCATGCTCGTCACCGGCGTCGCGCAACTGGTGGCAGCACCTGTGGCGGGCGCGCTGGAGAGCCGGCTTGATCCGCGCAAATTGTCGGCGGCGGGATTCGGCCTGTTCGCGGTCGGCCTTGGCCTAAGCGCATTTCAGAGCCGCATCGCCGATTTCGACGAGATGTTCTGGCCGCAGGTCTTGCGCGGCGTCGCCATCATGTTCTGCCTGCTGCCGCCGACGCGGCTGGCTCTGGGCAGGCTGACCGCGGCGCAAGTGCCCGACGCCAGCGGACTTTTCAACCTGATGCGAAACCTTGGCGGGGCGATCGGCATCGCGCTGATCGACACCATCCTTTATGGGCGCTCGATCGGACATGGCGAGGCCTTGCGCGACCGGCTGATCGCCGGCGACGTTACCGCGGCGCAGGCGATCGGTCTCGATGTGCAGCTGTTTACCCACCCGCCGCCCGACGTCTCGGATACCGCCATCGAGGCTTATGTCCGCCCGATGGTCGAGAGAGCGGCGTTCGCGATGTCGGTCAATGAAGCCTGGATGTTGCTCGCCATTGTCGCGCTGATCGGCCTTTTGCTCGTGCCGTTCGCTGGAAAAACTCAGAGCCAGGGTGATGCGGCGAACTAACCGGACGTGCGGCCGAAGCGTCACAATCGATGAAAGATGACCCGAAGTGGACGTTCGATCTGCCGGCAACGATGCCGACATGGGCAAATTGCTCTGATTGCCAATGTCCTGACGGCACCAATCCTTGCAACGTATCGGCGGGCCTGATCAACTACTGCGCGGAGGCGGGACCGATGGCGGACGATAGAGGCCGAATCGAACGGAAGCTTGCGGCAATTTTTGCAGCCGATGTTGCTGGTTATTCGCGCCTGATGAGCACCGACGAAGCCGGCACGCTACGGAGGCTCGCTACATACCGTCAGCTTATGGATGAGCTGATAGCTCAACACGGCGGCAGGATAGCGAACACGGCGGGAGATAGCGTTCTGGCAGAGTTTCCAAGCATCGTAGATGCGGTGGAATGTTCGATCGCGGTGCAGCTGAAGCTCGGCGAAACTGCAGCCCAAGAGGCGGAAGGGTCCGCTCTGCGATTCCGAATAGGTATCCACGTCGGCGATGTGATGGTTCGGGGCGGAGACTTGCTTGGGGATGGGGTCAACATCGCGGCAAGATTGGAGAGTATCACGGACCCCGGGAGCATTTGCGTATCGGGTGCGGTCTTTGACCAGATCGAAGGAAAACTTGATGCTTCCTTTCGCTCACTTGGGCTTCAAACGTTAAAAAATATTGCCAAGCCAATCGAGGTCTATGCAATCAACCTTGCTAAAAAGCTGCAGCCGGCGGCTTTACAAATTCCCTCTTCGGCAAACTTTCAGCAGCAAATTCGGTACTGCAGATCAGCGGACGGCGTTCGTTTGGCGTATTCGCTGGTTGGCAGCGGCCCACCCCTTGTCAAATCGGCAAATTGGCTCAACCACCATGAGATCGATTGGGAGCTTCCCCTCTACCGCCATATGCTTTTAGGACTGGCCAAACATAACACGCTGGTCCGATATGATGCGCGGGGTAACGGTCTATCGGACTGGGACGCAGCCGAGATTTCGCTGGACGCCTGGGTCAATGATCTGGGCGCCGTTGTTGATGCAGCGGGCCTGGATCGATTCCCGATTTTCGGATGGTCACAGGGCAGCGCGGTGTCTATCGCCTACGCTGTGCGTAACCCGAATAGGGTCTCCCGCCTTATTTTGTTCGGCGGCTTCGCTACAGGAAGATTCAAGCGTGCCTCCACAACCCCAGCAGATCTTGATCGATATCGAGCAATGTCAACCCTGATGCGCTTAGGCTGGGGAGCTGACGATCCTACTTTCAGGCAGTTAATGACATCTCAATTGATGCCCACTGCCACGACCGAGCAAGCGCAGGCTTTTAACGAACTACAGCGCAAAAGCTGCTCGCCGGAATGCGCTGTGCGCTACTTTGAAACAGTCGCCAATTTTGACGTTCGCGATCTGTTACCGCAGCTAACGGTGCCGACGCTTGTCCTTCACGTTCGTGGGGATGTCATGGTCCCGATCGAAGAGGGTCGGCAGCTGGCAGCAAATATTCCCGGTGCGAAGTTTGTTTCGTTGCCGGGAAAGAACCATCTGCCTCTTGAGAACGATCCGGGGATGCCTCAGTTCTTTGAGGAAATTTCCGCGTTTCTCAACGAAGACCGGACGAAAGCATCGTAAGGTCCGTTCACACCTGCTGTTCGGCAGCGTGATGTCCTTGATCTATCGCCGGCTCGCCGCTTGCCAAGGACATTTGCGTCGGGCAACTTTGCGAAAGAACCGGCGCGAGACGATGCCGGTCACCACAGGGAGGTCATCATGCTGACACGCCGAGGCTTTGCTGGCGTTGCATCCTGCGCGCTCTGCTCCATCACCGGATTTGCTGCGACCGACGCATCGGCGCAGACACCGCCCGCGGCGACGCCGGGGGTCACACGAAAGATCTTGACGCAGACCGACGGCCCCGCGCCGGGATATGTCACCCTCCTGGTGGATATCGAAATCGAGGCCGGCGTCACCATCGGGCGGCATACCCATCCCGGAATCGAATCCGCTTATATGCTCGAGGGCGGCTTCGATCTGCCGATCGAGGGACAATCGACCAAGTCCTTCAAGCCGGGCGATGCCATCCTAGTCCCGGCCAACACGCCGCATGCGGGCGGCAAGAACGGCGACAAGAAGTCCCGCTTGGTGGTCACCTATATCCTGGAGAAGGGCAAGCCCATCGCCTCGCCGGCGTGATCCACTAGAGCAAGATCGGTTCTGATTGAATCAGAACCGACGCTCTAATTTCTTGTTTTGACGCGTTTTCTTCACGCGAACCGGTATCCACTTCGCTCGAAAACGCTTTAAGCGGTCTTAAGCGAGATGCCGCGGTACTTGTCGGCGGCCTCTCACTGCTGCTTTTCCCAGAACGACAACAGTCCCTGCGAGGCCGAGCCGCCGATCACGCAGGGAATCCCGATCGCGACCTGGCCAAGCGCCGCCGCCGAAACGCACCCGAGCGCGACCGCGCCGACGCCGACCTGGCCCCAGAAGTCGAGGTTGCGCCGCGCGTCGGAGCCCTTGGCCTTGAGTTCTTCCACCGCCGCAAGCGCGTCTTTGCGGACCGCGCCAAGCTGCACGGTATCGGCCGCCTCGACCACCTCGCCAAGCGGCACCTTGACGGCTGCCGGCTGCACCGAGAGTTCGCTGCGAAGATATTCGCGCAAGCCGGCGTCGCGCACCGCGTAGCTGGCGAGCGTATAGCGCGCCATGCTGCCGACTGTCAGCTTGTCGACGGTGTCGCGGCTCTTGCTCCACGGCAGCATCGCAATGATGCGCAGGATCGGGGTGTAGGAGCCGGTCGCGAAATAATATCCCCACAGCGTGTCGAGCAGATCCTGGTTACCGGCGAAGGTCTGCTTCATCTTCAGCTTCTTGTCGTCCTTGGCGAAAGGATTTTGCGTGAACGCGCCCTTAAGCTTGTCGAACATGCCTGGTTTTGTTTCCTCGAGCGGAATCTCGGTCAAAGTCGGCAGCGTGCCCGTGAGGTAACTGTCGATCATCACCCTGCGGCCCGGCATCTTTGGCGCGACCTTGCGCAACAGGTTGCGCCAGTCGGGCAAGCCCGAAAAAGCGATGGCGCGTACGATCACCCATTCGTCTTCCGGCTTGACGGGAAACAGACTGTTGACGAGCTGTTCGGCTTTAGCCGGATTTGATCCGATCGCGCCGGCGATGAAGCCGAGATAGATGCCGGCGTTCTCCGGTTCCCTGAAGGTCTGCGAGTGAAACAATACGCGCACGGCCGCCGGGATATGGGCGTAATCGGGCTTGGCGCGATAGTTGTAGATCCACTGCTGGACCACGTTCAGTGAGGCGCGCGGATCGATCTCCGGCGTCATCGCGGCTGACGCCGGCTGGACCAGGACGAACAAGGCGGTGACGAAAGCGACGCAACGCATGTGATGCTCCCAAACGCGAACGTTTGCTGGTCTATCGCTAGGTTCGATTTGAAGCGGCTATGCGACATTTTCGGGAAGGTGCGGTTTCGCGTTGCGTCGAAATTGTGGCAAACCGTTAAGGCTTAAGGCGGCATCTCACCGCACGGCCGACATTTTTTCGCCCCGCCGGCGCACTTCGATCGCACCGGGACAGGCGGGATAACAGGCGGAACGTGATGAGGCCACCCTTGGCGTCGGACCGGCGATGGGCCGGGTCGAGAGCCGCAAGCACGCTCCTGGCCGCAGCGCTTGCGCTTTCCTCCGCGCAAGCCATTGCGGCCGAGAGCCCAGCGCAAGCGCGCATGGGCGACGCGAAGACGCGCGACGGGATCGAGGTCGAGGGTAATCGCCGCGTCGATGCCCAGACGGTGCGTTCGTATTTCCATCCGGGAGCGGACGGGCACATCGACGAGGCCGCGCGCGACGCGGCGCTAAAGGCGATGCTTTCGACCGGTCTGTTCGACAAGGTGACCATCGAGCGCGCCGGCGAGCGGCTGAAGGTGCATCTTCACGAGGCCCCGGTGCTCGACCGGGTCGCCTTCGAAGGCAACAAGAAAATCAAGGACAGCGAATTGGCCGCGGCGGTCGAATCCAAGCCGCGGGGCACGTTGCAGCGCGCCCGCGTGCAGTCTGACGTCAACCGCATCCTGGAGGCCTACCGCCATGTCGGGCGCGACGATGTCGGCGTGAGGCCCGAGATCATCGACCGCGGCAACGACCGTGTCGACCTGGTGTATGTGGTGACGGAAGGCGCCCGGACGCCGGTGCGGCAGATCGACTTCGTCGGCAACAAGGCCTTCGGCAAGCGGCAGCTCGCCGCCGTGATCAAGACCTCGGTCACAAGGCCGTGGAGTTTCCTGACCGGCGGCGATGTCTACGATCCCGACCTCATCGCTGCCGACCGCGAGTTGCTGCGGACCTATTACCGCAGCAAAGGCTATGCAGACGCCAGCGTGACCTCGGCGGCCGCCGAATATGATCCCGCTGCGCGTGGCTTCACGCTCACTTTTACCATCGACGAAGGCGCGACCTACCATTTCGGCGACATCAATATCGTCTGCAATGTGCAAGGGCTCGATCCCGAAAGACTTCGCCGCCTGCTGTTGGTACGGCGAGGCGCCATGTTCGACGGCACCGCGCTCGACAAGACCAACGACGTTCTGGCGATCGAGCTTGCCAAGCTCGGCTATCCCTTCGCCCATGTCACTCCCCGCATTACGCGCGATACCGGCGCAGGGCGCATCGACGTGGCGCTCGAGATCGAGCAGGGGTCGCACACCTATGTCGAACGCATCGACATCCACGGCAACGGCCGCACCCGCGGCTACGTGATCCGGCGCGAATTCGACATCGGCGAAGGCGATGCCTACAACAAGGGCCTGATCGACCGCGCCGAGCGGCGCCTGAAGAACCTGAATTACTTCAAGACCGTCAAGATCACGGCGAAGCCTGGTTCAGTGCCGGACCGCGTCGTTCTCGACGTCGAGGTGGTGGAACGCGAGACCGGGGATTTCAACATCGCCGGCGGCTACTCGACCACCGATGGCTGGCTTGCCGAGGTCAAGCTCGGCGACACCAACTTCATGGGCACCGGTGTGGTGGCCAAATCCGTCTTCACCTACGGCCAATACAGCCGCGGGATCGATCTGTCGGCAACGGATCCGTATTTCTTTGGCAGAGTCTCGGCGGGCGTCGATGTCTTCGCCAAGCAGACTGATTCCAACAGCTATCAGTCCTACGGCAGCGACACTTACGGCGCGATGATGCTAATCGGCACGCCCCTGACTGAGCAGCTCGGCATGCAATGGCGCTACTCGATCTCGCGGCAGAACGTCACGGTCAATCCGGCCGCGCTCGCGGCACCGCCCTCGCTGGCGATCCAGCAGGCTGCCGCGGCCGGGCCGCAATGGGTGTCCGCGGTCGGCACCACCGCCACATACTCTACGCTCGAAAATAATAAGGCTCCGACCAACGGTATCAATTCGCAGCTCCGGCAGGACCTCGCCGGCCTCGGCGGCGACGTTAGGTTCCTGCGCACATCGGAGGATTTGCGCTACTACCACCAGGTCACTGACGACGTGGTGGCCCTGACGCGCGGCCAAGGCGGCTACATCACCGGCTGGGGCGGCAAGCAGGTGCCGTTGATCGACAGCTTCTTCGGCGGACCTACCATGGTGAGGGGATTTGCGCCCAACGGCTTCGGCCCGCGCGACCTCACGCCCGGCACGACGATGGATAATGTCGGCGGCAGCATGTATTGGGCGACCACCGCCGAACTCCAAAGCAATATCCCCGGTGTGCCGGCGGAATACGGCATCAAGGCGATCGCGTTTGTCGATGCCGGCAGCGTGTTTCGCTACAGCGGACCGACAACGTTTCCGGGCTCCACACAATCGCTGCAGCTTGCCAACGCCAACATCGTGCGCTCGTCGGTCGGCGCCGGCCTGACCTGGGCCTCGCCATTCGGCGCCCTCACGGTCAACTATGCCGTGCCGCTGACGAAAGCGTCCTACGACGTGGTACAGCCGCTCGGCTTTACCGCCTCGCCGTTCTGACCAAAGCGGGCTCGGTGGCCCAGGCCTATGAGGGTCGCGTCCCCTGTGACTTCGTCGAGCTGACGCGGTCCGAAATGCCCTTGCCAGCAACATCGGCCACGCGACCGACTTTGGCGGATATTTCGCCGACCGCCGATTTTGCATCCTCGACCGTGAGACCCTGCTTGCGAGCTTCCTCGGTCACGGCACCCATCACGTCTTTTGCAACTTTGGTCGCCCGATCGGTCTGTTCAGAGGCGAACGCGGTAGCCTTGGCTTTAACCGTATCGCTGGTTTCACCAAGGTGGGCCGATTCCACTTCGCTCGACGGCAACGCGGCTGCAATTCCCGCGCCGATCGCGAGCCCAATGGCGCCAAGCGCCAATGGCTGCGCCCTGAATAGCTCGGTCAGGTTGGAGCGCGCCGTGTCCAACATCTCCGCACCTGCGCCGGGAATGGATCTCGCATAATCGGAAATCACGTTGGCTTGCTCGCGTCCGAATCGGCCTGCACTTTCGAAGGCGGCTGTGGCGCTGTCCTGAACGGTATCCTTAGCCGACGCCAAGCCTTCGCCGATCGAATTGGCGCGCGATTTCAGACCGGAGCGGGCGACGTCCCATGTTCGGTCGGCCGCTTCCGGCAAATGTTCGAAACCCGCGCCGCGGACAAAATCCCCGGCCCGTTCCACCGTTCGACCACCGGCGAAGAGCCACACCACGCCCATACCGATCAATGTGGCGGCGATTGGGTTCTGGCGCGCGGCATCGCCCAAATCACGAACGAAGTCCGTGGTTTTTTCCGAGATATCACTCATCGCACCATCTCCTTCGCGGCAATCTTGTCACGTTGCACCTGGTCGAGCGTCACCGAGGGCTTGAGAGCATCCCCCGAAAGACGGCTTAATCCGGCTCCTATCAACACGCCTGAAATCAGCGCCGCGCCCGCGCCTGTGATGAGATAGGCGACGGGCTCGGTAAATCCGCTGCGTATCAACGCTGCAGAAACCGCAAATAACAACAGCACCAGAGCCGGCATCAAGAAGACCGCGCCGGCCCCGATCATGGCGGCGGCACGGCCGACCTGACGGGTTTTTTCGGCGAGTTCCGCGCGCGCGAGTTCGAACTCGTTGCCGACGAGCTTGGCAAGCTGGCCGACTGCTTCGCTGAAGAGTTCCGGTATCGACCGGTTATTTGGAGAATTCATCGCGATACCCTTTATTGACCGCGCTCGATCGGTTCGAGGCGCCGCCGGCAAAGTGATCGCTGCCCGTTTGGCGGTAGTCACTGCCGGTGGGTCGGTAGTCTGGGCGTTCGGCATCATTGGCGGAACTCTTCAAGAATCGGACGACACCAAAGCCGGCGAGCACCGCCATTCCGAGGAACGCGGTCGGTTGCCGGCGCGCAAACGATTGTGCGCCGCGCATCAGGTCGTTGAAGTTGCCGGTCTTGATCGAGTCCGAAACACCTTCGATCTGGGACGCTGCCTTGCGGATGTAGACTCCGGCAATCGGAAGATCGCTATCGAATTCCCGGGCGGCTCGGCGCATGGTGTCGGCCAGGCTTCCGACATATTCCGCACCGGCGTTCTTCTGGCCATCGACGGTCTGCTTCAGCTTGTCGGTGGCCTGAGAGGCGACATCCTTTGCGGCATCGATGAATTCCGACGCCTGATCCTTGATCGCGTCTGAGGAAGCGCCTGCCATGCCCATCGCCTTGTCCTTGAGATCGCGGCCGGCAGATAGCGCCTGATCGGCGATGTTCTTGGCGGGGGTCGCGGCCTTCTCGAAACCGTGAGGCGAGCCCGATCCCGATTGGTCGGTGGTCCTGAATGTTTGGTCAGCCATGGTGGTTGCCTCCTTGGATATTCGATTGATGATTTTCTTCCGGGGGTTCGAAAGCGGTCGTCACCGCGCGTTCCGCCACGCGGCGCACGCGCTCGCCCACGTCCTGCGCGGCTTTTCCTATGCCGTCGGGTGTCAGGCCCTCCGCTTCGGCCTGCCGGGCGGCCTCGTCATACACTTCGCCGGCCGCGTTCCTGGCCTTGTCAAAACCCTGCGAGGCGGCGGTTTGCGCACGTCGCTTCACCGCCTGGCTGGCGTCGCCGACGAGGTCATCCTCGATGTCGGTGCGGGGCAGTGCGCTGGCGATCAAACCTCCGATCAGCAGGCCGGCGCCCGCCACCAATAACGGATTTTGTTCGACGGTCTGGAGGAACGTCTTTCCCGCGCGGTCGGTAAGATCGGATGCCTTATCGCGGACTACCCGTGCGGCATCCATGCCGGCATCGGCGGCGGTTCCGACGGCGTTGCGGACAGCTGAGCTTGCAGCGGATGTGACGTCCTGCACCGAAGCCGCCGCGGAACCGGCCATCCGGACGCCTTCATCCCTGAGATCGGTTGCGCGGCCGGAAAGCGAATGACCGAGCGAATTTGCCTTGTCCTGAAGTTTCTGGGAATTGGCAGCGAGAGAGGCGCCCGCGACGCCGGCGAGGCGGCTCGCGTTATCGGTTCCACCCGACACCGCGGCGCTCACGCGATCAAGCTGGTCGGAGGCGTACGTCTTGGCGGCGGACGCAGATTCTTCGACCTGATCCTGCAATTCACGAACGCGGCGCATCGCCTCGTCCGAAAGGTCAGAGGCCATGTCAGATGCCTTTTGTGCGGCTGCCTGGCCAGTTTTCGAGCCGGCGAAGAAAAGGCCCGCCCCAACCATGAGAACCGGTAGCGGGATCGTGCGCGCCAGCCGCAGCAGCGGATAGGCAATGCTGGCTCCAATCGCCACCGCCTGCATCGGATTCCTGCGCGCGGCTTCCGCCGCGTCGTTTAGCAACTGTTCCCCTCTGCTTCTGATGTAACCCGACACCTCCGTCCTGATGGCCTCGGGCCTGACGCGCTCGCGGATGTCGCTGGCAGTGTCCGCAACGCTGGTCTTGAGCTGCTCGACAGTGCTGGCCAGGCCGGCCCGCGTTTGCTCGGTTTCGCGTTTGATCTGCTGCAATGAACGGGTGTCGGTATGTGACATGGTGCAATCCTCTGCGAACTACTCCATGTCGAACCTTCCATTGTCACATAAGTTCCGCCGCGACGCCTGCCGAATGATTTTTTGCGGCGTCAGGGCGGGCTGGTCTCCCAGAATGATGTCGATAAATTGCGGTCGATCGGATCGAGTTGAGTTTTGTTCCCGCCGTTGCGAAATTCCGCGTGATGCGCGCTCGCGTCTGCGATGAGCGCGCATCACGCAAGGTTAAGATGGCAACGCAAACCGGGCGACGCGTGACTGCACGCCGCCAGCATCACCTCGCCACCGGCTAGAATCCCATGGCGGAGTGCCGCCAACGGCCGGGGCGCAAACAATTCAAGTCGTTGTGGTCATCCCATCCGCCTCGGGCCCGCCAACCGCTCCAGGCGATATAGTCCTCTTCCTTGGTATAGGGATTTCCCGCCTCGTGGCCCGGACAAGTGCCGCTCTGGATGTAGATGCTGGGGTGGGTGACCGTGTGTTGCGCCATTGCCGGCCAGATCAGCGCGGTGGAAAAAACAATCGCAGCACCAATCATTGTGGATTTCGTCATGCCATTCTCCTTTCATTAGAGTAAGGCAAAAAGCGAAACGCGAAACGCGACGCGCAACGTAGCCACTTCCGGTGATCAACGTCGGGGGTGCCGGCGATGCGTTCGGTGTGACGCGCTCGCCGCCAGAGTCTACTCCTGCCCTCAGCAAACCATAATAAAGAAATGTTTATTGGGGCCGAGAGCGTTTTCGCGGAAACCAGCGCGTAAAGAGAACGCGTCAAAACAGAAGATTAGAGCCTCGGTCTGATTTCAATCGCGACCGAGCAGGTTCGATAGCGCTGCGGATGCCTGCGCCATCGGTGCATGATTGTATTGCAATTGTAGGCGAGACGGCTGCGAAAGGTTGGTTGGCCGGCGCCAGACCAATTCAAAAAGCCACGCCGATGCGTATTCCGCGCCGCCAGACAATGCGGCCCTTCTTTTTCACATTGCCGTGGAGAAGTTCGATACGGTCCGGCAAGGCCACCATCGGGAACACTTCGAGACAGGCACCGCCCGGGGAGTAGTCGATCAGCTTGCAAGCGACCACAGGCGCCTTCGGGCTCACAATGATCTGGGCCTTGCTTGCCGCAGGATTCGTGGGCCGAACCCGCTGGTATAGCCGCGGCGACTTGTCTCCTGGCATAGGAACCCCACGATACCTTCACGCAGTTACGCCATTAATAGTCGACAATGGTTAAACATCTGCTGAGGCGGAATGGGCCGGGCCAGGCGGCAGGGAACGATCTGTCGACCGGGAGGTCTCTGAGCTGCCCAAGAATTTCACGTTAAATCAAATGATTGCGGGCAAGGCGAGGAAGCCGGCGGCGGCGAAAGCACGCTAAATGCGAGATCGCAGAAGAAATACCAAGCGGGCCTATTTCAGCCGGGGCCTACCTCTTGTTCCGGCAATACGAGGCCGTCGCCGATACAGAACACGCGGCTCGATTGTCGGCGAAGGGACGCCTTTCTCGCCGGCCGACATCGGCCACATCGATCGGTCAACCGCACAGAAAAGCCGGAGTTAACCCAACCCGATGCTGGTGGAGACGCGAGGGGAGGACGCTGCCGGCGGCTGGGACAGCGATTGGCCGATGCGCCTGAGCATCGCGCTCGCGCGCTTGGCACTATGGTCCAGCACCCAACGCCCGAATGCGTTGGGCGACAGCGCGGGAGCATAGAGAAATCCCTGAACGACGTCGCAACCAAGCTCGGTGAGCAAATTCCGCTGCCCTTCGGTTTCAACGCCTTCGGCGACGACGGCGAGTTGCAAGCTCTGGCCAACGCCAACCACGGTGGTGACGATCGCCCGTGCGCTTTGATCTCTTTCGATGTCGCGCATGAAGCTGCGGTCGATCTTGAGCTCGCGAATTGGCAATTGCATGAGCCGGCTGAGGCTCGAATAACCTGTGCCGAAATCATCCAGCGACAGCCCTACCCCCAGCCTGCGAACCGCATTCATGGTCTCGATCGCGATCGTGCGCTCGTTCAGGATCACGCCCTCGGTAATCTCGAGCATGAGCGCTCCCGGCGGCAGACCGTGCTCTGCCAGAATCTCGGCGACCGCCGATGCCAGGTTTTCGTTCTGGAAATTGATGGGAGACAGATTGACCGACACGCTGGGGATATCCAGCCCGGATGCCCGCCACTGCGCCATTTGCCGGCAGGCCTCACGTATCGACCACAGGCCGATCTGCTCGATCAGTCCGCACTCTTCGGCCAACGGTACGAACTTCGCCGGCGATACCTCGCCGAGCGCCGGGTCATACCAACGCGCCAGCGCCTCGACGCCGTGGATGGCACCATCGATTGTCCGGATCTGCGGTTGATAATGCAATTTCAGGGCATCATTGACGATCGCGCTGCGCAACGCCGCGCTCAAGACCAGCCGTTGCTTGGCAAGCCCGTTCATCTCGGCGCTGAAGAAACGATACGTGGAGCGGCCGGCCCGCTTGGCCTGGTACATGGCGGCGTCGGCCTGCTGTATCAGGGTATCGATGTCGCTGGCGTTGTCCGGATAGAGGCTCACGCCCATGCTGGCGGACATCGGCACCTGCCTGGTTCCGATCTTGAGCGGCATGATCAAAGCCTCGGTAATCCGCGAGGCGACGAGCGCGGCTTCGGCCGCGTCGCGGTTCGGCAGGATCACCACGAATTCGTCGCCACCAAGACGTCCCAGCCTGTCGTTGGGCTGAATCTGCGCGCGCAGGCGCTGGGCAAACTGGACCAGCAATTCGTCGCCGGCCGAATGTCCGAGCGTGTCGTTGACGTCCTTGAAGTTATCGACATCGAGAAACGCGAGCGCGACATGTTTGCCGGCGGGACAGGCCTCGATCGCTTCGGAGATCAGAGCCCGCAGGTGCGAACGGTTTGGCAGGCCGGTCAACACGTCATAATAGGCAAGCTGCGCGATTTGGGCTTGGGCTTCCTTACGCTCGATCGCGACCGCCCCGAGATGCACGCAGGCATCGACGATGCGCTGATGCCAGCGACTCGGCGGGCGGCACTCCCTGAAATAGAAGGCGAAGGTTCCGATCACGCGGCCGTCCTTGGCCTTGATTGGCGTGGACCAGCAGGCGCGCAGGCCGACCTCAAGCGGCCGGACCTTGAACGGCTGCCAGCGCGGGTCGGAATCGATATCGATTGCCAGGACTGGCTCGCCGTAATATGCCGAGGATCCGCAGGAGCCGATGTCAGGCCCAATCGCGACGCCATCCAGTGCCCTTGAATAGTCTTCGGGAAGGCTCGGACCGCCAAGCGGATGAATCAGGCCGCAGGCATCGATGTGGAGCACCGAGGAAACGACATCAGGCGCGATCTCCTCGACACGCCTGCAAAGCCGGTCGGCGATATCCGTAATCGGAATTTCATCGGCCAGCGCGTTCATGATCAGCTGCTGCAGCGAGCGCAACTGTTTGGTCTCGGTGATGTCGGTCAAAATCGCGCACACGTATTTGACGTGCCCGCGAGCATTGCGGAACGCCTTCAGGTTCGCCTGGACCCAGATTTCGTCGCCGTTCCTGTCGTAGCTGAGGATTTCCGCTTCGCCGCCACCTTCTTCGTCGACCTGGCGCCGTAGCCTCGCCAGTGCCCTGCGGTTGGTATGCCGGCCTACCAGCAGCGCGTTCACCTGCCGCCCCTGCGCTTCCTCGAGCGAGTATCCAAACATTCCCGTAAACGCGGCGTTGGTATAGAGGGTCTTTAATCTTCGATCGGTAACGACCACGGCGCGGTTGGTCCCGTCAGCGATCAATGTGAGCAGCGCCAGTCTTTCGCGCAACTCGGCCTCGATGGTGATGTCGCGGACGATCGCGATGGTGCGGCTCTGGCCGCCGGTCTCGACGCGTGAAAGCGACAGCGCGGCGCGTATTCGGCTGCCGTCCTTGCGCTGGATCGTAATTTCGCCGGCGCTGTTCTGGTTGGCATCGCCGCCGTTCGCCTGACCTGAGACCGGCTTCGCAACATCTTGCTTTTGCAGGTCGACCATTCCCAGCCGGCTTACATGGCAACCGAGCACTTCTGCGCGATCCATCTCCCAGATCAGTTCGGCCGCCGCGTTGAAATGGCTGATGCGAAGATCGCTATCGGCGATCACAACGGCATCTTTCGCCAGCTCCAGCGCCGCCAGCAGGAAGTCCGGAGTTTCGGCTACCGGGTGATCTTGTGCGCGCATTGTCCGATCCTGATGTCGGTTTGCAAGCCAACGAGGCCTGACCCTTGTTGAAGGCACCATTGTTGGGAGAAGCTTATCGGTCTAACCGTGTTAAAAAGGTTGTGCGATACCGGACATATCCGCGGAAAGGTTTCATCCTTAAAAATCCGCTACCATCATCTGAAGTTGGCACGGCCGAATGGCCGGGACGGTTTCATCAAGCAGATCTCTGCGGCTCCACAGAATTCAGAGACGCGATACGCCTGCGATGTCCTTCGGCATCCTGACCGCACCGCGGGCTTTGACCCGTCGCTGCCGCTTGATCTCGTTAGAATTTTAGCGACCCGTCGCACACACCCTTAAGCCCTGAAAATACAGACTGCGCTTTTCATGCAAGGGCATTTCATGATCGACGAAAAAGTCAAAATCAAATGCACGAAATGCGCGCAGGTATTTCGAGAGCGCGCGAATCGAATCCGCGAGGGATTTCAAACCAACTGCGCGCATTGCAATCGGCTGATTACGTTCGACGGCAATTCGGACGACAGAAATATTCGCAAAGCACTGATGGCCGCGAAGGAAGTGCGGTTGGCTGTTGAGGCCGAGCGCAAAGCCCGCGCGAGAGGCACAGATGGCACCGCCGACGCCAGCTCCGGTCCTGGATCGCAGCCAGTATTAGCTCGTCTCACTCCGTCACTTTTCCAGAAAGCGGATCGAGGGGTCTTGGCGGCCCCGGAAGCGATCGCGTGCGATCGATCTAGTTGAGCGGCAGCCAGACTATCTCGCACGGACCATTGCAGCGGTTGCAATGCGCTGGTTGAGCGAAGGTGTTGGCCAGCTCCCATTCCTGCGTCTCGTTGCTCCACTGGGCGGTCGCGTGGGAGATGATGTCGTCGGAGTGGCAGTTACAGCAAACAGGGGTCGACCGTGTGGATCGGGTCACTCGCCGTTCGATGTTTTGGACCAAATCTTGTTGGGCCAAATCTTGTTTCGAATGAAACGGATTGAGAAGTAAAGGATGCGTCATCTCGGTCCCCGTGCTGCCGCCCCGAACTTAGCGCCCCGATCGGGTTTGTCTCCATTGGTTTCTCGTTCTCTCTCGTGGCGCTGTGGATAATGTTGATATTCGCTGATCCACGGAGAGCGTGAGATCGGCGCGCCAGCTACCTTGCTGTGCGCGCGATGCGGCGGTAGCGGGAGGCCGCTCGCGGGCGGCCAAGTCCACCACGGCTCGGCGCTGGCGACAAATAAAAGCCCCGCCGGATTACTCCGGCGGGGCAAGACCATGTGTCGCTCGGGCTGCTCCTGAGACGGGGATCAGATATTATTTCAACGAAGTATTGATCGAATCAAACTTGGCGTTGAGGTTGGTACCCAACCCATTAACCACAGCAATGATCGCAAGCGAGATACCGGCTGCGATCAAACCATATTCAATCGCGGTCGCACCGGATTGATCGGACAAGAATTTCAAAAAGCTACGGCGCAAACCTGCCTCCATTGATTGTGTTGAAGCCATCGGCGACCGCAGGAATACAGACAATGATGTAAGGATGGATAAATCGACCCTGAACAGTTTTAATCACGTGGTGGGAGCATGCCTGGTGGCTCGCGCCCGTCGCATGCATCCAATGGCACAGCAACGGCCTCTACCATACGATTGTACCGCTCCGGCAGCCGGCGCCAGCAATTCATCTTGGGCCACCTGGATGCGGGCAGCGCCGGCCAGTTGCCGCAAGCAGCTGAAATCTCCTCTCTGCAAACGAAAGAAGATGACGAAACAAGACCGGAAAGGTCATGGATCGCGCGCGCAAGCACGGGAACCGCAGGGGTGGCCCGCTTGGAGACTGGGCCAGCTATTTCGAGGAGATCACTTGCTCGCGTATTGCGACGGCGCGGAATGGAAGATGCCGGCCCCCGAAACCTGGGAAGCGATCAGGAAGGCCGCGATGACAGCCGGCACGCTGATGAGTCTCAGGAATTGATCCACTGAAAGCATGGTTGTCGCCCCCAAAGCGATTTCAATTCGTAGTTTACGTCGAGTTCACTTCGCTGGTCAGGATCTGATCCGAAATGACTGTTGCGGATATCGCCGGCAACGCCAAAATCGTTATGACCGCCATCGTTTTCATGGAAACAGCGTCGCCGCCGATTGTGGCCGAAAATGTCAGAGCTTGGCGCATTTTCGGGACCAAGCCGGGAAACAATCATGGCCGCCGGCGGAGCGCGCGGGAAGGTATTCGCCGCACTGGAGGAGATAAGGCTCGCTTCATCTCGTGATGGCGACGTGCCCAGCATGTCGGGGCCGAATGCCCCAAGAACCGTTCCTATTTGGGTACCATCTGTTTAGGTTAAAAACCAATGCCCACCTCAGAAAGGTTCCCACGTCAAATCTAAAATTCGGTCTGTTAACCGCAGAAACCTATCAACGGTTCGCGATTTGGTTCTTTGGAGAAACCATCGTGAACCGCTTGCTCAAACCTTTGATCTTTCTTCTGGCCAGCATCTACTTCGTGGTAGACGCGCTGTTTATCGCGGTTTCCAGGCCTGTAGCCAAATGGCTCGCTGATCGAAAAGTGTTTGAAGGTTTGAAGGCTTGGATTGTTTCGCTTCCTCCTTATCCAACGCTAGCGCTGTTCGCGGTGCCCCTCATTGTTTTTGAACCGGCAAAACCGGCTGCTGCGTATCTGGCAGCGACGGGTCACATAGGCATGGGCCTTGCGGTATTTGTCGTGGCCGAAATCTTCAAGCTTGTGCTGGTGGAGCGCCTCTTTGCGGTAAGTCGCGACAAGCTGATGTCGATTTCGGCATTTGCCTGGGCCTACCGTCAATACCGTCAAATCAGGGAATGGCTTGAAGAAACGGCTGCGTGGCAGGCGATACGACGCTCGAGCAAGATCGCGCAATATGCAGTCCGAAGCTACCTGCTGCAACTGAGCCAAAGGTCGGCGGCTCGCATTTCATTTCAGCAACGCTGACTGTCGGACTGTTGAAATAAACGCAATAACCTTTGTTGTCGCAGTCATGGCGCCCGCCCTAACCGCCATCGGCCAGGCAGTTCCAATCCAGACGCGGGCTAAGCGAGGCAACAAGGCCATCCCGGCACATCGGCTTGGTCATGACCAGCCAGAAGCAAAAGAGAACGGCGATCAGCGCGACGCTGAACAACAGCCGCAGGTGCATTTCAAACCTCTGCTGTTTGCAGGTGATATCGCCGCCGCTTGCATCGGCGTATCGCGATCATTTCAATGACCCCTTTGCGCTGCATAGATTTGGTAGAAAGCGATGACGATCTCGAACGCGATCAAAAGCACCACGATGATTTCGAGGCGAAGCGACCGCCTGGTATCGATGATGTCTGCCAACGTGTTGGCCGTCTCCGCCACCACGGCAAGCTTGCGGTTGAGCGCATCGACCCGCTGTTTGAGTTCGTATTCGTCCTCCAGACGCGCATAGAGCCGCTCCAGATCCGGACGGTCCCATAGCGCATCGGGCTTCTCCGCAATCGCAACCCGGCCGGACACATTGTGCTGCACCAACAGCGCATCTCCGATGAGCTTCAATATGCCCCGGCGATTTCGGCGGGTTTTCCCGGAGTTCGCCAGCTCCCGCACAAAGGGTTCGATGGTTTCGAACACTTTTGCCACCTCGCGCTCGTCATGGGCGAGCACGACGCTCTTGGCCAGAACGTCGGAAATGACGAGAAGCCTTGCCAGCGACAGGTCGCGAACCCGGATCGGTCCTCCCGCGGCCACCTGATCCTCGCCCTCACGTGCAAGTTCGAA
>DASQOU010000160.1:0-2965 GCA_035644295.1 Bradyrhizobium sp.
CGTGCTCGCCGCCGGCTTCGACGTCGACGTCGCCTCGACCACCATTCACGTCGCCGAAAGCAGCCTGCTGCCCACCATCACCGTGCAAGGCAACGCCAGCCACAGCAGCCAGTCTGACCCGAGCCTCACCACGTTCAGAACCGATCAGGCCTCGATCCTCGGCCAGATGACGGCGCCGATCTATGACGGGGGCACCGCGGCGTCGCAGACCCGGCAGGCCAAGGAACTGGCCGCGCAAAGCCGGCTGGTGCTCGATCAGGTTCGCAACCAGGCGCGCACCGCTGCCACCGGCGCATGGGTCGCCAATGAAGGCGCCAAGATCGCGGTCGCGGCGTCGGAGTCCGAGGTGCGCGCTGCTGGAGTGGCACTTCAGGGTGTGAGCAAGGAGGCGCAGGGCGGCCAGCGCACCACGGTTGATGTGCTGAACTCGCAGCAGGACCTGATTTCGGCGAAGGCGCGACTGATCGGCGCGCAACGCGATCGGGTGATTGCGTCCTACACATTGCTTAGCGCGATCGGCAGGCTCGACGTCAAGACGCTGGCGCTTAACACGCCCGACTACCTGCCGGAGGTGCACTACCATCAGGTACGCGATGCCTGGCATGGCCTGCGCACGCCGTCGGGGCGGTAGGTTTCGTGGCCGAATCATATTGGCTTGCCGCCGAACGCATGACCCTTCCCGCCTGACGCTTCCAGCTATATTCTCCCGCGCGCGACCGGCGGCCAACGCCCGGCGCAGACATCGGGAGAAACGCCATGCGGCATTTGCTGAGCGCCGTCGCTTTGATCGCGAGCGTCGTCGGTCTCACCGGTCCTTCCGCGGCGAAAGTCGTCAAATTCGAAACTGTGCGCGTAGAATCGCCTGCGTTCGAGGGGCGAAGCTTCGGCGCGGTCGGCACCTACGACCGGATCGTCGCGCGCGCCACCGTTGCGGTCTCGCCGGATGATCCACACAATACGATCATCGTCGATCTCGACCGCGCGCCGCGCAATGCGCAGGGTTTGGTCGAGGCCGCGACCGATGTCGAGATTTTGCGTCCGACCGTTGCGGCCAATGGCAACCGCCGCCTGTTCTACGAGGTGATCAATCGCGGCAACAAGCTCGGTCTCGCGCTGTTCAACGACAGCCCGGTCGTCGTCAACGATCTCGCGAACGCTGCCGATGCCGGCAATGGCTTCCTGATGGCAAGTGGCTACACGATCGTCTGGAGCGGATGGCAGGGCGATATCTTGCCGGGCGGCGGGCGCATGATGTTTTCTCCGCCTGTCGTGCCCAACGTAACTGGTCTCGCGCGCGAGGAATTCGTCTTCGACCACATGAACAATCCCGCCAGCGCAACATTGAGCTATCCCGCCGCCGATCTCGATCCTGCGCATGCGAAAATCAGCGTGCGCCAGCGCGAGGCCGATCCGCGCGCGACACCAGCCGGCCTCGAAGCCAAATTCGAGGGGCCGACAAAAATCTCAATCAGGCGGCCGGAAGGTTTCGACGCCGGAGCGATCTACGAGTTCATTTACACCGCCAAAGACCCCAAGGTGATGGGCCTCGGCTTTGCCGCCGCCCGCGACGTCGTTTCGTTCCTTCGCAACGAGCGCGCGGATGCGGCAGGGAACGCCAACCCCCTCGCCGGCCGGATCGACTACGCGATTGGGTTCGGTGCTTCGCAAAGCGGCCGTTATCTGCAGGACTACCTCTATCTCGGATTCAACGCCGACGAAGCCGGCCGCACCGTCTTTGAAGGGCTGATGCCGCATGTTTCCGGTGGAAAGAAAACCTTCACCAATTATCGTTTCAGCCAGCCCGGCCGCTCGCCCTATCAGCATGCCGAACTGGTTTTTCCCGGTGCTGAATTTCCCTTCACCTATCCCGTCATCACCGACCGCCTGACGGGCAAGACCGACGGCTTTCTGGCGCGCTGCCTTGCCGCAAATAACTGTCCCAAGATTATCAAGACCGACAGCGAGATCGAATTCTATCAACAGCGCGCGTCGCTGGTGGTGACGGACACCGAAGGCCATGCGCTTGCCATGCCCGACAATGTCAGGCTGTTCCTGCTCTCGAACCTGCAGCATTTCGCGCTTGCCAACGCCAAATCGGAGGTGGTGAAGACCTGCGCGTTCCCGACCAACCCACTCAACGCCGGTCCGCCGGCGCGGGCGCTGTTGGTCGCGCTCGATGGCTGGATCGGCAACGGCACACTTCCGCCGGCCAGCCGATACCCCAGCCGCGGCGACGGGACGCTGGTGCCCGCGACCATCGAAGACGTCGGCTTTCCCCGCATTCCAGGCTTCGCTTATACGACCCGCATGGCGCGGCCCGTCGTGATCAACTCGGACCAGATGCCGCCGGTCAAAGGCGCCAGCTATCCGGTGTTTGTGCCGAAAACCGATGCCGATGGCCGCGACGTTGCGGGGCTGCGATTGCCGACGCTGGAAGCGCCCGCCGCAACCCACACCGGCTGGAATATCCGCAAGGCCGGTTTTGGCGAAGGCGAATTGTGCGAAAACAACGGCGCCATGATTCCTTTCGCGACGACCCGCGAGGAGCGGCTCAAGAACAACGATCCACGCCTGTCGATGGCGGAGCGTTATCCGAACGAGGGCGACCGCGCCGCGGCGATTGCGAAAGCAGCGCAGCAACTGGTGCGGGACCGGCTGTTGCTGGAAGACGACGCCAAGCTGTTCGCTCCGAACGTCAACTAGCAGAAATGGGGTAACCTGCTATTCTGTCCGCAAGCGCAAAAATAAAACCGAAAACGCACAAGGGAGAAGACCATGCTGACGCGACGCGGTATTCTGCTCGCCTCCATCGCAGCCGGAATCGCCATGCCCAACCGAACCGTTTTTGCGACAGCGGCGCAGCCAGCGACGCCGGTGAATTTCGACATTCCCGCCGGCGCCTGCGACTGCCACACCCACATTCACGGCGATCCCGCCAAATTTCCATTCTTCGCCGGGCGCGTCT
>DASQOU010000161.1:0-42426 GCA_035644295.1 Bradyrhizobium sp.
CGTGGTGGTCTGCGAGGCCGATGAACGCAAGCTGCCGCAGCTTCAGCTCATCATGCGCGAGCTGGAAGATCTCGGCATCCCGCGCTTTCTGTTTCTCAACAAGATCGACCGCGCCAACAAGCGCATCCGCGAGACGCTCGCTACTCTGCAGCCGGCGTCGCGCATTCCGCTGGTGCTGCGGCAAATTCCGATCTGGAACGGCGACCTGATCGCCGGTTTCGTCGATCTGGCGCTGGAACGCGCCTTTATCTATCGCGAGCACAAGGCATCCGAAGTCGTCACCCTGGAAGGCGGCGATCTCGATCGTGAGAAGGAAGCCCGTTTGTCGATGCTGGAAAAAATCGCCGATCACGACGACGCGCTGATGGAGCAATTGCTCGAGGATATCCCGCCGCCACGCGATGCGGTGTTCGACGACCTCGCCCGCGAACTGCGCGAAGGGCTGATCTGTCCCGTGCTGCTGGGAGCTGCGGTTCGCGAGAACGGCGTTCTGCGGCTGATGAAGGCGTTGCGGCATGAATCGCCCGGCGTGTCCGAGACCGCCAAGCGTCTCGGCGCGTCCTCGCCCAAGGAGGCGCTGGCCTATGTGTTAAAGACCGTGCATTTGCAGCACGGCGGCAAGCTGTCGCTGACCCGCGTATTGGCTGGCCATCTCGATGACGGTGCGACGCTGCAATCCTCTTCGGGCGAAGCCGGCCGGGTGTCCGGCATGACGGCGATGAACGGCGGCCATGATACCAAGCGCGCGTCCGTCGAGGCGGGCGATACGGTCGCGCTCGGCAAGCTCGACGCCATCAAGACCGGCGATACGCTGTCGAGCGGCAAGACCGCACCAAAGGCCCTGGTGAGCGTCGAGCCATCGCCGCCGGTGCTGGCGATCGCGCTTTCGGCAGCCGACCGCAAGGACGACGTCAAACTTGGCCAGGCGTTGCTGCGGCTGAACGAGGAAGACCCGTCGCTGACCATGGTTCAGAACCAGCTCACGCACGACACGGTGTTGTGGGGGCAGGGCGAGATGCATCTGCGCGTCGCGCTGGAGCGGCTGCGCGACCGCTTCGGCGTCAACGTCAAGTCGCATCCGCCGGCGGTCGGCTACCAGGAGACCATCCGCAAATCGATCACCCAGCGCGGCCGGCACAAGAAACAGTCCGGCGGTCACGGCCAGTTCGGCGACGTGGTGCTGGAGATCAAGCCGATGCCGCGCGGCGGCGGCTTCGAATTTAAAGAAAAGGTCGTCGGCGGCGCGGTGCCGCGCAATTACATCCCCGCCGTCGAAGAAGGCGTCGTCGATGGACTCCTGCGCGGTCCGCTCGGCTTTCCCGTCATCGACGTGCAGGTGACGCTGACCGATGGTTCCTATCACAGCGTGGATTCGTCCGACCTCGCCTTCCGCACCGCGGCGCGGATCGGCGTCTCTGAAGGGCTGCCGCAGTGCCAGCCGGTGCTGCTGGAGCCGATCCATGTCGTGGAGATCGTCTGTCCCACCGAGGCCACCGCCAAGATCAACGCCATCCTGTCGGGACGGCGCGGGCAGATTCTCGGCTTCGACACCCGCGAGGGCTGGGCGGGGTGGGATCGCGTGCGCGCCATGATGCCGGAGGCCGAGATCGGCGAGCTGATCGTGGAGTTGCGATCGGCGACCGCCGGTGCCGGCAGCTTTACCCGGCAGTTCGACCGCATGGCGGAAGTTACCGGGCGCGCCGCCGACCAGATCATCGCCGCCAATCGCGACGCGGCGTGATTTTCAACTGTCATTCCGGGGCGCGCAAAGCGCGAACCCGGAATCTCGAGATTCCGGGTCTGGTCCTTCGGACCATCCCGGAATGACGGCTGAAAAAATCCAAGACCGTTTCGGCGATTCCCGCTGCCCCACGCCCCGCGGGCCATGATCTGGCTCTATAATCCGTCGTCCTTCCATTGCATGATACCCTTTTCGAATCGGGAGACAGGGGACCAGCGCGCATGCTGCGGCGGATACATCAGCCGACCTTCGCCGAATTATACGCGCCGAAGGTCATCACGGTCCTGCGCGAAGGCTATGGCCTGGCCGACTTTCGCGCCGATGCGATCGCCGGGCTGACGGTCGCCATCGTTGCGTTGCCGTTGTCGATGGCGATTGCGATTGCATCCGGCGTGACGCCCGATCGCGGACTTTACACCGCGGTGGTCGGCGGCTTCATCGTGTCGCTGCTGGGCGGCAGCCGGTTTCAGATCGGCGGGCCCGCTGGCGCGTTCATCGTGCTGGTGGCGTTGACCGCCGAACGCCATGGCGTCGACGGCGTGATTCTCGCCACCGCGATGGCCGGGGTATTCTTGATTGCGGCGGGTCTGCTGCGGCTTGGCACCTACATCAAATTCATTCCCTATCCGGTGACGGTGGGATTTACCGCCGGTATCGCCGTCATCATCTTCGCAAGCCAGCTCAAGGATCTCTTCGGCATCACGCTTTCGGGAAAAGAGCCGGGCGAATTTATTCCCAAGCTGGAAGCGCTGGCGGGGGGCTTGCATACCGCCCAGGGTCCCGCGATCGCGCTCGCTGGTGCGAGCATCCTCATCATCGTGGTGTTGCGCAGGCTGCGGCCGCACTGGCCCGGCATTTTGATCGCCGTCGCGCTGGCAGCCCTCGCCACCTGGGTGCTTTCAATTCCGGTGGAGACCATCGGCACCCGCTTTGGCGGCATTCCGCGGCAATTACCCTCGCCGGCGTGGCCGTCGTTCTCGCTTGCGAAGGCGCAGGCGGTGCTGCCCGACGCGATCGCATTCGCGTTGCTCGGCGCCATCGAGTCGTTGTTGTCGGCGGTGGTGGCCGACGGCATGACCGGGCGCCGGCATCGCTCCAATTGCGAATTGGTGGCGCAGGGATTTGCCAATGTCGGCTCGGCGCTGTTCGGCGGCATCTGTGTCACCGGCACCATCGCGCGAACCGCGACCAACGTCCGCGCTGGCGCGCGCGGCCCGATCTCCGGCATGTTGCATTCGGTGTTCCTGTTGCTGTTCATGCTGATCGCAGCGCCGCTGGCGAGCTACATCCCGCTCGCAGCTCTCGCCTCGGTGCTGGTGATCGTGGCCTGGAACATGGCGGAGAAGCAGGAATTCGCGCTCCTGATCCGCTCCTCATGGGGCGACGCCACCGTACTGCTCGCCACCTTTCTGCTGACGATCTTTCGCGACCTCACCGAGGGTATCCTGGTTGGCTTTGCGCTCGGGGCGGTGCTGTTCATCAACCGCATGGCGCAGATGACGGGCGTCGAAGCCGATGCACCGCTGGTGCTGGATGACCGGGCCGATTTCACCAACGGCGATCGCGTGCCTTACGATTCTCGTCTCGCCGCCGATCCGGACGTGCTGGTGTACCGCATCACCGGGGCTTTCTTCTTTGGTGCGGCATCGACGGTGGGGGCGGTGCTCGACAGCATCGCCGACACCCGCAAGGCGTTCGTGGTCGATTTCGCGGCGGTGCCATTTCTGGATTCCAGCGCGGCCAATGCGATGAGCCGGGTTGCGAGCAAGGCCGCGCGTCAGGGCATCCGGCTCTACATCACCGGCGCCTCGCCGACGGTGCGCCGTGCGCTCCTTACGCATGGGGTAGGCCGGTCGCGCGCCAAATACCGCGAAACCATCGCCCGGGCCATTGCCGACATCAAAGGCACGCGCGAGAGGCCGCCCGCCGCGCCGGATGGTCTCGCCGCGGGTTGAGTGTGCCTGCGATCAAACCCGCCGCAATCTGGTGCGATCCGTTGCAACGGCCATTCACCTATAGCATTGACAGTGACCCCGGCTTGTCCGATTTGAACAGGGACGGCGTCCATTGACCGGCGCCGCAACAGGATTGGCGATGGTGGCCATGACCAAACCTCGCGCGGCATGCCTGATCGGATGGCCGGCGGCGCATTCGCGCTCGCCGCTGATCCATCATTATTGGCTGCGGACGCTTGGTATCGAGGGCGGCTACAATATCGAGGCGGTGCCCCCTGAAGGCTTTGCCGAATTCGTGCTGCGCCTGTCGGCGCATGGTTTTGTCGGCGCCAACGTCACCCTTCCGCACAAGGAGCGCGCGCTGGCGTTGTCGGTGCCGGATGTGCGCGCGCGCGCGGTCGGCGCGGCCAATACGTTGTGGTACGAGGGCGGCGAACTGCGCTCGACCAACACAGACATCGAAGGCTTTGTCGGCAATCTCGACGCCTGCGCACGAGGGTGGGACAAAATCGACGACGCGCTGGTGTTGGGCGCCGGCGGATCGTCGCGCGCGGTGGTGTTCGGACTGGTCGAGCGCGGCATCAAGCGCGTGCATGTGGCGAATCGAACCCCGGAGCGGGCACGCGCGCTCGCGCAATTCGGTGAAACCGTGCATCCGATCGCCTGGGAGACCATTGACGAGGTGCTGCCGTGCGCTGGCTTGTTGGTGAACACGACGTCGCTCGGCATGCATGGTCAGCCCGCGCTGGAAATCGATGCCGGCCGGCTCCCCTCGCAGGCGATCGTCGCTGACCTCGTCTATGTCCCATTGGAAACGCCGCTGCTGGCGGCGGCACGGGCGCGTGGGCTGAAGACGGCTGACGGTCTCGGCATGCTGCTGCACCAGGCGGTGCGCGGATTTGAATTGTGGTTCGGAAAACGTCCCGAAGTCACGCCGGAGCTTCGCGCGCTGGTCGAGGCCGATCTCACGAAGGTGTGAGCCGGAATTTCATGAAGGCATGCGGGTCCATGGTTAAGCTGGGGTCCGGCCGGAGAACATACCATGACGATCCATCGTTCCACGCTCGCTCGCCCGCTCATCGCCGTTGCGATGGTGGTCGCATCGTCCCTTTTCGCGATCGCCCAACAGCCGCCTTCGCCGACGCGGGTGCGCGGCACCATCGAGCGCGTCGACGGCGATGTGCTGTCGGTCAAGTCGCGCAGCGGCGAGGACGTCACGTTACGCATGACCGGCGACATGCGCCTGGTGGGAATCATCAAGATTTCGCTCGCCGACATCAAGCTCGGCTCCTTCATCGGCACCACCACGGTGCCGGGACCGGACGGCCGTCAGAACGCGGTCGAGGTTCACGTCTTTCCGGAAGACATGCGCGGCACCGGCGAGGGAACGCGGCCCTACGATCTGCGCCCCAACTCGACCATGACCAACGCGACGGTCGCCGAGACGGTGGCAGGCAATGACGGCCAGACCCTGATGATCAAATACAAGGACGGCGAGAAGAAAGTCGTGGTCGGCCCCGACACGCCCGTCGTGACCTATGTTGCCGCCGACAAGTCGGAATTAAAACCCGGCGCCAAGATCATCGCCTTCGTGAAGCAACTGTCGGACGGATCGTTCGAAACCAACCGCATCAGCGTCGGCCGCGACGGGCTGACGCCGCCGATGTAACGATCCCGGAATAACCCCGTCCTGGCGGGGTATCGCCTTACGATTTGCTACTCAACCCGAGTTCTTGAAGGAAAGATCATGCCAAAAATCTCTTCGTGGATGCCGCGCGCGCTCGTGGCCTCGCTGACGATTATCTCCGTATTCGCTTCAGTCGCGTGGGCTCAGCAGCCGCCGCCTGTGCGCATTCGCGGCACCATCGAGAGCGTCGATGGCGCCACGCTGATGATCAAGTCGCGCGAGGGCGAGAGCCTGAAGGTGCGCATGACCGATAACGTCGCGGTGTTCGGCGTCGCCAAGACCGAATTGTCCGAAATCAAGCCGGGCTCCTATATCGGGGTATCGGCGATGCCGGAACCCGACGGCACCCAGAAAGCGCTCGCCGTTCACATCTTCCCCGAGAGCCAGCGCGGCGCGGCCGAAGGTTTCCGGCCCTGGGATCTCCGGCCCAACTCAACCATGACCAATGCCACCGTCGCCGAAACGGTGAAGGGCACTGACGGCCAGAACATTCTGGTCAAATACAAGGACGGCGAAAAGAAAGTCGTGGTGCCGCCGGGCACGCCGGTCGTCACCTTCGTCACGGGCGACAAATCCGAAGTGAAGCCGGGCGCCAAGATCATCATCTTCGGCGCGGTGAAGAAAGACGACGGCGTCCTGGAAGCCAACCGCGTCAATATTGGCCGCGACGGAATCACCCCGCCGATGTGACGCGAAGCGTCATTCCGGGATGGTCCGAAGGACCAGACCCGGAATCTCGAGGTTCCGGGTTCGCGCTATCGCGCGCCCCGGAACGACGAACTCACACCGCCAGCACGTGGTCGTCGATCTCGGCGATGGTGTTGACGCCGCACAGGCCCATGGTGGTTGAGAGTTCGTTGCGGAGGATGTCGATCGCTTTCGCAACGCCGGTGACCGCCGACCGATCGCCGCCGGATTCCCGGATCACGGGAGCGGATTCGCCCGTGATCGCGGCCTTGTTGACCTGAAGCCACGCCCTCGATCACTTCAGCATCGGACGGAATATTATCGCCCGCTTCGACCAGCACGACGTCGCCGACCTTCAGACTCGTGCCCGGCACCAGGCGATAGTCACGGCCCGAGCCAGTCGGTACGCCGCCTCGATACTTGCAAGAGATGGCATGAATCTTGCCCGTGAAATGGCAGCAAAACAGCCCGCATCTCGCCGAAAGACATTATTTTTATCCAAGTGGTCGCAGACAGATATGGCAATCGATCTTT
The DNA here is from genome assembly GCA_035644295.1 of Bradyrhizobium sp. GTDB lineage: Bacteria > Pseudomonadota > Alphaproteobacteria > Rhizobiales > Xanthobacteraceae > Bradyrhizobium. Next base: position 6,605 of record DASQOU010000161.1, read on the forward strand.
CCGGCGTCTTCTCCTGCCACGCGCGTCACGCGATGACGAAAGCGCGCCGCATGGTGATGGTCGCGACCTTCGCTACGGTGATGCTGGCAGGATTTGGTAGCCTTTCGGCCCGCGCCGAAAATCCGGAGATCGCGAGCCGCCGCGCCGCGGAGCGAACCGACTTCACCAACGACGAAATCCGGGAAGGTTTTTTCAAGATCGCGTTCGGCGCCGAGCTGCAGATCGATACACCGGCCGACCGCGTGCGGAAGTTCGACGAGCCGGTGCGGGTATTCGTGGAAGGCAACAGTCCGGACCGCCGCCACGAACTCGCTCGTGTGGTCGCCGACATTCACTCACGCATCAATCATCTCGATATCGCGATCACAAACGATCGCGGCGCCGCCAACTTCACGGTTCGCCTCGTGCCAGAGCGCAAGTTGAAGGCCACCATCCGCGCGCTCTACGGCAACGACCGCGCAAAACAGATCCAGCGGACGCTGAATCCGCAATGCCTGTCAGGCATCGGCAAGGATGAGCGCTTTCGTATTCGCCGCGCCGAGGTGATCCTGCCGACTGATGCCGGAGATTTCACTTTCCATGATTGCGCCTATGAGGAGCTTTTGCAGGCCCTCGGCGCCATCAACGACGATGCGTCCGTGCCATGGACGATGTTCAACGACGACGTCCAGATGGGCTTCTTTGACGTCTACGACCAGTATCTGCTCAATATTCTCTACGACCCGCGCATCCGGCCCGGCATGACCAGAGACCAGGTCGATGCCGTCCTGCCCGACATTCTGTCGAGCGCCCGCGCCTGGGTACACGATAGCAACCCGCCGCAACGCGCCGAATCGAATGATCGCTCGGTCAATCGCAACTAAAGCGTTTTCGAGCGAAAGCCTGCCCCGCACTCGATGCGGGGTGGATACCGGTTCGCGTGAAGAAAACGCGTCAAAACAAGAAATTAGAGCGTCGGTTCTGATTCAATCAGAACCGATCTCGCTCTAGTGACGAGCTCGAGCACGTCAGCGCGAGCGATTGCGCGCTGACGAAGACGAATATTCGGTAATGCCGAAATCGTTTTTCGCCGGCTTGTGATTCGCCTGCTGAGCGGCCAACTGGCTGGCACCCGAGTTATTCAGAGATGGCGTGCGGGAACCGCGGGCATTGGCGTGACCGGCGGCGAGGACGAGGAGCGCGACGGCAAGAATGCTGAGTTTTCCGATAGCAAGATATTTGGACATGATTTCCTCCAATTGATCCGGCGACAACGGAGCTTGTGTGAGCGCTTTCGCTCGATGATTCGGCCCAACGTCTTGACTGCGTCTTTTGGCCTCCGGCGATGATGATCCCGACTACCGCCGAACGCAATAAACAAAGGGCAAATGCATAAAAGATCAGCATGCCAGCGTTGCCGCCGAAACAGACGGCAGTCGTCGGTTAACCAAAGTTGCGGGCGAAGACGAACAGCGACGGCGAGATCAGACCTCGGCGCGCCTTGCGCGCCATCTTCTCCCACAAGGGGGAGAAGGGAAAAGCCGCGACAGACCTCTAGACCGCCAGCACGTGGTCGTCGATCTCGGCGATGGTGTTGACGCCGCACAGGCCCATGGTGGTTGAGAGTTCGTTGCGGATGATGTCGATCGCTTTCGCAACGCCGGGACCGCCGAAGGCGCCGAGGCCGTGAATATAGGCCCGGCCGATCATGCAGGATTTGGCGCCGAGCGCGAGCGCCCGCATCACGTCCTGACCGGAGCGGATGCCGCCGTCGAACATGACTTCCATCTGCGTGCCGATCGCATCGACGATTTCCGGCAGGACTTCGATCGAGGACGGCGCGCCGTCGAGCTGACGGCCGCCATGGTTGGAGACGACCAGCGCCTGCGCGCCGGTCTTCGCGGCTTCTTCGGCATCCTCGACGTCGAGAATGCCCTTCAGGACCAGCTTGCCGGGCCAGATGCTGCGGATCCACTCGACATCCTTCCAGTTCAGCGTGGTGTCGAACTGCGTCGCAATCCAGCTCCCCAGCGCGATGATATCGTCGGTGCCCTTGAGGTGACCGACGAGGTTGCCGAAGGTGCGGCGCTTGCCGCGCATGACGCCGGCCACCCAGGCCGGCTTGGTGGCGAAATCGAGAAATTTCGACAGCGTCCATTCCGGCGGCACCGTCATGCCATTCTTGATGTCGGCATGGCGCTGCCCGATCACCTGTAGGTCGACGGTCAACACCAGCGCGCTGCATTTGGCGGCGATGGCGCGTTCGATCAGCTCCTTGATGAAGCCGCGGTCCTTCATGACGTACAACTGGAACCAGAACGGCTTGTCGACATTGGCGGCGACATCCTCGATCGAACAGATCGACATCGTGCTCAGCGTGTAGGGAATTCCAGCGGCCTGCGCGGCGCGGCAGGCATGAATTTCGCCGTCGCCATATTGCATGCCGGTGAGGCCGACCGGCGCCAGGATCAGGGGTAGCGCTGCCGGTTCACCGAGAATGGTGGTCGACAGATCGCGCTTCGACACGTCGACCAGAATGCGCTGGCGGAACTTGATTTGTTGAAGATCGTCGCGGTTGGCGCGCAGCGTCTCCTCGGCATACGAGCCGCGATCGGCGTAATCGAAAAATGCCTTCGGCACCTTTCGCATATGGCGCTGGCGCAGATCCTCGATGCAGGTGATATGTTTCATGGACGTTCCAAGCCTTCTCGTATTCTGCCTTCTTGTATTTGCCGGTTTGCCTGTTCATCTATCACGCTTGGGCCACTCGCAACATCGCATCACGGGAAATCCAAAGGACGCACCCATGACCGCACCGCGCTCCAAGCCCACCGACGCCGAAGATCGCGAGAAGCGCCGCCTCGACGAGGCGCTGGAGGAAGGGCTGGAGGAGACCTTTCCAGGATCAGACCCCGTCAATGTCACCCAGCCGGCGCCCTCGAAGGCGGACCATCACGTCAAGCGCAAGGATTAGCTTAGAACCCGATCGGGGTGGTGGAACAGGGTAATTCTTGAGATATCAATGGCTTAATGGCCAATCGGGCCGCGGCGGCCCGAAATGATTCATCATATTTTTTGAAGTCATTTTGGCGGCGCAGGCATTATAACCGCGAGCACGCTAGGATGGGTGGGCGTTCGCGGCTTCTCGGCGGGGTGGTTCGAGAAGTCTGGACGAATCTGGGGGTCATATGAGCCGCAAATATTTCGGTACGGATGGGATTCGGGGCCTCGCCAACGGCCTGATCACGCCGGAGCTGGCGCTCAAGGTCGGGCAGGCGGCCGGATTGGTGTTTCAGCGCGGCGATCATCGCCATCGTGTCGTCATCGGCAAGGATACGCGTCTTTCCGGTTACATGATCGAATACGCCATGGTGGCCGGCTTTACCTCGGTCGGCATGGATGTGCTGCTGCTCGGCCCGATGCCGACACCGGCGGTCGCGATGCTGACCAAATCGATGCGCGCCGATCTCGGCGTGATGATTTCCGCCTCCCATAATCTGTTCGAAGACAACGGCATCAAATTGTTTGGCCCGCAGGGCTTCAAGCTGTCCGACGATGTCGAAAAGCAGATCGAGCAGTTGCTGGATGAATCCCTCGACAAGCGCCTGGCGCAAAGCGCAAGCCTTGGGCGCGCCCGCCGCATCGACGGCGTCCACGACCGCTACATCGAGTTCGCCAAGCGAACGCTACCGCGCGAACTCAGCCTCGAGGGCCTGCGCGTAGTGGTCGATTGCGCCAACGGCGCCGCCTACAAGGTGGTGCCGGAAGCGCTGTGGGAGCTCGGCGCCGACGTCATTTCCATCGGCGTCGATCCCGATGGTTTCAACATCAACAAGGAATGCGGATCGACCTCGCCGGAGGCGTTGAGCCGCAAGGTGCGCGAAATGCGCGCCGACATCGGCATTGCGCTGGATGGCGACGCCGATCGGGTCATCCTGGTCGACGAGCGCGGACATTTGGTCGATGGCGACCAGCTGCTTGCGGTCATCGCCCAAAGCTGGAAGGAAGACGGCCGGCTTGCCAAGCCCGGCATCGTCGCCACGGTGATGTCGAATCTCGGGCTGGAGCGCTTTCTCGATGGTCTTGGGATTGAGCTCATCCGCACGCCGGTCGGCGACCGCTACGTGCTGGAGCGCATGCTGAGCGATGGTTACAATCTCGGCGGCGAACCCTCCGGCCATATCATTCTGTCGGACTACACCACTACCGGCGACGGCTTTGTCGCCGCCCTTCAGGTGCTCGCCGTGGTGCAAAGACTTCGCCGCCCGGTGTCCGAGGTCTGCCGCCGCTTCGATCCGCTGCCGCAGATCCTCAAGAACGTGCGTTACCGCAGTGGCAAACCGCTCGACGACGCCGAGGTCAAATCGGCCATCGACGCCGGCGAAAAACGTCTCAACGGCCACGGCCGGTTGCTGGTTCGCTCCTCCGGCACCGAGCCCGTGATCCGCGTGATGGGCGAGGGCGACGATCGCCGGCTGGTCGAGGAAGTGGTCGACCGCATCGTCACAGCGCTCGGCCAGGCCGCGGCGTAATTATCCAAGAGCGGATGATCACGTCGTCACGGCGCGGCGGCGGCCCGAGCGCATTAATCGCATCGCAGCCATTATCTAATGGCGCTGGTCGGCGCGGCACGAGCGTCGTAGGAAGTGCGCGTGTTGCGCGAATCCTGCCGGGAATGATCCCTTGAACAAGCCTGTCGTCGTCTCCGAAGAAGCGCTGGTCGCGCCGGTGATCGTGCCTGACGCGATCTCTCCATCCGCTGCCAAGGCGGCCGCGGGGCCGGCCTATGTCGTGCTCGCCGGCATCAGCTTCTCGCATTTCCTCAACGACACTATGCAGTCGCTGATCGCATCGGTGTACCCGATCCTGAAGGACAATTACGCGCTGGACTTTGCGCAGATCGGATTGATCACGCTGGCGTTCCAGTTCACCGCGTCGCTGTTGCAGCCGGTGGTCGGCCATTTCACCGACAAGAAGGCGCAGCCGTTTTCGCTGGCGATCGGCATGGCCTCGACATTCTTCGGTCTTCTGCTGCTCAGCATCGCCCGGCAATATATCGTCATCCTGATCGCCGCGGCGCTGGTAGGTCTCGGCTCGGCGGTTTTCCACCCGGAGTCGGCGCGCATCGCGCGGCTTGCCTCCGGCGGCCGCTACGGTTTTGCGCAATCGGTGTTCCAGCTCGGCGGCAGCTTCGGCACCTCGATGGGCCCGGTGCTGGCGGCCTTGATCGTTGTGCCCTTCGGCCAGCCCAGCATCGCCTGGTTCTCGACCATCGCGTTTCTCGCCATCGTCATCCTGTGGCGAATCGGTCAGTGGTACAGGCCGCAGATCACGACCAGGAAGGTCGTGCCGGTCGATCCGCATCCCGACGCGCCGAATCCTCGCCGCGTCAGAATAGCGCTCGCGGTGTTGGTGGCGCTGTTGTTCTCCAAGCAGCTCTATGTCTCGAGCCTGTCGAGCTACTACATCTTCTATCTGATCGACCGGTTCGGCGTCTCGACCCAGGCAGCGCAGCTCTATCTCTTCATCTTCCTCGCCGCCAATGCGATCGGCGCATTCCTCGGCGGTCCGCTGGGCGACCGCTTCGGCCGCAAGATCGTGATCTGGTTTTCGATTCTGGGCGCGCTGCCGTTCACGCTGGCGCTGCCCTATGCGGGCCTCTACGCCGGCGCGGTGCTGACGGTGTTTATCGGCCTCATCCTCTCTTCGACGACGTCTTCGATTATCGTGTTCGCGCAGGAACTGGTGCCGCACCGGTTCGGGATGATCTCCGGCGTGTTCTTCGGCGTCGCCTTCGGTATCGGCGGCCTCGGCGCGGCCGTGCTCGGCAAGCTTGCCGACCACACCAGCATCGCCTTCGTCTACCAGGTGTGCGCGTTCCTGCCGGCGATCGGGCTGCTTGCGGTATTCCTGCCGAAAATGCCGAGGGCGGCGCGCTGACGCGGGCTGCAGCAGCGCCGACAGCTCCGATCCTCGTCAATCAATTGTTAGCAATTGTGGCGCCGCTCGCCTTTTTGTCTGCGCGTCTGGCGGGCCAAGATTTTTATTCGCAGATTATCAACCTTAAAAATTAGGGTTAAGCGGCGCTTAAGCATTTGGTGCCATCGTCCGACGGTGAGTTTGTAGATGTGGGGCCTCCGTTTCAGCCTCACCGGCCAAAAGGACGAAGCGAATGCGTAGCGTTAAGTTTCTCGTTGCCGCCGGAGCGGCATCACTGTTGTCGTCGATGGTTTTTGCCGCCGACCTGGCGATCGCGCCCCCGCCGATGTCTTATGCGCCCCCGGCCGACTTCGGAGGCTGGTATCTGCGCGGCGATATCGGCATGACGAACCAGCGGCTCGGTAGCCTGCATAGCGCCAGCATCGACCTCGTCGACGCAAATTTCGCCGGCTCACTGCAGAATCACGGCTTCGGCTTCGACAGCTCGACCTCCTTCGATCTCGGCGTCGGATATCAGTTCAACAATTGGTTCCGCGTCGACGTCACCGGAGAATGGCGCGGGAAGGCCAATCTTCACGGTTCACAGAACTTTTTCGCCAATTCCACTCTCGGTGCGGCTTTCGGCGGTTTCGGGGCCGACAACTACACTGGCAGCAAGTCAGAAGCTGTCTTCATGGCCAGCGCCTATTTCGATCTCGGGACCTGGTGGTGCCTGACGCCCTTCATCGGCGCCGGCATTGGAACGTCGTATAACCGGATCTCCAGCTTCCGCGATGATGGTGTGTTCAACCAAGGCGGCAACCTCATCAACAGCGTCACCTATGCGGGCGATGCCGGTAAATGGAATTTTGCCTGGGCCCTGCACGCCGGTGTTTCCTATCACGTCACGCCCTACGTGGCCATCGAACTGGCTTACAGATATATCAGCCTTGGTGATGGCGTTACCGGCCGCACGAATTCCTTCGATGGCGTGACCGTCGTGAACGCCAGCCCTTTCACCATCAAGAACATCACCTCGAACGATATCAAGCTGGGCGTGCGCTGGAGCCTGGAGAGCGCTCCGGTCTACGCGCCGCCGCTCATCACCAAGGGCTGACCAAAGCCTGACCAGTTAATCTCTATTAACGGCGCGGGATGTTCCCGCGCCGTTTTGCTTTGCGTGTGCGGCATGATCTCAAAAAGGGGAGCACCAGTTTTCGGACAAGATCATGCCAATCAGAGTGCCACGACAACGATTGGTTAAGGTTAACGAGCGATGATCAGCTCCAAGTTCAGAGTGTCCGATGGGAGTATTCGATGCGTAGGTTCCTGCTGCTGGCCGTGGTGATGTCCGGAACGGTCTCCTGGGCGCAGGCGGCCGACATGCCCGATTTCCTTCGCGGCTCACTGACAAGCGGGTACACACCGATCGTCAACTGGCGCGGCTTCTACATCGGAGGCCAGGGCGCCTGGGCTTCTTCGGCCCAGACCTTCACCGGTTCGACCTTCGATAGCGGTGTGTTCCCCAGAACCATTTCCGGCAACGTCATCAGCGAGATCGCCGGGATCACGGCGCCGACTCCCATCGGAACGACATGGAAGGGCTCGATAGGATATGGAGCCTTCGCGGGATATAACTGGCAATGGGACGAAACTGTCCTCGGCGCCGAAATGTCCTATCTGCACGGAAGTTTTGGAGGCAGCATCAGCGCAGCCCGGCAATTCTTCAGCCCTGCGGCTCTGTCCGATGGTCTATTTCATGATCCCAAGGTGACGTCGACATCGGCGATCGCGATTACAGATTACGCGACGTTTCGCGCCCGCGCCGCATACGCCTATGGCTGTTTTCTGCCCTACGCGTTCGGTGGATTCGCGCTTGGCTATGCCAACATATCGACTTCAGCGAAGATCGACGATTTCGTGAGTGCCAACGCGGGTGGGCCTTTTACCGAATTGCCTTCGGTAACCGGAATCAGTACGGGGCAAAATCATCTGATCTACGGTTACACTGCCGGTCTCGGTATCGACATCAATCTGACCGGCGGTTTGTTCGTGCGTGCCGAGTGGGAGTATGTCCGCTTCACCGCGCAAGTCGACACCAACGTCAACACGGTGCGCGCGGGTCTCGGCTACAAGTTCTGACCTCAAATTTCGTCTATCGCCGCCGTCGGCGATGATTGACATCGCCGATCCCGCCTGTTGGTCTGTTGCTCCGGCGAGGACGGACCGATGAAGATCTATGGCGATACCAATTCGGGCAATTGCCTGAAGGTGAAATGGGTCTGCGACAGGCTTGCGCTGCCCTATGTCTGGGTGGCGGTCGATATCCTCAAGCGCGAGAGCCGCACGCCACAATTCCTGAAACTCAACAGCGCGGGGCAGGTGCCGGTGGTCGAATTCGACGATGGCCGCACGCTGGCACAGTCCAACGCCATCATTCGCTATCTCGCCCGCGACAGCGATCTCATTCCGACCGATGCCTTCGCCGCCGCCAGGATGGATGAGTGGCTGTTCTGGGAACAATACAGCCACGAGCCCTATATCGCGGTTTGCCGCTACCAGATGGAATTTCTGGGCCAGCCCGCATCCGATCTCGATCCCGACAGGGTCAAGCGTGGCTATGCGGCGCTGGCGCGGATGGAGCACGAGCTGGCGGCGACGCGGTTCCTGGTCGGCGATACGCCCACTCTCGCCGACGTTGCGCTGCTGGCCTATACCAGGCTGGCGCACCAGGGCGGCTTTCACCTCGACGGTTATGCCTCGGTGCGGCGCTGGATCGGCGAGACCGAGCAATCCCTCGCCTTGCCGCCGGTGCGATAGATTGTTCCGATCCGAACCAGCATGACCGTGACTTCCTCCATCTCCATCCGCCGTGCCCGACGCGAAGATGTCGAAGCCATCGTGCGGATGCTGGCGGACGATCCGCTCGGCAGCGGCCGCGAACGGATCGAGCAGCCGCTGCCGGCGTGCTATTTTGGGGCGTTCGAGGCGGTCGACCACGATCCGCGCATCCAGCTGGTGGTCGCCGAGGATAATGACGGTGCCGTCGTCGGATGCCTCGAGCTCTGCATCTTGCCGGGACTGAGTTCGCAGGGCGCCTCGCGCGGTCTGATCGAGGACGTCCGCGTCGCCACGCATTGCCGCAACCGTGGCATTGGGGAGAAACTGGTGCAATGGGCCGTCGCCGAGGCGCGCGGCACCGGCTGCCGGCTGGTCGAACTGCTCACGCATCATACCCGCGTCGATGCGCAGCGATTCTACAAACGGCTCGGATTTCAGCCGAGCCATGTCGGGATGACATTGCGGTTTTGATTTGGCTTTTGTCCGGCGTTGGATTGACGCCGCTATTGCAACCATTGCGAAACGGATTTCGCCATTCATTCCGGTTAACGCGCGATAAACTAATCGGATCATCGTAACTTTTCCGGTGGAACGATCCGTGACACTTCGGCGTCTCCCGTCGGGCTCGGACAGCTTGGGGACCACAAATGAAAAACTATTCGATTGTCAGGATCGGCGACGAGTATGTCGTGCGTGCGGGCGACGCCAGCGTCCTGAAAATCGGGAGCCGACGCAGGGCGGCTCGGCTCGTCACCGATGCGGCGGAATTGCTGAACTCGCTGCCGCCGGCGCAGCCAGTCGATGTCGAATCACCGTCAATCGTTGGTGATCAATCACCGTCAATCGTTGGTGATCTCGGCGAAGCTTCTTGACGATTCCAGATTAGTCCCTTATGCACCGCGGCGGGACACCTCCCCCCAACGGGAGGCTTGCTATCTGGAAGGATAGATCATGACTGCAGCGAAGCCCGCTTCGCGGCCCAATGTGCCGCATTTTTCCTCCGGCCCCTGCGCCAAGCGCCCCGGCTGGAACCCCCACAATCTTCATGACGCAGCGCTCGGCCGTTCGCATCGTGCGAAGGTCGGCAAGGCCAAGCTCAAGCTTGCGATCGAGCTGACAAGCGAGGTGCTCGAAGTCCCGGCCAACTACAAGATCGGCATCGTGCCGGCCTCCGATACCGGCGCGGTCGAGATGGCCCTGTGGTCGCTGCTTGGGGCGCGGCCGGTGACCACCATCGCCTGGGAATCCTTTGGCGAGGGCTGGGTCAGCGACATCGTCAAGGAATTGAAGCTCAAGGACGTCGCCAGGCTGCATGCGCCCTATGGCGAAATCCCCGACCTGAGCAAGGCCGATCCTGCTTCCGACATCGTGTTCACCTGGAACGGCACCACCTCCGGCGTCCGCGTCCCCAATGCCGACTGGATCAGCGCCAAACGCGAAGGCCTTACGATTTGCGACGCGACCTCGGCGGCGTTCGCGCAAGCTCTCGACTGGGCCAAGCTCGATGTGGTGACGTTCTCCTGGCAGAAGGCGCTGGGCGGCGAGGCCGCGCATGGCATGCTGGTGCTCTCACCGCGCGCGGTCGAGCGGCTCGAGACCTACAAGCCGGCATGGCCGTTGCCGAAGATCTTCCGCATGACCAAAGGCGGCAAGCTCAACGAGGGTATTTTCGAGGGCGAGACCATCAACACGCCCTCCATGCTGTGTGTCGAGGACTATCTCGACGCGTTGAACTGGGCCAAATCGGTCGGCGGGCTCAAGGCCCTGATCGCCCGCGCCGACGCCAACGCCAGGGTGCTCGCCGACTGGAAGGCGAAAACGCCGTGGATCGATTTCCTGGCGAGCGATCCGGCGATCCGGTCCAATACCTCGGTGTGCATGAAGGTGGTCGACCCCACGATCACGTCACTGACGCCGGATGCTCAGGCCGACTTCGCCAAGAAGCTCGTCGCGCTCGTGGAGAAGGAAGGCGCCGGTTATGATTTCGCGCATTATCGCGACGCGCCGGCGGGCTTGCGCATCTGGTGCGGCGCCACGGTGGAGGCAAACGACGTCGCACTGCTGACGCGGTGGATCGACTGGGCCTTCGCCGAAACAAAGGCTTCGCTTGCGAAGGCGGCGTAGCTCTTCCCATTGTCGTCATGGCCGGGCTTGACCCGGCCATCCATCGAAAAGAGATGGACCCCCGGGTCAATGGCGTGAATACGCGCTTTGCGCTTTCGCCCGGGGGTGACGACGCCAAATGTAGCGTCCAACAACGGATCACTCCAATGACAAAACCCAGAGTTCTCATTTCCGATGCGCTGTCGCCCGCTGCGGTGCAGATCTTCAGGGATCGCGGCATCGAGGTCGACTTCCAGCCCAATCTCGGCAAGGACAAGGAAAAGCTCGCCGAGATCATCGGCAATTACGACGGCCTTGCGATCCGCTCGGCCACCAAGGCAACCGCCAAGATCATCGAGAAGGCGACGCGGCTGAGGGTGATCGGCCGCGCCGGAATTGGCGTCGACAATGTGGAAATTCCCGCCGCCACCGCCAAGGGCATCATCGTGATGAACACGCCATTCGGCAATTCGATCACCACCGCCGAACATGCGATCACGCTGATGCTGGCGCTGGCGCGCGAAATTCCGCAGGCCGATGCCTCCACCCAGGCCGGCAAGTGGGAGAAGAACCGCTTCATGGGGGTCGAGATCACCGGCAAGACGCTGGGCGTGATCGGCTGCGGCAACATCGGTTCGATCGTGGCCGACCGCGCGCTCGGTTTGCGGATGAAGGTGATCGCGTTCGACCCGTTCCTGTCGCCGGAACGCGCCAAGGACATCGGCGTCGACAAGGTCGATCTCGACGAATTGTTCCGGCGCGCCGATTTCATCACCCTGCACACGCCGCTGACCGACAAGACCCGGAACGTCATCGACGCGGCTGCGCTTGCGAAAACGAAGAAGGGCGTACGCATCATCAATTGCGCGCGCGGCGGGCTGGTCGACGAGCAGGCGCTGGTGGCTGCCCTCAATTCCAAGCAGGTCGCGGGCGCGGCATTCGACGTGTTCGTCGAGGAGCCTGCCATATCGAACGTGCTGTTTGGCCACCCCAACGTGATCTGCACGCCGCATCTTGGCGCTGCCACCACCGAGGCGCAGGAGAACGTCGCCCTTCAGGTCGCCGAGCAGATGTCGGATTATCTGTTGACCGGCGCGATTTCCAACGCGGTCAACTTCCCCTCGATCACGGCGGAAGAAGCGCCGAAGCTGAAGCCGTTCATCTCGCTTGCCGAAAAGCTCGGCTCGTTCGCCGGCCAGCTCACCGAGAGCGGCATCATGAAGGTGCAGATCACCTATGAGGGCCACGTCGCCGAAATGAAGATCAAGGCGCTTACCTCGGCGGTGCTGTCGGGACTGCTGCGGCCGATGCTGGGCGATGTCAACGTCGTCTCGGCCCCAGTGGTCGCCAAGGAGCGCGGCATGGTGGTTGACGAGGTCGCCCGCGCGGCGCAGAGCGATTATGAAAGCCTGATCACGGTCACCGTCACCACCGAGCGGCAGGAGCGTTCGGTCTCCGGCACAGTTTATCACGACGGCAAGCCGCGGCTGGTCGACATCAAGGGCATCCGGGTCGACGCCGAATTCGGCAAGTCGATGATTTATGTCACCAACGAGGACAAGCCGGGATTCATCGGACATTTCGCCAGCCTGCTGGGCGACGCCCAGATCAATATCGCGACCTTTCATCTCGGCCGCAACAAGCAGGGCGGTGATGCCATCGCGCTGGTCGAGGTTGACGGGGCCGTGCCGGCGGACGTGCTCGCCAAAGTGCAGGCGTTGCCGCAGGTCAGGCAGGCCAAGACGCTGGCGTTTTGAAGCGCACGGGGGATTTAGAGGCGTCGATATCTTCACCCTCCTGGGGAGGGAGACTATCGGCTGGGATCGTTCGTTCGGTAAACGACGCCTACACGTTCAGCGCGCTGTTGCTGGTGATCGCGGGAGAACTTGCCGTTGCGCACGTCTCAAAAAGAAAACCGAGGCAGTCGTCTGCCTCGGTTTTGAGTAGTAGCTAGGGGTCGCGCGGTTACTGACGCCGCCGCAGAGGACTCACCGAACCAGTGTTGCTTTCAGGTTCCGAAGATCCGGCGCCGAGCTTGGCGAGATCACCGATGGTGAGGTCCGCAATCTTGATCTCGCTAAGCACCTTCTTCTTCAGCGCCTCGGAGAGCGTGAACCCCTTGTCGAGCAGATCGACGTCGAGTTCGCGCCCATAGGAAGCCTTCATCAGCTTCAAGACGTCGTTCTTCGTGAAGTCGATTTGCATACGGTATTCGCCCATGGACTTGAGCGTCTGGCACCATGCAACCGATACTTCACCGTATGAGCGAAACAGGCCCGGCGTGCTGCGCCGGATCACCTTCCGCGCATCATCGCTAATGTGAAAGCTCCTAAGGTCGTGCGAGGCAATGGTCTTGGTGCCCATGTCCCGGCTCCAGCCACGTAAAGTAACATCCATGTCGAGAACTCCGTCACTGAGTATGATAGGGAAAACGGAACTTTCATCCCGAAATGGGACGAATCTGAGGCATCAAACACAGTATCTTAGAAATAAAATTACAAAGCAGAATAGCCCGCTATGCTACCGGTATAATAGTAGCTAATCTAGGGAAAAGTGATGAATCTCTTCGCCCTCACGCGTATGTTGCGCCGATTGCGCCCGTAATCGATCCTCTCTTGGACGGCAGCGATGTCTGTCCGCCTGTGATGGTTGAGCCATCGGACCGGGTCGGAGGCGGATGGCTGCGGTGCAGGTCTTGTCATCGTTGCCGGCGAGGATGGGCCGGATTCGCTTCACGCGACAAGGGCCGCGCCTGCAATGCCTTACCGCTGATCGGTCGTCACAACGCTTCGCTGATGATGTGATCGCGTTCACGCGGCAGGTCTGGCGAAGGGTTCAACAGGATGGTGCGGATGCCTTTCGTGACGCCACGAAGACACCGATCAGCACCAGCGCAAAGCCGATGATGTGGAAAAGTTGCAGGTGCTCGCCGAGAAAGGCGATCGCCATCACCGAACCGAACACCGGCGTGACGTGGAAGAACGGCGCGGCGCGGTTGGCGCCGATCAACTGCACGCCGCGATTGAAGCATAGATAGGCGACCGTCGAGGGAAATACCGCGACGTAAAACAGCGACAGCAGATTGGCGGTATCGAGCTCCATCGCCGGGCGCGTGAGCAATTCCAATATCAACGGCGGAATAAGGCACGCCGCGCCGCAGCCGAAGGTAAAGGCGACGAATGACAGGCCGTGAATGTTCGGACGCTTCAGCGACATCACCGAATAAACACCGAAGATCGCGAGAGCCACGGTAAAGATGATGTCGCCCTTGTTGAACGCAATTGCCGCGAGCGCGGTGAGGTCGCCGTGCAGCAGGATCACCAGCACGCCGGTCAGCGAGAGCGCGACCCCGATGGTCTGCGCCAGCGTCAGCCGAACGCCGAGCAGGATCAGCGACCATACCGCGACGAACAAGGGTCCGGCGGATTGCAACAGCAGCGTATTCAGCGCCGTGGTATGCTCCAGCGACCAGTATTGCAGGGAGGTGAAGGCAGAGATGCCGGTGATGGAGAGAAGGATCATCGTGCCCATCGTGGCGCGGATCGTCGGCCAGTCGCGCGCAAGATGTTTCCAGGCGATCGGAAGGATGATCAGAAACGCTAGCGACCAGCGCAGGAATGCCAGCGTCACCGGCGGAATATGGCCGGCGGCGAGGCGGCCGATGATGGCGTTGCCGGCCCAGCACAGCGCAGTGATCGAGAGCAGCAGATAGGGCTGGTTGGCGAGCCAGCCGCCCGCCGAGGCGGCGTCGGAAGTTTGATCGGAAGCAGACATGCGGCAGTGGTTCTCGGCCCGGTTCATCACGCCGCGGCCCGGCCCGGTGCGAGACACCCGGCCGGCAGAGTCTTGCCCGGCTGTCTCAGAGACACGGATTTTCACCGCGCAGCAATGGCGATGGATGCATCGCGACCATGCGCAAGGCGGCCGGGCTTCCTTGTCCTGGTCCCAAGGGCGGCACAATTCGGCCGCCGCCGACCCTCAGACGTAGCCGAGCCAGCGCCAATAGGTGGCGCCGAGCAGCATGATCAAGGCGAGCGCAATCACCGTCACGACGAGGCCGGTGCGCACGAAATCCTTGGCGTCGAAGGTCTCGGTTCCATAGGCCAGCATGTTCTGCGGCGCATTCACGACCAGGATGAAACCGAAGCTGACCACGAATTGCAGCAGCATGGTCATGCCGACGACGTTGATGTCAGGCGTTGCCACGCCTTGCAGCACGGCGATGACGATCGGGATCATGGCGGATGCCAGCGCGGTCGCACTGGCGAAGCCAAGATGAATCACGGTGAGAAACAGACTCAATACCGCCAGCACGAACAGCGAAGAGGCATATTTGAGACCGAATTCGGCGACCGCGAGATTGGCGAGAAAGGCAGCGCCTTTGGTCTGCAGCAGCGCGGTGCCGACGCTGATGCCGATGCCGAACAGTATGACCGTGCCCCAGGGAATCCTGGGCTGGGCTTCCTTCCACGTCATGATTCCGATGCCTGGCAGGAACATCAGCGCCACCGCCGCAAGCGTGGTCGACGACGTATCAAAATTGTGGAGGACGCCTTCGGTGGCCCAGAACCCAAGCAGGGTCAGCGATATCGCCAGCAGCTTCTTCTCCGCGGTCTTCATCGGCCCGAGTTCGGCGAGCGATTTGCGAATCTGTTCGCGCCCGCCGGGAACCTGTTCGACCTCGGAGGGCATCATCCGCGTCACCACGAAATAGAGCGCGATCGACATCAGGATGCTGAACGGTGCTGCGGCAATAAACCATTCCAGCCAGGTGATGGATTTTTGCAAGCTCTTCTCGATGAAGCCGATCGCAACCATGTTCTGCGCGGAGGCGGTCTTGATACCGACATTCCAGATGGTGGCGGTTTGCACCGTCGTGATCATCAGCATGCCGGCGAAGGCGCCCTTCTTGTTGACGCCGAAGGCAGCGATGATACCCAGCGTAATCGGCACCAGGCAGGCGACGCGCGCGGTGGTGGAGGGAACCAAAAACGCCATCACGAAGCCGACCAGAATGGCCCCAACCACGACGTGATGCACCTTGACGCCGACGCGCGCGAGAATGCCGAGCGCGATACGCTTGTCGAGCCCGGTCGCCGTCATGGCGGCGGCGAGAAAGAGCGCCGAGGCGACCAGCGCCAGCGCGGTATTTGCAAATCCGCTGAAGGCAAGGCCGAGCCCGGCGCTGGTGCCGAGCAGAGCCGCCGGATTGGCCGGATTAGGCGACAGCCCAAGCAAGAACGTCATCAACGCGGCGATGACGACGGCGGACACCGCATAGTCCAGCGCTTCGGTCATCCAGACGATGACGGCAAAGGCCAGGATCGCGAGCATCCTTTGCCCCGCAATCGAAAGACCTTCCGGCGCCGGCAACAAAATGACCGTGACGAGCGCTGCAACCGCGAGCAGGACGCCCCAATTCGATCGTAACCAGCCGGGCTTGGCGGCCGGTGGGACCTTGGCGCCGGCGGAGCCTGGCAGTGTGTCGACGGTGGCCACGAAAAAATTCCTCCCCGCTGCAACGATTAGCTTTCAGCCGCTCGGTTTTGCAAGCTTCGTTCTTGCGCGGGATCGAGAAAACGTTGATGCACCGCGATAGCGTCCTCTCACTCCGCGCTGGCGCCGGCTCCCTTGATGATCGGTGTCCACCTGGCAAGGTCCGACGCAATCAGGCGCGCGAATTCCGCCGGTTGCATCTGGTCGATCGGATCCAGTCCGGCCTGGTTGAGCTTGGCCTTCACGGCGGGATCGGCCGCGGCGCTGGCGAATTCGTCGCGCAGCCGTTGCACGATTGCAGATGGTGTGCCGGCGGGCGCGCCGAAGCCGAACCAGGTCACGAGATCATAACCCTTCAACCCGCTGGCATCGAGCGTCGTCACGTTTGGCAAATGCGGCGAGCGTTCCGGGCTCGTCACCGCGAGCGCCTTCAGCCTGCCGGCTTTGATGTCCTCGATCACGGTCGGCAGGTTGAAAAAGCCCATGGTGATTTCGCCGCGCACGATCTTGTTCACCCCGTCCACTGAAACCAGATGCGGAAAATGCTTGATATCGACCCCGGCGATCGATGCAAACAGCACGCCGCCCAGATGATGCGACGTGCCGACGCCGCCGGAGGCGTAGGTGAGCTGGCCCGGTGCGGCGCTCGCCGCCGCGGCGACCTCCAGCGGCGTGTTGGCCGGATTGGAAGGATGAACCGTCATGACGTTGGAGACGGTGGCGATCGGCGTGATGGGCGTGATCTTCTCGGGATCGTACCGCAGGGTCTTGTACAGGCTGAGATTGAAGACGTGGGTGCCCTGCGTGATCATGGCCAGCGTATAGCCGTCGGGCGCAGCCTTCTCGACCTGCGCCATCGCGATGCCGCCGCCGGCGCCGGGCTTGAGTTCGGCCGTGACCTTCTGGCCGATATTTTTCGACATCGCCTCGGCAACGACGACAGCGACGAGCTCGGCGGTGGTGCCTTTGCCGAACGGCACGACGATGATGATCGGGCGGTCCGGATACGGTTCCGCTTGCAGCGGCGCGACGCCCCCAACACAGGCAACAAGACAGGCAAGCAGGCCAAAGACCGTCGTGCGCATGAAGTTGCCGCCCCCTGAAATTCACCCGTTCAAGGGCAAGGTCATACGCATGAGACCCGGGCAGCGCTAGCGGTTGGTGCGGGAGACGATGGCGCCATCCTTCTTACAGCTTCGCCTAGACTGCCGGCATCCGAACGCGGCTGCCACGCCGCCTTGGCGCGGCCACAAATTTTCCGGGGATATCAATGAGTTGAACCGGTCTTTTGAGGCTGTCCGGACGCCTTCTTGCTTGCGTCGGTAGCCCGCATCCTTTATCCGGTGGTCTGCCTCGCATGCGACCGGCTCCGGCCGTGATTTGGGCTGGGCGCATGATCCGCAAAAAGTGGCCTCGGGCGTGATCCCGTGGGGTGAGGCGCGGTTTTCGAACAGATCATGCTCGAACCAAGATAGTTGCAGAGGGAATACGCGCTAAAATGGCCAACGTTGTTGTCGTCGGCGCCCAGTGGGGCGACGAGGGGAAGGGCAAGATCGTCGACTGGTTGTCGGAGCAGGCCGATATCGTCGTGCGTTTCCAGGGCGGCCACAATGCGGGCCATACGCTTGTCATCAACGGCGAGACCTACAAGCTGGCGCTGCTGCCGTCCGGCGTGCTGCGGCCCTCCAAGTTGGCTGTGATCGGCAATGGCGTGGTGTTCGATCCGCAGGCGTTCCTCGATGAGGTCGCCAAACTGAAGGCACAAGGCGTCGCGGTCAGCCCGACCAATCTGCGCGTCGCCGAGAACGTCACGCTGATCCTCCCACTGCATCGCGAACTCGATGCGCTCAGGGAATCTTCCAACGCAGGGACCGCGATCGGAACCACGCGGCGCGGCATTGGACCTGCCTATGAGGACAAGGTCGGCCGTCGCGCGATCCGCCTGATGGACCTTGCCGATCTTGACACGCTGCCGCACAAGATTGACCGCCTGCTGGCGCATCACAATACACTGCGCCGCGGGCTCCAACTGGAAGAGATCGACGGCGCGGGAATCCTGCGCGAGCTGACGGCGCTGGCGCCGCAGCTTCTGCCTTACGCCGAAACGGTGTGGCGGCTGCTCGATCAAAAGCGCCGCGAGGGCAAGCGGATATTGTTCGAGGGCGCGCAAGGCGCACTGCTCGACGTCGACCACGGCACCTATCCCTACGTCACCTCGTCCAACACGGTCGCGGCGCAGGCGGCGACCGGCACCGGCATGGGGCCGAGCGCAGTCGGTTATGTGCTCGGCATCTGCAAGGCCTATACGACGCGGGTCGGCCAGGGCCCTTTTCCGACCGAATTGCACGATGCGATCGGCGAGGAGATCGGCCGCCGCGGCAAGGAATTCGGCGTCAACACCGGCCGCAAGCGGCGCTGCGGCTGGTTCGATGCGGCGCTGGTGCGCCAGACCGTGCGGACCTGCGGCATCAACGGCCTGGCCTTGACCAAGCTCGATATTCTTGACGGCTTTGACACTATCGAGGTCTGTACCGGCTATATGCTGGACGGCAAGGAAATCGACCATCTGCCGGCGGGCGAGGGCGCCCAGGCCCGGGTGGTGCCGGTCTATGAGACCATCGAGGGCTGGAAGGAGCCGACCGCCCACGCCCGTTCCTGGGCGGATTTGCCGGCGCAGGCGATAAAATATGTGCGCCGGGTCGAGGAACTGGTGGGTTGTCCGATCGCCTTGCTTTCCACCAGCCCGGAACGCGAGGATACTATTTTGGTCCAGAACCCCTTCGAGGCTTAACGAGATGTTACTGGAAAGCCCGCACTGTTGAGTAGAGATGGCTGACTATTACCCGCTGATTGCCCGTGCCATCGCCGGACTGGATCCCAGTGCTCCCGGCGAGAGCCGCCGTGCGCTCTATGAGCGGGCGCGCGCCGCGTTGATCGCGCAGCTGCGCAGCGTCGAGCCGCCCTTGAGCGAATCCGAGATCACCCGCGAGCGGCTGTCGCTGGAGGAGGCCGTGCGAAAGGTGGAGTCCGAGGCCGCCCAGCGTGCCCGCGACACGACGACGCGCTCCGCTGACGCTTCGCGTGGCGGTCCGCGCCCCGGCGATTCGCCCCGCAGCAACAACCGCCCTGGCGCGCGCCAGACCGAGCCGGCGCCGGCCCGTCCACGACCGCCATCGTCCCCGCAACAGCGTAACGAGCGGCCGCCGCTCGGGCAGGAAGAGCGGCAGGACCAACGCCAGCAGCGCGGCCGTCCCGACGCGTCGCGCCAGCCGCAAGTGCCGATGCAGGATCCGCAGCTGCCGCCGACCCGCGAACGGGCGGGAGCGCCGCGCCGTGGCCCCGACAACACCGCCCCGCAGGCGCCAGGCGTGCGCGGCTTCCGCGACATCGCCGCCGATGCCGATGATCTCGGCCGTGCCGCGGCGCAAGCCAGCCGCGCCGCACGGAAAACCTATGCCAACGTGCCCTCGCCCTCGCCGGAATTCGACCGGCTCGAGCCGAGCATGGAGAACCGCGGCGATCCCGACGCGCCCTATTCGTACGACGAATCCATCGAGGAGGCCGAACGCCACGCGCCCACCCAACAGATCGCGCCGCGCCCGCGTGGGGCGCCGGAGCGAGGCCGCGAGCCGAAAAAGGCCGACCGGACAGGCACGGTATTTCCGTTCAAGAGCGCGATCGCGGTCGGCATCGTTCTGATTCTCGTGGGTGCCGCGATCCTGTGGGGCAAGTCGGTGGTGACGACGGTGAGCGGTCTGTTCAAGTCGCAGCCGTCGGTGGTCGAGGGGCCCAAGGACGCCGGCGCGCCGCTGACCAAGCCGAAGATTCCCGATCGCGTCGGCCAGCCGTCGTCGAGTGACCAGGTCGCCCCGGTGGCCCAGCGCGTGGTGCTCTATGACGAGGATCCCACTGACCCCAAGGGCAAGCAATATGTCGGCTCGGTGATCTGGCGCACCGAACAGGTCAAGGCCTCGGGCAACCAGAAAGCGGATGTCGCGGTGCGCGCCGACATCGAGATCCCGGACCGCAAATTCAAGATGACGATGTCGTTCCGCCGCAACACCGACACCTCGCTGCCGGCGAGCCACACCGCGGAACTGACCTTCGTCCTGCCGCCGGATTTCGCCGGCGGCGGCGTCAGCAACGTGCCGGGGATTTTGATGAAATCCAACGAGCAGGCACGCGGCACGCCGCTCGCGGGCCTCGCCGTCAAGGTCACCGACGGCTTCTTCCTGGTGGGGCTGTCGAACGTCGATGCCGATCGCGCGCGCAACCTGCAACTCTTGAAGGAACGCTCGTGGTTCGATGTGCCGCTTGTCTATGTCAACCAGCGCCGCGCCATCATCGCCATCGAGAAAGGCGCCCCCGGCGAGCGCGCCTTCAACGACGCCTTCGCGGCGTGGGGTGAGTAGGGCGCGCAAGACTCCGAGTCCGCGCCAAAGCGTGCGGGGGTAACGGATGAAGCGGTATCTGATCTTTGCAGCGCTTTCGCCGTTGCTCGGCGGATTTTGGCTGCTGCTGACGACCACCGTGATGTCCGGCTACTGGAGCCACCCACCGAGCCTGTCGGAAGCGGAGAAATTGCTGGCCGTGTTCGCCAGCACGCTGCAGTACAGCTATCTGTTCGGCCTCCTGCCGGCGCTGATGCTCGGCGCGGTGGATGATATTCTTTTTCACGTCAAACGAATGGCGCCCGTCGTTCGCATGCTGGTCGTAGGCGCCATCGGCTTTGCTGCCGCCGAATTGCTCTACGGCTCACGCGGACCCGACAGCGGGGCGCTCCAGTTCATCCTTTACGGTCTGGTCGGCTTTTTTCCGGGGACGATCGCATCATGGCTGGCACATCGGGCGATCGACAAGCCGGCGATGGCGTGAAGGATTCGTAATGTAGGGCGAACTCTTCGTCGCTGTGCACGCGGGGAATGATGAAAACCCGCGACCGCGGCGACGCAACTTGCATCCGCTTTACGCGTTACCCATCTGATGGCGATGTCAAACGAAGAAATCCTGATTCCGAACAAGGCGCGCTCCCGCAGTGACCATCCGCGGGGCGAGGGTCGCCGCACGTCTTCCGGCGGAACGTTTCGCACGCAGGCGCGCGGCCCGATCATCGATCAGGAAGGGCGCGAAATTCGGCCCAAGTCTTTGGGCGATCAGTTCCAGCGCTTCCGGTTCGATTTCAACCACTCCAGCGCCAACCCGTTCGGCGATCTCACCCGCGAGCAGCGGCTGGCGCGGTTTGAGGCGCTGGCGAAGCTTCTGGATATCGCCTTCATCCTGCCCGGCACCAAGATCCGCTACGGCATCGACGGCGTCATCCGCTTGATCCCGGTGATCGGCGATCTCTTTGCGACCGCGTTTTCACTGTGGCTGGTGCGCGAGGCACGCGCGCTTGGCGCGCCCTGGCATGTCACCGCACGGATGCTCGGCAATGTCGCGGTCGATGGCGTGGTCGGAATGGTGCCATTAGCGGGCGACGCGTTCGACGTGCTGTTCCGCGCCAACATGCGCAATGTGCGTCTGTTGCGGCGCTGGATGGACAGGCAACCGCGCTAGCGCGCGTTGGATTTTGTGATTGGGGCGGCGAGTTAAACCTCTCCCGTGGGGAGAGGTCGATTTGCCAACGGGTCGGCGCGAAGCGCCGCCCGATGATAAACTCCGCAAATCGGGTGAGGGGTTACGCCCTCACGATAGACTGTAACCCCTCACCCCAACCCTCTCCCTACGGGAGAGGGAGTTTCTTCTCGTAATGTGTTGGAGAGTTACGCGGCTTCGGTGTCGGCCTTGTCGCCGGGCGCAGGCTGGGGCGCACGGGGACGGCGCGGCAACGGAAAATCCTGGCTCTCATACAGCGTGCGGATGCCGCTCTGATCGAAGCGAGCCTCATCGACTTGCAGATAGGCGCCGTTCAGCGAATCCGCCGGCAACTCCTCGATCGCGAAGCGAACCGCTTCGGCCGCGGTGCCAAATCGCCGATACGCGAAACCCGCCCGCTTTTTCTTCCGGATCGCGGCAGGAAACAATTCGGCAGCAGTGTTGAAGCTGAAGGAAGCCATGGTCAGGGACCTCTGTTCTTTTTAGTGAGAACGCGAGCTACTCGCGAACAGATCGCACGGGCGCAAAATCAAGCGTGGCGCGCCGATGCACGTCATTTCGGGACACCCCATAATATAAGCTCGTTTGGGAGAAATGCGACTCCTGACCGGCCTGATGATGAATCCGGCCGCCGCGACGGCAAATCATGAATAAGTCTTGTATTTACAATGGCTTATTTGATTTACAGCTTGCCCAGCAGCAATAGGATGAGCAGCACGACTAAAATCACGCCACCAAGGCCCATCCCGGAATGGCCCATGCCATAGCCGTAACCGCCAAAACGGCCGCTGAACCCGCCGAGCAGATAAATGATCACGATGATGATCAGTATCATTCCGAGCGACATGGCACTCTCCCCAAGGGGTGGCCGGCGGATGGAACCCCGCCTCAGAGAGAAAAGCATATCTCGCCGTTTGGTTCCAGCGAAGGAACTTCGGTGTTTTCATTCCCAATGAGGAGCAAGGCAACTTCTGTCATTCCGGGATGGCGCGGTAGCACCAGACATCAGAGTCTGTCTCAAAATGTGGCCAATAGAATTGGGCTTTTCAGCGAACTCGTCATGCCCGGCCAAAGCAGTTAAGCCTGCGCAGACTGCGTAAACTTGTCTGCGATGCCGGGCATCCACGTCTTAGCTGCACCTAAGCATAGAAAGACGTGGATGGCCGGGACGAGCCCGGCCATGACGATGCTTTGGCATCGCACTGGAATGACGCCCAAGCCTATTTCGGCTGCAGCTTCAGTGCTGCCGAATTGATGCAGTAGCGCAGGCCGGTCGGCCCAGGGCCGTCCTCGAAGACATGGCCGAGATGGCCGTTGCACTTTGAGCACAGCACTTCGGTGCGGATCATGCCGTGGCTGATGTCGCGCTCTTCGTCGACATGGCTCTCCGATGCCGGCTGCGTGAAACTCGGCCAGCCGCAGCCGGAATCGAACTTGGCGTCGGATTCGAACAGCGTTTGTCCGCAGCCGGCGCAGATGTAGGTGCCCGGGCGGTGCTCATGCTCGTATTCGCCGGAGAACGGCCGCTCGGTCGCCTTTTCGCGCAGCACCGCGTACTGCATCGGCGTCAGTTTGGCCCGCCACTCCGCCTCGCTCTTTTCGACCTTCGGCGTCGTTTTGGCTTCGGGCATGGAATCTTCGTCCTTTAATCTAATTCTCCGTCCTCAGTTGGTGACCTTTACGCTGCTCACCAGGGTCGGCTTCTCGATATAATTCTCGGCAAAAATCTTCTTCAGGTTTTCGACCTTCGGAAGGTCATTATAGGCAATATAGGGCTGGTTGGGGTGCAGCGTCAGGTAGTCCTGATGATAGGCCTCCGCCTGAAAAAACCCTTCCAGCGGCCCGACCTTGGTCACGATCGGCTTCTTGTAGACCTTGGCGACATTGAGCTGCGCGATATAGGCGTCCGCAACCTTTTTCTGTTCGTCATTGGTGGTGAAGATGGCCGAGCGATATTGCGTGCCCGAATCCGGTCCCTGGCGGTTCAGCTGTGTCGGATCATGCACCACCGAGAAGAAGATCTGCAGGATCTTGCCATAGCTGATCTTCCTGGGGTCGTATTTGATCTCGACGGCTTCCGCATGCCCGGTCGTTCCGGTGGAAACCATGTTGTAGTCGGCGGTCATCTTGCTGCCGCCGGCATAGCCGGACACGGCGTTGACGACGCCGGCGGTGTGCTGGAACACGCCCTGCACGCCCCAGAAGCATCCGCCCGCCACAACGGCGGTCTGGATGCCGCTCGCGGCCTGAGCGTCCACAGCCGGCGGCGGAATGATCACGGCTTCTTCCCCGGCGCGCGAAGGCGCGACCGCGAAGGTGGTGATCGCAAGCGCGCCAAGGGCGGCAGCGCAGAGCGAAAGGCGGCTGAATGGGCTACGGGTCATGGCGGCTTCCTCTTGGGCTTAGCCTCTTGGGCTCAGCGGATTTTGGGGCTCGACGGAAGAACTTCATTTTAGAGCGGCAGCGGCGGATCGCAATCGGCCCTCTGCCCGATCCCCCAAGATACGCGGCAAAGCGGCGGTTGTTACGGCCTGATGCACACGAGATCGTGAGTAAAATCGGTGCATTTCAAGGGGTTGGGGGGCCGAGCTGGCGGTGGAAACCCGGCTGTGGGGCGTCGCTTCAGCTCTCTCAGCCGACCCCCTCGTTTCCCGGACGCGGTGCAGCGCCTGTTCGATGGTGCACCGCAGAGCCGGGATCCATCGCTGCGATGGCGAAGCATGGACCCCGGATCAGCAGTACATCACGCCGCAAGAGCGGCCCGCTGCGCAGCGTCCGGGGCACGCTGGCCTGCCTCACACCACCACGCTGAGCCGCTTCGCCGCCCGCGTGATGCCGGTGTAGAGCCAGCGGGCACGGCTGTCCTGAAAGGCAAAACTCTCGTCGAACAGCACCACGTCGTCCCATTGCGAGCCCTGCGACTTGTGCACCGTGAGCACGTAGCCGTAATCGAACTCGTCATAGGGCTTGCGTTGTTCCCACGGGATGGTCTCGATGGCGCCGCCAAAGCAGTCGCCGCGCACTGAGACCTTCGTCACCTTGTGGCCGAAATCCTCATCCGGTGACAGGCGCATGGTGACAATCTTCGATTTCGACTGCGCGCGCGACTTCACGCGCCATAACCCGCCGTTGAACAGCCCTTTCTTGCGGTTGTTACGCAGGCAAACCAGCTTGTCGCCGGCGACCGGCAAGGGATCCTCGATATTCTGCTTTTGCCGCACCCGCACGTTGTAGGCGCGGCGGGTGTTGTTGCGCCCGACCAGCACCTGGTCGGCGCTCATGACCCGGTCGGGATCGAGCTCGGCGCGCGAGACGACTTCGCTTTCGCCGTGGCGGCCGATCTCAAGCTCACGGCCCTCGCGGATATCCATCGACATCCGCACGATCGGATCGTTCTGCGCCTGTCGATGCACTTCGGTCAGCATCGCGTCAGGTTCGCAATCGGTGAAGAAGCCGCCGCCCTGGATCGGCGGCAATTGCGCGGGATCGCCGAGCACGAGTAACGGGCAGTCGAACGACATCAGATCGCGGCCGAGTTCGGCGTCCACCATCGAGCATTCGTCGATCACGATCAGTTTTGCTTTCGAAGCCGGCGCGTCGTCCCACAGCTCGAAGCTTGGCTGCTCGACGCCGGATTCGCGCGCGCGATAGATCAGCGAATGAATCGTCGAGGCATTGTCGCAGCCCTTGTTGCGCATCACCAGCGCCGCCTTGCCGGTGAACGCGGCGAATTTCACCTCGCCGTCGACGCCGTCGGCGACGTGGCGTGCCAGCGTGGTCTTGCCGGTGCCGGCATAGCCGAACAGCCGGAACACCGGCGGCGTGCCGTTCTTGCCGGGCTTTGCCTTCAGCCAGTCGGCAACGGCCTTTAGCGCGGAATCCTGATGCGGCGTAAAGGTTGTCATGTAAGGATTATCTTGGGGTCTCGGGTAGGGCGGCCGTGCGCGTGGCACGACTCAAACCGGCTCCAAAACTAACCATTCATACGCTTGGTGCAAGCGGCTCCCGCCGTGCGGAATGGCCGGCGGCTGGACTTGGTCGCCATGGGTAATACACTTGATAATGCACTTGGCGGAACGACAAGCCGGCCTTCGGGAAACACGTCATGAAATTTGGCATCTTCTATGAACTGCAACTGCCGCGCCCGTGGCAGGCCGGCGATGAGCTCCGGCTTTATCAGGATGCGCTCACGCAATTGGAGACCGCCGACCGGCTCGGCTACGATCATGCCTGGGTCGTCGAGCATCACTTCCTGGAGGAATATTCGCACTCGCCGTCGCCGGAATCCTTCCTCGCCGCCGCCAGCCAGCGTACCAAAAACATCCGGCTCGGCCACGGCATTTTCCAGCTCACCACCAACCATCCCGCACGCGTCGCCGAGCGGATCGCGGTGCTCGATCTCTTGAGCAACGGACGCTGCGAATTCGGGATGGGTGAAAGCGCCTCGATCACCGAACTGACGCCGTTCGGCCGCGACATGGAAACCAAGAAGGAAGTGTTCGAGGAGGCCGTCCGCGCCATTTTTCCGATGTTTGGCGAAGGCGGCAGCGAGCATCACGGCAAGTATTTCGACATTCCCTTGCGAAATGTCGTGCCCAAACCGGTGCAGAAGCCGCACCCGCCATTGTGGATGGCCTGCTCGCAATTGCCGACCATCGAGCGCGCCGGCCAGAACGGTTTTGGCGCGCTCGGCTTCCAGTTCGTCAGCGCCGACGCCGCCCACGCCTGGGTGCACGCCTATTACAACGCGATTACAAAACGGCTGAAGAAGCTCGCCGACTACCAGATCAACCCGAACATGGCGCTGGTGTCGTTCTTCATGTGCGCCAAAACCGACGAGGAGGCCCGCGCGCGCGCCGACGGCGCGACCTTCTTCCAGTTCGCGCTGCGCTTTTACGGCGCCTCGCAGAACCGCCAGCGTCCGGCGCCCGGCACCGTCAACATGTGGGACGAATACAACAAGTGGAAGCGCGAGAATCCTTTAGCGCAGGAGGCAACGCTGCGCGGCGGCCTGATCGGCTCGCCGGAAACGATCGCCAAGAAATTGCGCCGGTTCCGCACCTCGCACATCGACCAGGTCATCCTGCTCAACCAGGCCGGCAAGAACAGCCATGAGCACATCTGCGATTCCCTCGAACTGTTCGCGCGCGAAGTGATGCCGGAATTCCGCGAAGACCCCGAGCACGATTCGTGGAAGGCGGGCGTCATGAGCGGTGCGATAAAGCTCGAGGAGATCGACACCGAAGCTTTCACGGATCGCTACGGCAAGCTGGCGGTCAACGTCGCGCCGGTAAGGGCGGCGGCCGCCTCCACGGCGGCGAGTTAGAACCGGTTCCGGCAAGGATACCGGCCGCCCCCCGTGGGAAAGAATTGAACTACCATTGATCGGATCATTGGAAAAAACACAACGTCCGTCGCTGAGGCGACAGGCCGGATATCGCTATTTTCGGCAGGTGCTCGACACAGGTCGCGGGTGCCATCATCCTGAGCTGGCATCGACAGAGTGCGGCGTCTCTGTCCAGCGATCAGCTTGAGGAATGGGAATGTCGGATATCGCGGTCAAGGTCTCGCAGCCTATTGTGTTACGGGCGCGGCTTAACGAAGACTGGCTTGCCGTCGTCATCGGTCTTTTGGTGTTCGGATCGGCGCTGGTCAGCATCAGCGGGACCGACCTTCTGGGCTGGGCGGTGACCACCTCGGTCTATACCGATGTCGCGCAGGCGCTTAATCCTTTCGCCAAGGGCTATGCCTGGCTCGGAGGCGGCGGGGCGCTGCTTGCCACCTATGCCGCGTTGCTTGTGGTGCTGAGTGCCGGCGTGGTCACGCTTGGCGGGGATGTCAAAAAGTTCGCCCTCGCATTCACGGCGGTATTCGCGATTGCCTATGCGAGTTGGATCGTCGGCAGCTACGCCTATGTCGCCGCGGTGACGCCCGCGGAGCAGCAGAAGTTCGGTATCGCCTGGTCGCTCAAACTGACCAATGAGGGCGGCTTCATCGTGGCGCTCGTTTCCGGACTTGTGATCGCCAATTTCTTTCCCCGTTTCGCAGACTGGCTGAAGGAGGCGATACGGCCGGAGCTCTACATCAAGATCGCGATCGTCATTCTCGGCGCCACCGTCGCCGTCACGGCGGCGGGCCGGTTGAACCTTGCTTCCTCGCTGCTGTTGCGTGGTGCGGCCGCGATCATCGAGGCCTATCTGATCTATTGGGCCGTCGTCTATTACGTCGCGCGCAAGTGGTTCGGCTTTTCCCGTGAATGGTCGGTCCCGCTGGCGTCCGGCATTTCGATTTGCGGCGTGGCGGCGGCGATCGCGACCGGCGGCGCGATCCGCGCAAGGCCTGCGGTGCCGATCCTGGTCTCGTCCCTGGTCGTCGTGTTCGCGGTCGTCGAAGTTCTCATTCTGCCGTTTCTGGCGCAAACCTTCCTGTGGCAGGAGCCGCTGGTGGCTGGCGCCTGGATCGGGCTCGCCATCAAGACCGATGGAGCGGCGGTCGCCGGCGGCGGCATCACCGAGTCGCTGATCATGGCGAAGGCGGCGGCGGAAGGCATCAAATACCAGCCGGGCTGGATACTCGCGACAACGACAACGGTGAAGATCTTCATCGATATCTTCATCGGCATCTGGGCGTTCATCCTCGGCTATATCTGGACCAACCATATCGACAAGGGGCCGGACAAGGCGAAGCCAGCGGAAATCTGGCAGCGGTTCCCGAAATTCATTCTCGGCTTCATCCTGGTCTTTGCGGTATCGCTCTGGCTCGCGCTCGGTTCGACGCCGGGGATCGCGAAAGCGCTTCCTGCCGCCGCCGGCGAGGCGAATGTCTTCCGGGTGATTTTCTTCGTCCTGACGTTCTTCTCGATCGGCGTTTTGTCGGATTTCCGCAAACTCTGGCAACAGGGTTTTGGCAAGCTCGCGGCGGTCTATTTCGTCAGCCTGTTCGGATTTGTGATCTGGGTGGGGCTGTTGATTTCATGGCTGTTCTTCAGCGGCTTCAAGCCGCCGCTCGCCAGCTGATCCAAAGGGAAAATCGTGTGCCGCAACCCGACCTCAGGAATGAAATCAATGCCGCGGAAGCCGAGCCGCTCCTGCCGGTCGAGAAGAAACTGATCGGCTGGAGTCTTGGGCTCGGCATCGGGCTTCTAGCGGTTCTGATCGCCGTCAATTATTTCATTCCCATCAAACTGTAGCTACAAACCCGGATGCGCCGCCGGCCGCGCGGCGGATTGCGCTTGTGCAGGGCGTGCAAACCCTGGGCGAAGTGATTGCGCGCCGGCTCGACAACCGCCCGGAAGTCACGAATGATATCTATTCACAGCAACGGAAAAATCATGTTGCTACGTCATCTCATGGTCTCAGCCGCCATCCTGGCAGTCATTGCAGGCGCGGCCCGCGCCGAAACCATTAAGGTCGGCGTCACCCGGGGTCCCCACGCCCAGATTCTCGAAGCCGTAAAGCCGATCGCCGCAAAGAACGGTCTCGACATTCAAATCGTCGAGTTCACTGATTACGCGCTTCCCAATGCCGCGCTGGACGCCGGCGACCTGCAGGCGAATTCGTTTCAGAACCCGCCCTATCTCGACAATCAGAAGGCAGACCGCGGATACAAGATCGAATCGATCGGCTTCACGGTCAATTTTCCGATGGGCATTTATTCGAAGAAATACAAGAGCTGGGATGCGGTGCCGCAAGGCGGAACGCTGTCGATTCCCAACGACCCGACCAATGGAGGTCGCGTCCTGCTTCTCCTGCAGGACAAGGGTGTCTTGAAGCTCAGGCAGGGAGTCGGATTCAAGCCGACCGTCGCAGATATCATCGAAAATCCGCGGAAGTTCAAAGTCGTGGAGGTGGACGCTGCGCAGACGGCGCGGACCCTCGACGACGTCGATGCCGCCGGGATCAACACCAATTATGCCGCGGAGGCCGGCCTTGATCCCGTCAAGGATGCGATCCTTCGCGAAGATCCCAAAGGACCCTACACAAATCTCATCGCGGTCCGCAGCAGTGACAAAGACAAGCCCTGGGTCAAGCTTCTGGTTCAAAGCTATCAGACGCCGGAAATCCGCGACTTCGTTCTCACGACGTTCAAGGGAGCGGTACTGCCGGCGTGGTAGCATCCGCTCGGCTTGCAGCGAAGAGACTGGAGCGTTTTCGAGCGAAGTGGATACCGGTTCGCGTGAAGAAAACGCGTCAAAACAAAAGATTAGAGCCTCGGTTCTGATTCAAGCAGAACCGATCTGGCTCTAGCTGATCAGCCTTGCAGCGCGGCGAGCAGTTCGTCGGGCCGCTCCACCATCATCATGTGGCCGGCGCCACGCAACATCACGGTGCGTGAATTCGCCACTGCAGCGGCAAGCGCCTTGCCGGTTTTGATCGGGGTCATCATGTCGCGTTCGCCGAGAACCACGGTGGTCGGGACAGTGATCCTCGCGGCGGCGGCAAGCGCATTTTGGTAATCGTTGCACGCGGACAGGTCGTTGAACAGCACGCGGGGCCGGCTTTGTTCGAGCACGCGTTGGGCGCCAAAGTGCATCCACAAACCGGGCGCGAGGCTGCCACCCAGCTCCGCCTGATAGCCGAGACCCCAGATCGAGACCATATCGACGGCGGCGTGATCGTCGGTCTCGGCGGCTTTGAGCAATTCGGGTCCGACCGACATGGTTGCCGCCGTTCCGATCAGACCGAGTGCGGAGACCCTTGCCGAATGCCGCGCGGCGGTCTCAAGCGCGATCAACGAACCCATGGAATGACCGACAAGCCGCGCCTTGTCGGCGCCGGCGGCGTCGAGCAGGGCGGCGGTCCAGTCGGCCATGTCGGCGATCGTGGGCAGCGGCGCGCCGGAGGATCGGCCATGGCCAGGCAGATCGGGAACCAGCACGCCATAGCCGTGATGCGCAAACCACCGGCTGTGCAGCGCCCAGGTGGTATGATCGAAGCCGGCGCCGTGTAGCAGTACGATCGTCGGTTGCGAGGAATCGAACTCCCGGCCGCCGTTGGCGACGAAGGTATCAATCCCGTTCACCGACAACTGCATGGCTTTAAGCCTTCTGCGAAATACGGAGCGCCTGGCCGAGGTCATCGATGATATCGGCGGCGGATTCAATTCCGATCGACAGACGTACCAGCTCTTCGCCGATGCCCGCAGCCTGGAGCTGGGCGGCATTCATCTGCTGGTGGGTTGTGCTGGCGGGATGAATGACCAGTGTCTTGGCATCGCCGACATTGGCCAGATGGCTGATCAACCGCAAGGACTCGATTAACTTCCGCCCCGCTGGCCGGCCGCCCTTGATGCCGAAGCTGATGATCGATCCGGCCCCCCGCGGCAGCAATCGTTTGGCAAGCTCATGGTCGGGATGACTTTCCAGCGAGGGATGCAGAATCCACTCGACCGCCTTGTTCGCGGCGAGCGCGGCAAGCACCGCATCGGTATTGGCGATATGGCGCTCCATGCGAATGCCCAGCGTCTCGACGCCCTGCAGAAGTTGAAAGGCATTGCTGGGCGACAGGCACGCGCCGAAGTCGCGCAGGCCTTCGGTGCGTGCCCGCATGATGAACGCCGCCTGACCGAACTGCTCGTCGAAGACAATGCCGTGATATCCGGCATAGGGCTCAGTCAGGACCGGGAATTTTCCGGACGCTCGCCAATCGAACCGACCGCCGTCGACGACGGCGCCGCCAATGGCGATGCCGTGGCCGCCGATCCACTTGGTGGTCGAATTCATCACGATGTCGGCCCCAAGCTCGATCGGCCGGCTGAGATAGGGAGTGGCGAAGGTATTGTCGATCAACAACGGGATTTTCGCGTCATGCGCGATTCTCGCGACAGCGGGAATATCCAGCACTTCGAGACCGGGATTGCCAATGGTTTCGCCGATCACGAGCCGGGTGTTGGGTTGGATTGCCGCGCGGAATTGGTCAAGCGCGCGCGGCTTTACGAAAGTAGTGGTGATGCCGAAGCGCGGCAGCGTATGCGTGAGCAGGTTGATACTGCCGCCGTAGAGCGAGGACGAGGCGACGATGTGGTCGCCCGCGTTCAGTAGCGTTGCGATCGCCAGATGCAGCGCCGCCATCCCGCTCGCGGTGCAGATCGCGCCGACGCCGCCTTCCAGCGCGGCAAGCCGCTCCTCCAGCACCGCCGTCGTCGGGTTGGAAATGCGGGTATAGATGTGCCCTGCGCGTTCCAGATTGAACAAGGCGGCCGCATGCTCGGAATCCCGAAAGACGTAGGAAGTGGTCTGATAGATCGGGACGGCACGGGCGCCCGTAACGGGGTCCGGGTGCTGGCCTGCATGGAGGCTCAGGGTCTCAAAGGCGGGCGGCTTGGGTGCTGGCATGTTGAACTCGAAAAATCAGTGGGTTCTCCAGCCGTCAAGGGCTGTGGTATGATGTGCCATAAAAGCCCGTCGATTGTTAGTCCCTGCGGCCGACGATGCGACCACGGGCATTCCCCGCCTTCCGGCTTGGCCCGCCCAGCGTGAAATTTGAAGCATGAAACGTATCGCGACCTGGGTGTTTTACGCGGTTGGCGGGATTGCGATTGTCTACCTCGCGCTCTACGCCTATGCGGCTTTCATGGGAAGCGGCTTTCAGCCAGGCGATCCGATCCACATCTTCCGCAAGCCCGACGCGCCGAATTATTCGTGAGCCGTCATTCCGAGCTGGTGCGTTTGCACCAGACCCGGAATCTCGAGATTCCGGGTTCGATGCTTCGCATCGCCCCGGAATGACGGAGGCTAGATTCGTCGCGGGAGGTCACACCGAAGCGGAGGCGCGGTGAATATCGCCGGCCCCTGCAGGGGTGATCGGCAGGCCACCATCGGCATATTCGTTCAGCTTGTTGCGCAGCGTGCGGATCGAGATGCCAAGGATATTGGCCGCATGGGTGCGATTGCCGAGGCAATGCTTCAAGGTCTCCAGGATCAGATCACGTTCGACGTCGGCAACCGTGCGTCCGACCAGCGCGCGCGTCACCTGTTCGGCGGCGAAGGTGGCATGCGCCACCGCCGGCACGGTCTTCGGCGTATCGAGGCGATCGCCATCCGGCGTCAGAATGGCGTCGACGCCGATCTCGTCGCCCTGCGCCATCAGCACCGAGCGGTGCATGGTGTTTTCCAGCTCGCGGACGTTGCCCTGCCAGCGGTTGGATGTCAGCACCCGCCGCGCCTCGGCGGAAATCGGCCGCAGCGGCACGCCATTGGCGTCGGCATATTTCTTGGCGAAGTGCTGCGCCAGTTCAAGGATGTCCGCCGGGCGTTCGCGTAATGGCGGAATCTTCAGGTTCACGACGTTGAGCCGGAACAACAGATCCTCGCGAAAGGTCCCCTCGCGTACCGCGTCGGCCAGGTTGCGGTTCGAGGTCGCGATGATGCGGATATCGACCGGAACCGGCCGCGTGCCGCCGACGCGATCGATGACGCGCTCCTGGATCGCCCGCAGCAATTTGGATTGCAACCGCACGTCCATCTCGGAGATTTCGTCGAGCAGCAAGGTGCCGCCGGTGGCTTCTTCGAATTTGCCGATACGCCGCGCGATGGCGCCGGTGAACGCGCCCTTCTCATGGCCGAACAGTTCGGACTCAAGCAGGTGCTCGGGAATTGCCGCGCAATTGATCGATATGAACGGCCGCTTGGCGCGGTTGGAGCGGGTATGGACATAGCGCGCCAGCACCTCCTTGCCGGTGCCGGATTCGCCGGTGATCATGACCGAGGCGTCGGAGCCAGCGATCTGTTGGGCCAGCTTGATCACCTTGGCCATCGCTTCGTCGCGATAGACCAGGTCGCGTGAATCATTGGCGACGGCGGCAAGCACCGCGGCGATCAATTCCGGATCGGGCGGCAGCGGGATGTACTCCTTGGCGCCGGCATGGATCGCGGCTACCGCCGCGCGGGCGTCGTTGGAGATGCCGCAGGCCACGATCGGAACGTGAATGTGTTCGGCCTCAAGCCGCATCACCAGATCGCGGATATCGAGGGCAACGTCGACCAGCAGCAGGTCGGCACCCTTGCCGCCGCGCAATACGCGCATGGCCTGCTCGTGATCCTCCGCATGGGTGACGGTAGCGCCGTTTTCCATGGCGATCTTGGTGGCTGTCGTAAGCTGGCCTTTCAGTGTACCAACGATGAGAAGCCGCATGATAATCTCCTGTTCGTCTGTTCGCGCCCGCTAGGCGCGTGTCGTTAGAGAAAGCCTCAGGTGCGTTCAGCCTTGATGATTTCCGTCATGGTCACGCCAAGCTTGTCTTCCACCAGAACTACCTCGCCGCGCGCCACCAGGCGGTTGTTGACGTAGATGTCGATCGCCTCACCGACGCGGCGATCCAGTTCGAGTACGGTACCGGGCCCGAGCTTCAGCAATTCGCCGACGTCCATCTTGGAGCGGCCGAGCACGGCGGAGACCTGTACCGGCACGTCGAACACGGCCTCGAGATCGGCGGCAATGCGCGCGGCATTCTCGTCCTCGTGATATGCCACGTCGTCGGTCGCCGGCGGCGGCGCGGCGTTGAGATCGGGGAGTGGAACCTGTGCGTCGGTGTCACTCATGGTTCATTCCTCCTGGCCATGGCTCAGGCCTGATTGCGGGACGCGATGTAGCGCCCGACAAGTTCGTTGATTTTCGCTTCGATCGCCGCGCGTTCCAGCACCACGCCGCCATCCGCCCATTCGATCCTGCAATCGCCGGTTTCGATTTCCGGCTCGGCCAGAATCACGAGCCGGCCCTCGAAGCCGCTTTGCTTCGCCAGCCGTTCGATGCGTCCGTGCGCCGCCTCGTACAGCGAATCGTTGATCCGGACCACCAGATGCGGGGTCGAAACCAGCTGCGAAAAGCAGTCGCTCACCAGCGCGGTGACTTCGCCCAGCGGTTCGTGGGCAATCAACGCGCTGGTGAGCTTGCGCGCCACCGCGACCGCGACATCGACGGCCTCGGTTTCCATTCTGGCCTCGACGCCGGAGAAACGCGCCGCGATGCCCTGGATGGCAATTCCGATCTCTTCCAGCGCCAGCGCGGCGCGGCGGTCGCTTTCCACCTTCGCCTCGCGCAACGCGGCGTCGTAGCCGTCGCGATAGGCGCGGGCCTCGGCTGAAGCGATCTTTTGGGTGATTTCCGACGGCGTGGCGGCGCGTTCGCGCCTGTCGGGCGCCGAGAAATCCGCGTCGAACAGGAATTTTGCGGGGGCGGCCATCAATACACCAGCTCGTCGTCGGCGCGGTTTTTGGTCAAGGTGATTTCCCCCTTGGCAGCCAGGTCCTTGGCGAGGTTGACGAGCAGCGCCTGCGCCTCGTCGACATCGCGCAACCGCACCGGCCCCATCGCGGCCATGTCGTCGAGCAGCATCTTGCCGGCGCGGGACGACATATTGCCGAGGAAGAAGCCGCGGACATCCTCATTGGCGCTCTTGAGCGCGATGCCGAGCTTGTCCTTGTCGACGTTGCGCATCAGTGTTTGCGCCGACCCGGAGTCGAGCTTGATGAGGTCGTCGAAGGTGAACATCAGCGCCTTGATGCGCTCGGCGGATTCACGGTTTTCCTCTTCCAGCGAGGTGATGAAGCGGGTTTCGGTCTGGCGATCAAAGTTGTTGAAGATCTCGGCCATCACCTCATGGGCGTCGCGGCGTCGTGTCTGCGACAGGTTCGACATGAATTCGATGCGAAGCGTCTGCTCGACACGCTCGATCACTTCCTTTTGCACCGCCTCCATTTTCAGCATCCGGTTGACCACGTCGAGCGCCATGTCCTCGGGCAGGATCGCGAGCACCCGCGCGGAGTGCTCCGGCCTGAGTTTCGACAGCACCACGGCGATGGTCTGCGGATATTCGTTCTTGAGATAGTTGGCCAGCACCTCTTCCTGAACGTTGGAGAGCTTCTCCCACATGTTGCGGCCGGCGGGGCCGCG